>JAPPNA010000161.1 GCA_028873925.1 Bacteroidota bacterium | reverse complement strand
TGCCCGTCCTATGAGTCGGACAATGTTCGGTTCCATAGTTTTGCAAGAGGCTCGGATGTCCGCCTCGGACATCCGACGCAGTAAGCCCTTGAGGTACACATGCTGGTGAATGGACACAATCACTTTGCTCTTCGGACCAATGCTCAACTACCGCGCGCCTTAAGGCCTGCCCCCGCCGGATGACACGTGCTCCCATCCGCGACCGATCAGCACCCAGTACTCCATTGTGATCAGGCGGCCGGAAGATGCCGACTCCCGACCAGTCTCCCGCAATCCCCCAGCAACCACCCATCAGCAGCGGCTGATGAAGAAATCAAGGAATCCCATTACCCCTGATTAGCCAGACTCCGAGGAATGGCTGCCGTACAGGCCCTGAGTCTCAATGTATGCCGCTACAGAAGGGCGGACATACCCGGCAATTGAGCGGTTCGCTTCGGCCAGAGCCCGGATCGACGCACTCTCCATGGCAATCGGCGACACCTCCATCCACCGGACCCGTCCCTGGAGATAATGGGGCAGCGCCTGCACGACCCAGCCCCTGCGGGGATATACGAGCAGTCGCGCCTGATCGGCAATGGCCTGAGGCTGATGCCACCGGCCGAACTGCGCCAGACTGTCCTGACCCATCACCAGCACGAATTCGTGCGCCGGAAAACGCCACTGAAAAGCGCTAAGGGTCGCAATAGTATAAGAGGGCTGCGGCAATGCTGACTCTATGTCGCTGGCGGCCAACCGGGGATGCCCGCGCACAGCCAGCTTTGTCATTGCCAGCCGATGACGATACGGGGTCAGACCCGAACCGGGTTTATGCGGCGGGCGGTACGCACATACCCACCAGACTTCGTTGAGCCCGTAGCTTAACTGCGCGCAACGCGATACTTCCAAATGACCCAGGTGCGGCGGATCGAACGTGCCGCCGAACAACCCTATGGTCATGAGTGCCAACGGCTAAGGAATGGTGCCCTGCGCCACCAGTCGGTCCAGCCGGACATCGGCCTCACTTCGCAATTCCGATGCCGCTTCTATAAGGTCGCTGTCCGGGAAAATCTGCACCAGACGTTCGTAATGACCGATGGCGGTCTCAAGCCGCTCAGCCTGCCGCTGCTGAATACTGCGTGCGCTGAATTCAATATAGCAACGGATCGCCCCCAGCAGCGCATCGTCGGCCAACGGAGTATCCGGGTACTGATCAAACATCAACTCGTACGTCAGCGCCGCCGCCTCATAAAGTCCGCGACGCTCGTACAGACCCGCGGCGTGGAACAGCTTGTCGGCCAGCTTTTCACGCAATTCTCCCACACGGACCATGGCCACCTCCACCGAGTCATGCTCCGGGAACCGCTGGATGAACAGATTGAACACGTCTATGCCACGCCTCGTACTGGATTGATCCAGCTCAACGGCCGGAGACCGCTCAAAAAAGGTCATCGCCCGCTCAAACTCCGCCACCGGCACCCGCTCATCGCCCCGATACATGGAGGAAAAAGAGGAATACTCGTTGGCGGCCAGGATATAATCCCGATTCATGCGGTACGAACGCGCCAGCTGCAACCGGGCATCGTCCGCCCACTCATGCGTCCGCCCAAAATCAAACACCCCCTGAAAGTACTGCGCCGCGCGCGTGTAACGGCCATCGTTGAACGCGGCCATACCGCGGTTGTAGGCATCCTCAGGTGAGGTATAGTTCACCCGTCCGCTGCCGGCACATCCCGCCAGCGCAAGACAGCACAAAGCTATTATTCGGCAATTCATGGAGAAATCGGGGGCTTTTACGGTGTAACGATCCTGAGCCGAATTTGATTGCCTCGGCCGGGCTAATTTGCCAGGATTCCGCCATTTGGCGAGTGATGGAACAGAAACAGCGCTTCATTGCGCTGATCTTCATCAAACCTGATGCGGATAGCCACGCCATCATACCGCGCGCCGCTGCGCAGACTGGATGCAAGGTCATCGGTGGTGCCAACGTACTGCAGCAGCAGCCGGGTTACATCATAGCCGACATACGCGAGGCGATCCGGCGCAGCGCCCTCATTGGCTGCCCGATAGCCCTGAATGAAGCTGCGCACTTCACTGCTTAGCTCGTTGATATGCTGCACATCCATGTAGCTCACCTTGAGATTCTGCGCAAATGGGCCTTTTTCAACCTCATGCCAGGCCGAGGCTCCCAGTATATGGGGCCGCGCCGACGAGCGCCCCAGCCTTGTGAGAATGCCTTCCGCCACGCGGGCTATGTCCTGATCGGACGCTTCATCCACGGACAGATAAAGTCCGTCCACAGCGTCCAGTTTCACAGCTCCGATCAGCTCCGGCAATCGGAGCCAGTCCGAGGAGGACTCCAGCAGCACGTTAAATTCAAGCTCCGCGCCCTCACGCAAAACCGCCTCGGTAAATCCGCGTGCCCGAGCCATGCTCACGCTCTTGCCAGCCTGCGCAACCACCCCTAATCGGCTAAGTCCCAACCTGTTCACCGCCGCCCGCGCCATAAACGCGCCGCGCTCTGCCAGAATCGCGTTCGCCTGAAAGATAATCGTGCTACCCCGCGTAATGCGGTCATCCGTGGCCAGGGGAGCCACCAGTACCACCTCCGCACGCTCCGCCTCCCGGGCCGCCGCCAATACTTCCTGACTGAATAAGGGGCCGATAATGGCATCTGCACCTTCACCGGCCAGTTCCACCACCGCCCGCCGAGCTTGGGCCGGAGAGTTCTGCGTGTCCCTGAAAATCAACTGAACCATCCCGCGACCCCGGGCATTATGGTAATCCACAGCGTACCTGATTCCGCTGAACAGCGACCGGCTCAGCGCAGGGTCCACACCGGTTAGCGGTAGCGCGACACCGATCCGCACAGCCGCAGACACACGCTCCGCCTTGCCCATTTCCAGCCGGGCAAACGCCATGACCTGGGATGCCTCCCGCAGATACCGGCTGGTGGGATAATCACGATGGAACGAGCCGAGAACCTCAAGCGCCCGGGCATAGTCGCCCATTCGATAGAGAGCCTTGCCCGCCATCAGCAGAGCCGCCGTCGTTCGCGTATGTACCGGCTCGCGGTTGAACACATCCACAAACCGCCGGTAGGCCACCTCGTATTCCCGGGACTCAAAAGCTATCAGGGCCGAGCGGAACTGCTCGCTTGCCGCACCATCATAGATGGGCTGCGCCTGAACCTGCGTCCCTGCAACCCACAGCAGCACCAGCAAAGCGCAGCGCGCCGCCATTATTCCCACTCAATGGTTGCGGGCGGCTTGGAACTGATATCGTAGGCCACCCGATTGATTCCCTTAACCTCATTAACAATGCGCCCGGCTACATGACCGAGAAAATCATGCGGCAGCCGCGCCCAGTCGGCGGTCATGCCATCGGTACTGGTAACAGCCCGAAGGATACAGACCCGCTCATAGGTGCGCTCGTCTCCCATTACACCCACGGTTTGGACAGGGAGCAGCACCGCGAAAGACTGCCAGGTTGCGTCATACAGATCCCACTGATGCAGCTCTTCCACAAATATCCGATCTGCACTCCGCAAGAGCGCAAGAGAATGTTTGTCCACTGAACCCGGAATGCGTACGGCCAGGCCGGGACCCGGGAACGGATGGCGCTGCAGCATGGTGTCTGGCAATCCGAGCATTTTGCCGATGATGCGCACTTCGTCCTTGAACAACTCCCGGAACGGCTCAAGTAGGGTAAAGCCATGATCTTCAGGCAGACCGCCAACATTGTGGTGCGTCTTGATGGTCGCACTGGGCCCCTTAAAGGATACGCTTTCGATCACATCCGGGTACAGGGTGCCCTGCGCCAGAAACCTGGGCCGACTGCCGCGCCTGCGCTCTATGGCTTCCGTAGCCTCCTCAAACACCTCCACAAATGTGTTGCCGATCACGACACGCTTTTCTTCAGGATCCGTGATACCCGCCAGCCTGCCCAGGAACAGGTCCGTAGCATCCACCGCCTCCAGTCTGGCATGAAGATGGGTCCGGCAGGTTTCCTGCACCTCCTCCCACTCCCCGTGCCTCAACAGACCGTTGTTGACGAATATGCATGTAAGCTGATCGCCAATGGCATCGTGAATCAAACGGGCAGTCACGGCCGAATCCACCCCGCCGGAAAGACCTAGAATGACCTGATCTTCTCCAACCGTCTCACGCAGCTCTTGGGTCTTCTCCTCAATGAATGAGGCCGGAGACCAGTCCGCCGCACAACCGCAGATGCGCCGCGCAAAATTCTCAAATATCTTCTGCCCGAATTCGGTGTGCACCACCTCCGGATGAAACTGCACACCATAGTGGGGCAGCGATTCATGCCGGGCAGCCGCCACGGGTGCGCTGGACGTGTGCGCGGTGATCCGGTAACCCCTGGGTACACGAGTAAGCATGTCTCCGTGACTCATCCATACCCGCGTGCCTTCCGGTATGCCCGCTAGAAGGTCGCGCCCGTCGGACACATGGAGGTGCGTATGGCCAAATTCGCGATGGGCCGCCGGCCGAACCTCGCCGCCCAAGGCATGAACCATGGCCTGGAGTCCGTAGCAGATACCCAGTATCGGCATCAATGTGCGATCATCACGCCTCAGCTTAAAGATACCGGTGTCCAACTGCGGTGCGTGCGCATCATATACGGAACTCGGCCCGCCGGAAAGAATGATGCCCCGGACACCCCGAAGGTCCTGCGGTGTGGCCGTACAGGGAAAAATCTCCGAGAACACCCCCGCCTCACGTACCCGACGGGCAATCAACTGGGTATACTGTGCACCGAAATCAAGGATGACAATGCGTTCCTGCATACATCAGCCAACCATGGACTCATATACGTCCGCAGATAACAGCTCGGTGATTTCGGACGGATCCGCCAAAGTGATTTCAATCATCCACCCGCTGCCGTACGGATCGGAGTTGACCGATTCAGGACTCAACTCAAGCGTCGGATTGTGTGCGCAAATGGTGCCGGATACCGGCATGAACAGGTCCGAAACCGCCTTGACGGCCTCCACGGATCCGAATACCTCACCTTTGCTGAATTCCTCTCCCTCAGGCTCCAGTTCCACAAATACAATGTCGCCCAGCTCCCGCTGGGCGTAGTCGGTGATGCCGATAAGGGCGGTGGTGCCATCATCTGCCACACGCACCCATTCATGTTCCTCCGTATACAGGAGCGCTGTCGGAATATTCATATCACAACTGATGTTACGCTGCCATGGAAGTCCAATCGGACTGCTCCACAAAATGCGTGTCAACGGCCCCTTCCAGAAAGGCCGGATGCCGCAGGAGCTTCCGATGAAACGGAATAGTCGTCGCCACTCCCTCAATAACAAATTCGTCCAGTGCACGCTGCATGCGCCCGATAGCCTGCTGCCGCGTGTTGCCGTGCACGATCAGTTTGGCAATCATTGAGTCGTAATTGGCGGGAATCGTATAGTCGGCATATGCGTGCGTGTCCACGCGCACGCCGAGACCGCCCGGCAGGTTGAACGCGGAAATCCGCCCGGGTGAAGGACTGAAGTTGCGGTCAGGGTTTTCCGCGTTGATGCGGCATTCAATCGCATGACCGTTAATCCGGGCAGCATGATTCTCCAACCGTTCACCCATGGCCACACGAATCTGCTGTTCAATCAGGTCCACCCCGTAAACCTCCTCGGTCACCGGATGCTCAACCTGGATGCGGGTGTTCATTTCCATGAAATAAAAACTGCCATCCGCATCCAGCAGAAATTCCACCGTGCCGGCACCCACATAGTTGACCGCCGCCGCACCCTGGATCGCCGCTGCGCCCATTCGTGCACGGAGATCATCGCTGACCGCACTGGATGGGGCCTCTTCCAGCAATTTCTGATGGCGCCGCTGGATGGAGCACTCCCGTTCCCCATAGTGAACGGTGGTACCCTGCCCGTCGCCCATAACCTGGATTTCCACATGCCTGGGTCCGGTGATCAGTTTTTCGATATAGACATCCGGGTTGCCGAAAGCCCCTCTAGCTTCGGCCTGCGCCGCATGAAAATGCCGGCTGAAGTCGGCGGGGTCCTGCACCGCGCGCATGCCGCGGCCACCGCCGCCCGCGCTCGCCTTGATCATTACCGGATACCCGATACGCTCCGCCAGCGCACATCCGTCCTCTTCCGATGCCACCAAGCCATCGGAGCCCGGAACGACCGGCACACCGGCAGCCTTCATGGTGTCTTTCGCACAGCTTTTGTCGCCCATCATGCGGATCGTCATGGGATCCGGTCCGATGAAGGTGATCCCGTGGTCCAGGCAGATCTGGCTGAAAATCGGATTCTCAGACAAGAACCCGTACCCCGGATGAATCGCATCGGCACCGGTCATTTCCACGGCCGTAAGGATGCGGTCGGGCTTCAGGTAACTCTCCTGCGAATTGGGAGGACCAATACAGACCGCCTCGTCCGCATACCTGACATGCAGCGATTCACGGTCCGCCGTTGAATATACCGCGACCGTAGAAAGGCCCATCTCGCGGCACGTACGGATGATGCGCAGGGCAATCTCGCCGCGGTTGGCGATCAGCACTTTTTTCATGCAGAATTGCTCAGGTGCCAATCAGAAACAGTGGCTGATCATACTCCACCGGCTCGCCATCCGCCACCAGCACTTCCTTCACGGTGCCGGACACCTCGCATTCAATCTCGTTCATGAGCTTCATGGCCTCAAGAATGCAGAGCGTGTCGCCGACATTGACCTGATCGCCCACGGACACAAACGGCTCCTTATCCGGGGCGGGGCGGGTATAAAACGTACCGGGTGTCGGTGCTTTGACCCAGGTGCCGTTCGCCTTGACCGGCTCGGGCTCAGGGGCGGCAGCGGGAGGATCCGGTGCTGGCATAGCCTGCGGCACAATGACAGAAGTCGCGTGCTGGCGCAGGACAATCCGGACACCACCTGTTTCAATTTCCACTTCGGCTGCGGTCATTTCCTCAGCCAGCCGAAGCAGCTCACGAATGCGTTCAATATCCACGGGCCCTGCGGCCATCGGTCTGTTCCTGGTAAAAATCCTGGGCACCGCAAATAATGTCTGATTAAACAGGCTACGCCGCAGATACGCGTGTGATGTAATCTCCGGTGTCCGTATTGACCCGCACGATGTCTCCCTGCGACACAAACAGCGGCACATTGATCTCGGCTCCGCTTTCCAGCGTAGCGGTCTTGGTGGCTCCCGTAGCTGTGTCGCCCTTGATGCCCGGATCAGACCGGACCACTTCCAGGTCCACACTCTTGGCCAGTTCCGCAAGTACGGGCTGTTCGGTCTGGGCGTGGAAGAGGATGTCAATCATGCCCCCTTCCTTAAGGTACTTCCGTTTGCTGACCTGCTCAGCTGGCAGCATCACCTGCGAGAAGTCTTCCATATTCATGAAGTGCATCCCGAATCCGTCCTGATACAGGTACTGATGCGCGCGGCGCTCAACCCGCGCCTCGATCACTTTCTCTCCCGCCCGAAACGTCCGGTCCACCACCCGGCCGGTGCGCACATTCCTGAGCGTCGTTCGCACGAAGGCCCCGCCCTTACCCGGCTTAACATGCTGGAACTTCACAATCTGCCACAGCTCCTTATTCAGCTCCATGGTAAAGCCGTTGCGAAACCTGGTCGTATCCGCCGTACCCATTTTCGGTTTTCTGCCGGACCTGCGAATATACGGTGTATTCAAATGGCTATTGCGCCGCCGCCTGCATCCGCTGCGAATTCACAAACAGTCCCTCTAGCGGAACCGGGCATCCAGCGACAGTGCGGACATCAGATCAGATGTGCCCATCACTCCCCGGTAGGCAAACGGCTCACCGTACCTGGCCCCGATTCTGTAACCCCACATGCGGGCGCGTGCTTCAATCCAGGCAAAAAAATCGGGGTTGGAGATAAAGGTCTCCGGTTCATCCTTTTTCGGCACATAGTCCGGATGGTGCACCTGCGATGCGTAACACTGCAGGGCCCGCGTACGGTCGGCCCAGGTGGAGGTCACATCCACGACCAGCGTAGGCTCAAACGGCATCACTTCGGCAAAATGGAGCACATGGCGCGGTCGCCAGGGCTGCTGTGTCTGCCCGTTGGCATCTTCGGTCACCAGTTTTCGCAGGCCGCTGTAAAAGCAGGCCTCCACCACCAGCTTTGCCGTCTGTACATGATCTGGATGTCGGCACTCCGGCGGATGAGTCAGCACGATTCGGGGGCGCCAGGTGCGCAATGCGCGTATGATGGCCGTTCGGCCCTGATCGGTAATGGCACCATCGGCCATGCCGAGGTTCTCACGAACCGCCAATCCCAGCACCTCGCCGGCCGCCCTTGCCTCTTCCGCCCGTATCCGGGAAGTCCCGCGGGACCCCAGCTCTCCCCGCGTCAGATCCACGATGCCGGCCGCGTGCCCCTGCAGGACGCACAACCGCAGCGTCCCCCCGGCCGCCAGCTCCGCATCATCGGGATGGGCCCCGAAGGCCAGCACGTCCAGGGCCTTGGGGGTATCCATCAGTTTGCGACCAGATTGACAATCCGGCCCGGAACATAGATCTCACGTCGCAACGTCCTGCCGGTCAAATGCCGCAGAATATTCGGCTCGCGCTTTGCGCGCTCAAATATGTCGGCCGGATCAGCATCCCGGGGAACGTCAATAGTCGCACGAACCCGGCCGTTGACCTGCACCGGCAAGGCCAGCGTATCCTCCACCATGTATCGTTCGTCCGCTTCCGGCCACATCTCATAGGCCAATGAGCTGCCCCCGCCCTGCCGGGTCCATAATTCCTCTGCCAGATGGGGCGCAAACGGCGAAAGAATCAGCACAAACGGCCGGATCAATGCCTGCGGCATGGCGGGCCACTTGTAGGCCTCATTGATAAACTCCATCAAGGCCGCAATTGCCGTATTCATGCGCAGCGCCTCAATATCGTCGGTCACCTTGCGGATCGTCCGATGCATCGTACGCAGCTGCGCGCCGGTGGGCGGCGTTGTACTGACCGGCCGCGCTCCGGCGAGCAGGCGCCAGACCCGATTCAGAAACCGAAAGGTTCCGTGCACCCCGCGCGTGCTCCACGGCTTGACCTGCTCCAGCGGACCCATGAACATCTCGTACAGCCGGAAGGCATCCGCGCCGTACTCGCCGATAATCGCGTCGGGATTGATGACATTGCCCCGACTCTTGCTCATCTTGAAGGCCCGCACATCCAACTGCACATCAGGAGCCTCCCGGAGCACAAACAGATCGCCGTGTTTCTGCACCTGTGATTCAGACACGCGTACCTGCTCGGCAGTCCTGCCGGTAGGCACATGCCGCCCGGCAACCACCTCCACCGCCGACAGCCAAGCCCCGCTTGCGCAGTCACGCCAAGCGGTAAATTCAAGTTCGCCCAGAATCATGCCCTGGTGTACCAGACGCGCGAACGGCTCAGGCGTGGAGACAATGCCAGCATCGTGCAGCACCATATGCCAGAATCGTGCGTACAGCAGGTGGAGGACCGCGTGCTCAGCCCCGCCTACATACAGATCTATGGGCATCCAGTACCGCTCCAGGGCCGGGTCCACCGGCGCTTGCGTGTTGTCTGGATCGATGTATCGCAGGTAATACCAGCATGATCCAGCCCATTGGGGCATCGTGTTGGTTTCCCGCAGCGCGGGTCTGCCGGTCACCGCACTGGTGGTCTGCTGCCATTCCGTGGCCAGCGCCAGCGGACCTTCCGGGGTCCCGCTCGGCTTGAATGCCTCCAGTTGGGGCAGGGTGATCGGCAGCTGATCATCCGCCACCGGCTCCGCCTGCCCGCTGTCAAATATGATCGGGATAGGTTCACCCCAGTAGCGCTGCCTCGAAAACAGCCAGTCCCGGAGCTTGTAGTTTACCTTCCGGCTGCCCAGACCTTCGGTTTCCAGCCAATCGATAATGCGGGCCTTAGCCTCTTCAACCTGCAGCCCGTTGAGAAACCCGCTGTTAATGGCCGGACCATCTTCAACATAGGCTTTACCTTCAAAGTCCTCCGGCGGCTGGACCGTTCGGCGTATAGGCAGATCATACCGTTCAGCAAAGGCCCAATCCCGGTCATCCTGCCCGGGTACCGCCATGATGGCACCGGTGCCGTAGGCAACCGATACGTAATCGGCCACCCAGACCGGTATGGCTTCGTCGGTGGCCGGATTTATGGCATAGGCTCCGGTGAATACACCGGTCTTGTCCTTCTGCAGCCCGGTCCGTTCCAGATCACTCTTGCGGGCCGCCTGCCGCTGATAGGCCGCCACCGCATCCCGATTGGCACTTGTGGTCACGCTCGGCACCAGGGTGTGCTCCGGGCCCAGCACCATATAGGTAGCGCCAAAAATGGTGTCCGGACGCGTGGTGTAGACCAAAATGCTTTCGCCCGGGTGGTCTTGAAGGGGGAATTTGATTTCAGCACCGACGCTGCGTCCGATCCAGTTGCGCTGCATCTCTTTGGTGCTGACCGGCCAGTCCATCGTGTCCAGGCCCTTGAGCAGACGCTCAGCATAATGCGTGATCTTGAGTACCCACTGCCGGAGCTTTCGTCGTTCGCAGGGATGCCCCCCGATGTCGCTTCGGCCATCGACGACCTCTTCATTCGACAGCGTCGTGCCGAGCGCTTCACACCACCAGACGGGCACTTCCGCCTCATAGGCCAGACCCCGTTCATACAGCTTCAGGAAGATCCACTGTGTCCACCGGAAGTAGTCCGGATCGGTGGTATCCACCTCTCGGTCCCAGTCATAGGAAAAGCCCAGCGACTTCAACTGATCACGAAACCGGCTGATATTCTTCTCGGTCGTAATGCGCGGATGCGTCCCGGTCCGCAGTGCATACTGCTCCGCCGGCAGCCCGAAGGCATCCCAGCCAATGGGGTGCAGCACATTGAATCCCCGCATCCGCTTGTAACGGGCAACTATATCCGTCGCGGTATATCCCTCGGGATGGCCGACATGCAGGCCCGCGCCGCTGGGGTAGGGAAACATGTCCAGCACATAGTACTTCGGCTTGGACATGTCCACCTTCCGGGGCGTACGAAAGGTCTTGTTCCGCTCCCAGTACGCCTGCCACCTGCGCTCTATTTCACGAAACGGATAAACGGACATTGCTTTTTCGGGTACGCACAATCTGCAAAGTTACGATCTTCACTTTGGACCCGTCACCCGTACGAATTCCCGGATATTCCTTCGTCAAATGGGCCAGGTTTGAGAACCGATGCGGCGACCCATGCGGTGGTAGCTTCGATCGAGGTATACCAGTGGCATTCGGTCACCTTCGATCTTCGCGGATTGAACGCGGCCGATCACCAGTACATGATCGCCGGCCGCATGCCGGGCCCAGGTTGAACAGCTCAGCAGCGCCACCGTGTCGGCCAGCACCGGAATCCCCCAGCGATCCAGGCAATACCGTACCGCGGCCAACTGGTCCGCCCCGTCCTGATCCGGCTCCGCAAAGGTACGACTAACATCGAGCTGCTGATCGGTCAGCACATTAACATTAAATCGTTCCGCGTGCATCAGCAGCGGATGCATCCGGCAGTCATTGGACACATTGAAGCTGATCAGCGGAGGCCGCAGCGAAACACTGTTGAAGGATCCGACGGTAATGCCGCGGGCCTCTTGGGCACCGACCGCCGTGACGATCGCCACGGATGAGGGCACTTGGCGCATCACGCCCCGCAGTTCTTCGTCCCTGCCTGACATGCGAACCTCAGGTAAAGACATCCTTTACGCGTTCAAAGAACGACTTATCACGCGCCCGTTCCTCTCTGGACGGGGGGCTGACTGACGCTGACGTTTTGAGCTTTTCCAGCAGAATCCGGTCGTCTTCAGACAAATCCCGGGGGGTCCACACCCTTACGCGAACGATCTGATCTCCGCGACGGTTGCTTCCGAGCTCCTGCAGACCGCGCCCCCGGAATCGCAGCTCTTTGCCGGACTGCGTGCCGGGTTTGATGTTCACTTTGGTGGTACCGTTGAGCGTAGGTACTTCAACCTCCGCCCCCAGCGCCGCATCGGGAAAGGAAAGGTTAAGATCATAGATAAGATCACTCCCCTGCCGGCCAAAATGTTCATGCTTCACTTCGCTGACCTCAATGCGAAGGTCTCCCGTTCGACCCCCGCGCATACCTGCGTTCCCTTCACCCCGCAGGCTGATCGTTATACCCTCCTCAACCCCTGGAGGGATCTGCACGGTCAGGGTGGATTCTTCCCGCACGCGCCCGAGACCCTCACATTCCCTACACGTATCCTTAATGGTCTGACCTTCACCGCGGCACTGACGGCAGGGCATCACATTGACGATCTGCCCAAACGCCGTATTGCGGACCTGTCGTTCCTCTCCGCTGCCGTTGCAGGTGCTGCACCGGCTGAGGGCATCCGGTCCCCCCTCCGCGCCACTGCCGCTGCATGCCTGGCACCCGACAAATCTGGGCACGCGCAGCTTCTTTGAGGTACCGTCCGCAATTTCCTCCAGCGTCAGCGGCAACCGCATCCGCAGGGCTTCCCCGCGCTGGCCGCGCTCTCGCCGGCCCCGGGTACCGCCCGCAAAGATCCCATCAAAAATAGACCCGCCCGCGGCACCGGCGAAGATGTCGCCGAAAGCACTAAAAATGTCATTGACATCCGTAAAGGCCGGGCCGCCTCCCGGCCCGCTCCGAACGCCATCGTGACCGAATCGGTCATAGCGGGCCCGCTTTTGCGGATCGCTCAGCACTTCATAGGCCTCCGCCGCTTCCTTGAACCGGGCCTCCGCTTTCTTATCACCGGGATTGCGGTCCGGATGATTGCGAAGCGCTTTCTTCCGATAGGCCTTCTTGATTTCATCGGGTGCAGCCTCACGCCCGATACCAAGGATCTCGTAGTAGTCTCTCATGGCAGCGTCTCCTCTACCGGATCATCCGGCACGGTTTCAACGGGCTCAACACTCACAATGACCTGGGAATGCCGCAGCACGATCTCCCCCAGCACATATCCGCGCTTAACCTCATGCAGCACCGTGTCAGCTGCGGCATCATCCACCGCCGGTGCCTGCATGACCGCCTCGTGCAGGTTTTCATCGAACAGTTCTCCAATGGCATCTATCGGTTTAACACCCAGTTTGCCCAGGGTTTCGCCAAAATTCCGATGCACCAGGCTCACGCCGGACTTCAGGGAAGCCAGGGCGGCCGCGTCCGGCTGGCTCTGGTCAGCCGCCTGAATTGTCAGATCCAGGTCATCCAGGATCGGCAGCAGCTGCCGGACCACCTGCGCCCGTGCGCGGGAGGACCACTCTTCTCGCTGCCGACTGATCCGGCGGCGATAATTCTCGTGCTCAGCGGCTTTGCGGAGCAGCTGATCCTTCACGCGCGCCAATTCTGTGCTCACTTCATCCACCTCTTCTGTGCCTACCGCGGTATTCGCAGTTGTCTCTTCAACCGTCTCCGGCGAAGCTGCCTCCTCCGGCTGCAGATCCGCTTCCTGGTTAGCCATGCGATTTGATTTCTGATTGCATTAGTCTGACGGCCGGCTGGCTCAGCAGTGAAGCCATGGTTTCAACCAGCCCAATGGCCCGTTCATAGTCCATACGCATCGGCCCCAGCAGCCCGACCATGCCGGTGGTCTCCCCAATCTGGTACCGTGCCGTGACCG
This sequence comes from Bacteroidota bacterium, assembly GCA_028873925.1. GTDB lineage: Bacteria > Bacteroidota > Rhodothermia > Rhodothermales > Bin80 > JAPPNA01. The sequence goes on along the minus strand of JAPPNA010000161.1, from coordinate 12,314 downwards.
TGGAGTACCCGCTGGCGGATTCATCCTGGAGCTCGCTGCCGATACTTACAACGGCCTGTCCGATCACCGAATGCGCCTGCTCAAACAGCTTCACGACAAAGCCCTTGTCCTCGATCACCTTAATGAGCTGCTGCACATTGCGGGCGTTCTGGAATTCCGGCTGCCGGAGCAGCTCCTGCGTGCCGCTGTGATTTACCCGCCCGGCTTCCACGTCCCCGAACAGGGTTGCCGACTCATGCAGGATAAGCTGGACGATGCCGGTGGAATCATCCTCAATGTCCCGCGTCCGACTGGCGTAGGTCCGTCGGATTTCATCCAGCCTCAGTCCCGCCAGCCGCTCGTTCAGAATGGACACAATGCGGTCCAGATCGCGCCGCTTTACATCCACTTCCGTCTGATAGATGATTGTCTTGACCATTCGGCTGCGCACGCTGATGACAATCATGACATTCGGCGACGACAGCGGCACCACATCCAGCCGTTCCAGCACCCCGGTGGACAATTTGGGGCTCAGCACCACCGCCAGCAGGTTGGACATCCGGCTCAGCAGCAGGGTGCTGGCGTTAAAGAGATCATCGGTGTCGCTCATCAGGCGGTCCAGCTTTGCCCTCAGGAGTTTTTTCTCCAGGGATGACAGCTCCTTTGCTTCTCCCAGGTCATCAACGAACGCCCGGTAGCCCAACTGCGTCGGCATCCGCCCCGCCGATGTGTAGGGCTGCCGCAGGTATCCCAGCAGCTCCAGGTCGCTCATGGTGTTGCGTACGGTGGCCGGACTTAAATGAAGTCCGTATTGCCGCGCCAGCGAACGTGAGCCTACCGGACCTGCCTTGTCAATAAAGCTCCGCACGATCAGGCCGAGAATCTGCTTTTCCCGGTCGCCCAGACCTTTATCAGCGTGATATGGCGGTTGCGTTGCAATGGATTCAACAGGCTGTATGCGTAGCACAAAAATCCTGCCAGTGGGCCGCATAGGGTGACAATGCGGCAGCAACTGACATGATGTCCACAATGACTGCCGAATCTACACTTTTGCGGCAATCCGGTTTCCGGCCTGCAACAAGTTGGAGGTTTCAGCGTACCGTGGAATCCCTTGGCTGTTACGATTATGCGATTCCTGTCCACTCTGCTGGCCAGTGCCCTCGGGGCGCTGATTGCCTTTGCTGTGCTTCTTGTATTTGTCGGTTTGATCTTCAGCGCCGTTGTCGCATCCGTGGGCAGCCTCGGGACTGCGGGTGAGCCTGCCATCACCTCCAATTCGGTACTGATGATGGATTTATCCGGACCAATTCTGGAGCAGACCGCCGGAGATGATCCGTTTCAGGTTCTTTTTGATGTGCCGACCCCCACCAGCCTGCAGGACATCAAAAGAGCGCTGACCAATGCGGCGGAGGATGACCGAATTGCGGCAGTATGGCTGAGGCCCGGAGGCGTGATGGCCGGTTGGGCAACGCTGGCGGATGTGCGGCAGGCCCTCGTGGATTTCAAGTCCAGCGGCAAGCCGCTGATCGCATCCGAAAATGATCTGGGCATGGGCGAGGCAGCTTACTATTTGGCCAGTGCCGCGGACAGCATCTTTTCCACGCCGGAACCTTTTTTTGAATTCAACGGCTTCTACCTGGGCGTGTCATTCTACAAGGGGCTGATTGACAAACTCAATATTGAGCCGACAGTGATTCGCGCAGGGCAGTTCAAGGGGGCGGTTGAGCCCTATACCCGACGCAACCTGTCCCAGGAAAACCGGATGCAGCTGGAGGTCATTCTGGCCAACCGGTATGACGCGTTTGTCCACACCGTGGCGGAGAGCCGTGACCTGAGCGCCGATGCCGTGGAGAGCCTCATGTCTACCGGCGCACTCATAACTGCCCGGGATGCACACGAGGCCGGGCTGATTGACAACCTGCTGCACGACGATGAGGTCCGCAGCCAGCTTGAGTCAATGGTTGGGGAGTCCGATGACCTCAACACGGTCAGCCTGCGCCGATACAGCCGGGTAAGTGTGACACCCGCGCCGACATCCACCGATGAGGTGGCTGTGGTATATGCGGTAGGGACCATCATGGGGGGATCGAGCTCCACATATTCGCAGACACTGGGGGCGACCACATTCGCCCGCGCTATGAAGCGCGCCCGTGAAAATGACCGCGTCAAGGCCGTTGTGCTGCGCATTAACTCACCGGGCGGCATGGTTACCGCAAGTGACGAAATGTGGAGGGCCGTGCATCTTACGGCGGGGGAAAAACCCGTTATTGTATCCATGGGCAATGTAGCCGCATCCGGGGGCTACTGGCTGGCGACTGCTGCAGATACCATTATGGTGTCACCGCATACCATTACGGGTTCCATTGGTGTCTTCGGAATCCATTTCAGTCTCGGCCGGATGATGGATACCAAACTCGGCATCACCACCGACCGGATCACCACCGGTCCGTTTGCCGACATGTTCTCCGGCATGACCCCGTTGGAGCCGCGGGAGCAGGCCCTCCTGGAACGGGCTATTGACCAGACCTACGCGGAATTTCTCACCAAAGTCAGCGTCAGCCGCAACATGCCGTTGGATGAAGTTGATGCGATTGCTCAGGGCAGGGTCTGGACCGGAGCTGATGCTCTGGACATCGGGCTGGCGGATATTGAAGGCGGGCTTGACGATGCCATTGCCCTGGCCGCCGAACGGGGCGGCCTAGAGGAGGGTGCCTACCGCGTAATCCGCCTGCCCCGACCCAAGTCATTCCTTGAGGAATTCACCGACTCATTCATGATCCGGGCGCGCACCCTCTTTGACTCCCCCTGGGACACGGCCCTTCGGGAGCAGGCGCGACTGCTTGAGGAACTCTCTCAGATGCAGCGTGCGCCGCTGGCCCGTCTGCCCTGGGACATTTCCGTCAGATAGCCTCGGCTCACGGGACTAGGCGCTCCCCCGTCATGGCCGGGGGAATTTCCTGCCCCATCAGGCTCAGAATCGTCGGCGCGACATCCCCAAGCTTGCCGCTTCGGATCGGGCCGGTTACACCGGGCTTTATGATCAGGTGCGGTACCAGCGCGGTAGTGTGTGCGGTGTGAGGGGACCCATCCAGATTCCGCATCCGGTCCGCATTGCCATGGTCCGCGATCAGGCTGACCCCGTAGTTGTGACGCAGGGCGGCCTTGACGACAACCTGGGCGGCCTGATCCACCGCCTCTACCGCCCGGATCGCCGCCTGCAAGACACCGGTATGCCCCACCATGTCGGCGTTGGCAAAATTCAGACAAATGAAGTCATACGATTCCTGCCCGATGGCGGCAGCGCACCTGCGGGCGACCTCGGGCGCACTCATTTCGGGCTGCAGGTCGTAGGTCGGAACTTTGGGAGAAGCCACCAGGATCCGATCTTCCCCTTTGAACGGCAGTTCGCGGCCCCCGCTGAAGAAATAGGTTACATGGGGATATTTTTCGGTCTCCGCCACCCGCAACTGACGCAGACCGCGTTGAGCCAGGACTTCGCCCAGCGTCCGTTCCAGATTCACCTTATCAAAGGCTACCGGCAGACCGAATGTGCGGTCGTACGGTGTCAGTGTGGCAAAAAACAGATGCTCAAAGGAATGAACCGCGAAGGCTCCGCCCTCTCTCCATTGGGTGAACGCACTGACCAGCTGCCTGCCGCGATCCGCCCGGAAGTTGAAGTACACCACCGCATCTCCGTTTTCAATCGGGACCGGACTGATGACACAGGGCTCAACAAACTCATCGGTGATACCCGCCGCATAACTGGCCCGGAGCGCATCTGCCGCACTGCCGAATCTGCGGCCTTCGCACCGGATAAGCAGCCGATAGGCTTTTTCGGTTCGGTCCCAGCGCCGGTCACGGTCCATGGCATGATAGCGGCCGATGACCGACACGATGCGGGCGATGTTTCCGCAGCGTTTTTCAAATTCTTCCACATAGCGCAGTCCGCCCTTGGGGGCCGCGTCCCGTCCGTCGGTGAAAGCATGAATGCACACCTTCTCGCGCGGCAGGCCGGAGCGCCGCGCGAATTCAGCCAGCGCGGCCAGATGGTTGACATGACTGTGGACCCCGCCATCCGAAAACAGGCCCATCAGATGCAGGTGCCCGTTGTGCGCGTGGCGGGCAGCCCGCCGCAGCACGGCGTTGTGGTAAAAGGAGCCATCCTCTATGGCCAGATCGACACGCGTGATTTCCTGATTCACGATCCGCCCGGCCCCCAGATTCATATGTCCGACTTCACTGTTGCCCATCTGGCCGGGCGGCAACCCAACCGGCCGGCCGGATGCCTCCAGCGTGCCGTGCGGGTAGTTCGCAAACAGATGGTCCAGGAACGGCTTACGGGCTTGATCAATGGCGCTGACATTCGGATCAACGGCCAGTCCGTACCCATCCAGAATGATGAGAATATGCGGGTCAGAGGAAATCATGGCGCAGGCGATACAATTCAGCTACGTCAGAAGGGCGTGTGTGGGAATGCACTGCAATTCCAGAACAATGCGGCGCTGATGGTCCGATTCCGCAATCACGGAGTGCAGCCCCTCCTTCGGCATTGCCGCGGCCTGTTAAGTTCGCAGGCTGGTGCCTTGGGCCTGCCTGACCATATGCCGGGCGCACTGCGGAGCGTGCACCTGTAGGGCAGCTACGCCGGATCAGGCGCATTTGCCGGTCGCCCAGGACCGCCGCTGCGCCCGGGTCCGGTCCCGGTGATGGGTAACTGCGACCATAATCAGCCGTGAACATTCTGCCAGGACTGCATTCCATCACTCGGGCGGGGTATGGGCAGTCCGAGGCGATAAATCTATGCTTAGCAACGGCTCAATCTCCTCCAGTTTCTCGCGACTGCACCGTTCAAGAAGAAACGCCACCAGATCGTCCTGTCGCGGCTGTCCGAAGACCATGCGATAGACCGCGAGAGAGCGCTTGAGTGCTACGAGACGGGATGCGTCCCAACTCAGCGGGAGCGCCGGGACATGCCGCTCGATGTACGCGCCATCGGCCTGTGGAAACAGCCAGTACGGCACCAGTCCGCCCTTATCCGATGTTTCCTGCCGGGCCACTTCAAACAGAGCATTCCATATATCCTGGTCACCGCTATCCAGGACCCTGGCGGCATGCTGCGCCGCGACATTCTTGCGTACCGCGTGCCCCTTGTAGCGGTGTACGCGGCCCTCGCGCTGCTCAAGGTCGACCGGGTTTGAGGGCAGGTTCCAGTGCATGACAGCGTGACAGTAGGCGTGGAAGTCCAGCCCCTCCTGGCCCACGGAAGTGGAGGCCAGCACAAAGGGCCAGAATGGGGAATTGAATGCCCGGCGGACCTGCCCCTCGCGGGCACCGGCCCGTCCATCATCAGTCTCCTGCACGCCGAACCGCATGGCAAAATGATTGCGCATCCGGTGGTGCTTTATACGTACTCCGTCATCGGTGCGGCTGAACTCGTCCACACGCGGCGCACCGGTGCGCAGAGACAATACTGCTGACATCGCCTTGGCCAGCCGGTCCCAGGCCTTTTCGTCATCGGATGCAAACAGCCCCTCAAGGTCACGTAAAACATGGATGTACTCGTCCAGCACGGCTTGCAGATTACCTGCGGCGCAGTAGTCCAGGACCTGTCGCCAGTACGGGGTTTTATCCCCGGGTCGCTCCCCTCGGATGAGCGCCGTAGCCTCCGGCAGGTTGAACAAGGAGCGGAAGTTCCAGGCAATCCTTGCGGCGGCATCGCGGGCAGCCGTCTTTTCCCGTGTCGCCGGTCCCGACGCGCGCGTCAGCGCGCGGAGCGCACAGGTGGCGGGGCCCGCCACGGATCGCACCGCCAGGACCTCCGCAAGGTCTGCAGGTGGTCGTCCCAGCTCCAGGGATCCCTCGGCATTAACCTGGGTGCACGCGAGCTTCTTCGCTTCCTCAACATGAGCTGCCCACCGGGATCCGGCTTTCGGATTCTCTTTTTCGTTCCACTGGCTCGCAAGGTGGTTTCGGCAGAACCAATCCCGGGTTGACGTGTGGAAACCTTCAAGATCAAGCAGGATCGGGGCCGCCCAGTACCAGCTCTCGTCTTCCGGTCCGTCACTCGGATACGGCTCCGTCAGTAGGGCAAGACGATGTTCAATTTGCTGGTGGGCCCGAGCTACGGCATCTGCCAGCGTAGCAGTGCGTTCGGGTAACGCAATCTGGTCGCCCAGCTCTGCCATCGCAGCTGCACTCTCGGGCAAAGAAATCGGGTCGCCCAGCGCTGCCAGGCTGGGACTCGGGTACATTATCGCGAGCACCGGCATCCCCGTGAGACGATCTTCGGCGGACGCGAATCTTAGCAGCGGCCGCCGCTTCCTGCGATCCTCGGGCGTGTTGCGGATCTCCCTATTGAGCCGAGGGAAGATGCGGCGCTCCACATCGTAACTCATCACACTCGCGACCGCCTTGGGCACGACCTGCCAGGTTGAGAAAATCAGCCGCTTGGTGAACTGCTGCTCGCGCGCGGTCTTCCACGCACCCGACTCGGTGTAGTATGGCAGTGCAGGGGGCAGCCAAAGGAGCCTCCATGCCTCACTATCCTCCATCCAGAAAAGTAGGCTCCGGAGTCGGGCATTGGCTGGATCGAGTTTTTTGTACGCCTCCACCTGTTCCCAGGACAGCGACACCCGACAGCCACCAGTCAGGAGCTCCCCCAAGTCGGTTCCCGACGAACTGTTCAGCCGCGCCTTCACGCGGGTCTTGAGTTTATAGTCGTCCATGAAGCTCAGCAGGTACGGGGCTGACTTCCAGTAGTCAAGGACATTCGGTTGCTTTACCTTGCGGCCGATCTCGTTGAGTGCCAGAAAATCCTGTACATCGGCCGCGGTCAGCTCCAGTCCCGTGCACGGGACTTCGCGCAACATTCCGTCCGATCCCTCGGAAATCCGCAACCGCTCGGTGCGCGACATGACCCGTCGCAGCTGGTTCTCTATCTGCTGCTTGATCCGGATGAGCGGCTCGGTCCCGAACTCAACGCGATACATCGCCTGTCGGTAGTCGTCCAATTGGCGGCGGAGGCCGCCGCTTTTCTTTAATTCCGGATCCAGGAATTCGACCGTTCGCAGGAAATCACGGTAGTGGTCGTCTTCGGAACTCTCGTGGTGAAGCGTGTACATCCGATACGGCGTGGCCGACAGGAGCAGGAGGCGAACATGGGAGGTCTCGTCGGAATAGTTGAAGAGATGTCTGGCCAGCCTGGAGGTGGCATCTTCGCCGTCCAAAAGACGCTTGAAACGCTGGAACTCGTCAAGGATCACGAGGTCGGGTTCCAACGCAGTGACGCAGACCTCGGCCAGCATCGCACGCAGCTTCCCGATGAATCTAATCTGATCCTTCCGGTCATTCCACGGGATCCAGGTTTGAGTTTTGCAGAAGCGCTTGCAGAGGTCTTCGTATTGCTCATGGAGCGCTTCCGCCTGGAGAAGCCGCTGCTTGAAGGCATTGGCTAGGTCTACATCAAGTCGCTGGCTGCGCTTGAACTCCTTCAGCTTCCAGCGGAAATGACCAGTTCTCTTCACATATCCCTGAAGAAGATTCATGGGGCCTGTCTTCTTGTTGGGCCACACATGTTGCAGGAGGTGATAAAGGACGACCCTCTCCTGCTCAATGCCCATACTGCTCCTCAGATCAAACGAGGTGCCGGGGGTCAGCGCCAGGAAATTAACCCTGTTCACCTTCAGATCGTGGATCTCCTGCGGTAGCAGGCCCAGCCGCCCCGCCCGGACGAATCTCCCATCGCCGATTTTAAGGCGGCGAACGTTCTGCCTCGCGACTTGCGCATTGGAGCAGATGTAGACGATATCAATCTGCTCAACCTTATTATCACCTTCCCAAAGGTGATCTATTGCCTTCGCGATCAGTCCGCGGGCCACGAGGGTCTTGCCGAGGCCTACCTCGTCGGCGACCAGGAAGCGACGGCTTGCATCCTCCGCCTGGTAGAGCCGGGTGAAGGCGTACTCCACGGTGTCGCGCTGAAACCCCTTGAGGCTGGCGAGGATGGCACAGGTGTCGGGGCGCTTGCCTGCTCTGGTGCTCATGACTTGAGTGCCTGGCGCGCCGCCCAAACCGGTTCCCAAATTTGGTCCAGCCCCTCTGGCAGCAATTCCTTGCCTTCCGCCGTCTTGCGGAGGTCTTCAATGAGGCGGGCTGCGTCGTCAAGCTGCCGTGGGTTGCGGCTCAGGCTTCTCAGGAGTGCTTCCAGCAGGGCTGACTGATTCCAGCCTCCGACAGACCCTCGGGGATGCGGACCCTCACGCCGCGCGGCCTTCACGAAGGCCGACACATCGGCACCTTCGCCCGACAGAATCAGAAACAGGAGCTGAAGGACACGGTGCCGATCGCTCAGGAGCATACGCAGAATGCGCTCCTTCCGGTCCGCGGGGATGCCTACCAATTCAGCTGTAACGGCGAACCGCTTGCGCACCTGGTGCCCTTTCTGCCGTGATGCGACCTCAAAGGCAAAAAAGCCGGTCAACGCCTCAAAGGAAAGCCCTTTGAAGGTAGCTACTGTCGTGATGGCTTCAGTCTGACTACCCTGTTGAGGGGAGTTCAGTTGCACGTCGTTGATACGCAGACTTACTTCGGAGGAGAGCGTAGCTGGCCATACCCTCACCTTGACCTCCGCCGGGATCCGCGGAAGCTGTCCTTCCAGGGTCATGTCCCATCGCTGCTGCGCATCCACATCTGTCACCGTGGCAGCCCATAATCCGGCTCCAAGGCTCCGTGCCACGCTGTTGACCATCCACTCAACCTCCTCGCGGACAGGCCGGGCTTCATCCGTATCGTGGATTGCCTCGGGAATCCGGTACTCCTGCAGTAGTGAGCGCAGGGAATCGGACGTTGAATCGGTGTCAAGAAGCGTGTTAATCCCGCAGTCTTTAGTCTCTCCGATAAGCTCAATCAGTACCTCTACGTTTGCCTTGAAGGCTGCCCTTGTGGCGTTGGCCGAGCCGACGAACAGCCTTGCTTTCTTTTCGTTTTCGAACAGGAAAAGCTTAGCGTGGAGGCCCTTGAGATCAGCCTCGCCATCATCAATCTCAGCGTCTGCCGTATCTTCAGCCCCCTCCCGGGAATCCAGGCTCGCACCGGAGAAAAGGAAGTAACACACCTTCGGCAGCGCTTCGGTTCTTACCTGGTCAAGGGCTTGCTTGAGATCTTCGGGCCGCGCCTGGAGATCGGCGAACTCCTGATCACCCACTTTATCCCGCAGGACCGTGCAGAGTACATCCCAGAATGCTTCCGGTCGGGAAACCAATACCTCAAGCCCGTACTCCTGCAACAATGCGCTGATGGTCGACCCGACCAGAAACGGCGACACCACCAGGCTCCGTCCACCCGTCGGGAAGGGCCACCCACGCTCGGCTCCCAACCCAAAGTTGTGGACGCGAAAATCGTAGAAGGGACGGGGTGGCGAAAAATCAACGCTTCCGAGTTCCCTTGCCATCAGGCCGATATCCTGATTCAATTCGGGCCGGATCGGTCGAACACTCAGCTTCGGAAGGGACAGCAGCAACTCCGACAGCGGCTCGTTCCTCGCATAATTGCCTTCAACGTCGGTGACCCTCCCATCAAGCCGGAGACAGGTATCCCAAGCACGGGCGAAAGTAAGGTTTCGGGAGAGGCAGAGGACTCGGTATATGGCCGGTTTGTTGTCTGATTCAAACGTAAGCACCCAAACTTTCGGATGAAAAATCCCGCCATTTTGTTCGGGCTGAACCTCAACGACCGAGTCCTCAATGAAGGCCAGCAGTTTCTGGTCTCGTGGCGGCACGCCGATAGAGCCGGCCTGGCAAAAGAGTGTGATCTTGTCGGCGTGCCGTCGGAGTGCTTCCAACAAAGCCACAGGGTCGGTTACGGGCGCGCCTTTTTCGTCGTGAGCGTCAAAGAATGTAAATGCCAGCGGTGCCGTCAGGAGGGCCATGAGGTCCAGCGTGAAGCTCGTCCCCACGGCACGCCGCAGGCGATAGCCCGGCGGCGGTCGCAGGCTGCTGAGCAGGAGTGTCCGGTCACGCGTTCCCAGCATCGCCCGTATTCATCCAGCTGAAGATATCCTTGAGGATTCGCTTTGTCGCACCCCATCGGTAGTTCATCAGCCAAGTACCGGATGCCCCTCCCCAGAGTTCAAGGCGCCGCGGATTCGTCACCCTTGCACGGTGCCCTTTGAGCTGCACTTCGCGGTCTCTGACCAGAGCTCGCGCGCTGGGATCATTGGCGATGGCCCTAGGGCCTCTGCTGCTTACCATTTCGATCCAGCGTTTTACAAAGATCTGGGTTGGGTAACCTAATGACCGCCCTTGGGCTCTCACCACCTGCCATACCCCGTCGGGCTTCCAGCCCGTCAAACCCGAACCGAGGGCATCAATATCGTTGGCCCAATTCTCCAAGCTGCCCGTATGCCTCTTTATCCAGTCATCGCGTTTTGCCGTTTCGGAGAGGATTAGGTTGTAGACCAGTGCCGCCCCGCGCATGCAGTACGCGAAGCGTTGAGCATCGCGGAGCTGTTCCCGCAGCTTTCCGCCTATCTCCAGGTGATCGGCAAGCTGCCACGGATTGTCACATTTGAGGTCCGAGGGCTCCTCCCGGCGTGCCACCGCTGCCAACAGGCTGGCCGGGTGACGGGCCTGTATGCGTTCCTTCAGGTAAAGGGCATCCTTGCGGCGCAGGGCAACCGAGAAATTTCTGTCTGGAAACCCGAGAGGCGGGGCCGGGATGTTCGGATGCCAGTTTGCCTGCGGTGGGCCCCGGCCTTCCGAGCCTTCCTCTGTGCCTTCAGAGCGGAATCGGCGGCGGTAGAACGCATTGAGCGACCGAAAGTAGGCCCGTTTGTCGCCCGGAAAGTTGCAGATCCCCCAGCTTCCAAGGCCCCACCAGTAGACATCGCTCGCAAGCCGTTTGAGTTTGTCACCGGAATTGCGGCCAAATACGCCCCGCTCACCTTCATCCTCACGCAGCAGCCTGTTGAGCCTTAGTTCCATTGACCGAGCCTTCCCCCAGACTTTGCCCGAGCTGACTTTCTGCCGTTCAAGCTCCCGGAACATCCAGGGTATGAGCAGGAAGTAGCATGCCCGAGTCTGGCCGGTACTCATTCCGGGAAAGAAAAGGTCCGAGAAGCTGTTAGCAATGCCCGCGAGTCCAAGTTCGTCAAGCGTACCCGTCTCCCGGAACAGATCAATGACCTCCATCGCGCGATGCCGATCGCGCTCGGAGTAGTCAAGCCAAGTTAGCGTGGATTCCACGGTTCGTTTACCCTATTCAACGGACCTGCAACAGCAGTTCCAAGCACCTCCAATGATACTACATTCAGGCGTAGCTGTTGCACATCAGATTTCCGGGGATCAATCGCACGGCATTCCAGTGTGTGTAGGGCCATCAGGCACGCGGCTTGCCGCGGATACCCCGCACAACAACAGATCCAAACGCCTCACATTCCCGCCTCCAGACGTATTCCGGCCCGGGACGACCCGTTCGTTGAGCAATGTCGCCGGTCCCGGCATGGAGATCGGCAATGCGGTCACGACCTGTGGATCCGCCTCCATGTCAGTTTGGTAACCCCCACTGTGTATAGCTACGGTCCAGACTTCCAGATAGTTGTGTGTCTGGTTGTTATTAAGAAAAGTGCTCAGAATTTGGGTCACCTGGGCACCGCCCTTTAGAAGGCGGCACCCCGTTGAAATGTTTCCTCAGAATTGTGATTTTTGGGGATTTAGCGGTGAGTCTGGGGTCCAAATTGAGGAACTGGCTCAAGCAGCTCAGAACCGCCAAGACGCTCCCCGGCCAGCGCGTCCGGTCCACTCAAAGCCTTTCCGTGTGCGACTGCGACCGTTTCAGGTCAAAGCGCATGCTTGGACGAAGGCTTCCGCAGGTATAATGTAGCCCAAGACCTTGCGAGGATGCAGGTTGATCCGGTCCTGCACCAGATGTAGTTCGCTCGCCTTCAGCCCTATCAGGCGGTCGCCTTTCGGGAAATATTCCCCACCAACCCGTTCGTATGCTCGCTCAGTCCACGCTGGCACGGAGCGTACGGATACGTGAAATACACGGCAGCGCGCAACTGCTTGGCAAACCCTTCGTGCCTCGCAAATTCCGCCCCGTTTTCCGCGGTAATCGTGTGTACCCAAGGCTTGAATAGCTTGAGCAGCCGTACAATGGCCCGTTTAACCGTATCGGCCTGCTTATTGGCCAGTTGGCACATCAACAAAAGCTTCGTCTTACGCTCCACCAGCGTAAGCAGATAGCCCTTATGCTGGTTGCCCACAATCAAATCTACCTCCCAGTTCCCCACGCGCGACTTCTCATCCACTATCGCTGGGCGTGACTCAATCCCCACCCGG
>JAPPNA010000005.1 GCA_028873925.1 Bacteroidota bacterium | reverse complement strand
GCGCTCAATAGTGTGTACCTGGTAAGCGGCTGCCTTCTGATCAAAGATTTGCAACCCGGTCTTAGCTGCATTGCCGGGAAGAGAGAGCCCTTCTTCAAATTGGACCACCACAACATGAGGCATGACCTCCGGGGCGTTCTGAGCCCATGCTCGATCGGTGCAGAAAAGCAGAACAGGAACGAGCGGAATATACCTGTGAAACATCAGCTGATTTGGCTCGGGATGGGTGCAGTACAATCAACGGCCTTGTCGGTTCCGCGGCCCGTGATTACATGCTGATGATGCGATTCTTCCCGGGGTTAAGCATCGTCAAATTGAAGATCACTCTGCAGAAAGGCTACATATGCAGCCTCAGTGATGCCCACCCAACCGCAGGCGTTCAAGGAGTGCGTATGGAAAACTGATGAGGTGGCCGGATCAGGTCTACCGGGAGAGGGATTTTCGGGCTTTTCTCGGGTAGTTTGGGTCCTTGTGCGAAGAAGGCGGCCTTAGTAATGGGGTCCACCAGTGACCAGGATACCAGCGGTTCGGCTTGACTACGACAGCGGGTGCCATTCGGTCCGTCGGGAGCCGCTACGCCGCCTTCCGCAATTGCCGCAGTTTCTTCCAGTTGTGCGGCAGCAGCTCATTGACGCAGCTGTTGGGGTGCGTCGGAACGCGGGTCAGCACATCGGTAAGCCATTCCTCAGGATTTACATCGTACAGCAGGCAGGTGCCCAGAAGCGAGTAAACGACCGCGTGCCGCTGCGCGGCCTCATGGGAACCGGAAAACAGCGAGTTCTTCCGACCCGGCACCAGTGGCACTCTCAACTAGATTGTTGTCAATCTTAACCACCATTGTCCACATAGCGCGTCAGGTTCTCCCAGCGCGGCGGCAGATGCGACTCGCGGCGCAACGGGAGGTGCTGTAGATCTTTGACACAGGCCCGTTAGGCGAGAATGACCCTGTTGCTGTTTGGGTGGACGTAACAGGAGTTTGGGGGCGCGGGCTGTTGCTCTGTTTGGGAGTACCGCGGATGGCCGCAAGCAACTGCCGGATGTGGAGGAGGGCCGGGCACTTGATCCTCCAGCGGCGCGGCTGTGCGCTTTTTAGTGTTTGCCGGGCGATACATCCACTGCACCGAGAAACAGTATTGGCTGGCGGGAGTACCATCTAAGACCCGCGTATAAGTTACGATGCCCCCAAGAGCGAAACAAGGCAGCGTTCCATCCCCGCGCAAGGACGTTTTCAACGACCGGGGCCCAGCCGTATTCTTTCATGGTCGCGAAGGGCCTCGAGATAAGTTCAGGGAGGTGCTTGATATCGCTGCGGAATCACCACGGCTCGGAACTGCCATGATTGTTCAAGGTCCGCCGGGTGTGGGAAAGACGGCTCTACTGCACCAACTTGAAGAGGATGCCAAGGAGTTGGGCTGGATTGTGTTCAACATCTCTCCAGAAGCGTTCGAAACCCCCGCCGAGTTTTCTCAAGCCATAGGTAAGGCCTTTGTGGAGGCGCGGAAGGAGACGCTTAAAGCGGGGGCAAAGATTGTTGAAATGAATCTCAGCAAAAGCATTGCGGGCAGCCAGTCCGTGGCAGGGGCTCTGCGGGATACCATGGGTGAGGGCGCGAAGATTGTCCTAGTTGTAGATGAAGCGCAGCAGTGGGCGGAAACTTCATCCAAAGCCGCTGCGGTCACGATCAGGACTGCGCTTAACGACATCGTTAATGGGCGCACCGGGCGACGAGTAGTCCTGGTGGCAGGAGGACTCAGCCACACTGGGCCCGCCCTGCGAGCCCGGGGCGTGTCGCGGCTGCGCAGCGGATGTGAGGTCAGTCTGGTACGAGTGAAGGACAAAACGGCCGCTGCCATATTGCGCGACTGGCTCTCGGCAGTGGCGTGCGCAGACGAGCATCTTGAGGCTTGGACTACCGCTCTTCTACCCGTCGCGGACAACTGGCCACAGCATCTGATCTGCTGCGCAGCAGCCGCAGCGTCGCATTTCGCCAGCGCTGACTCCACCCCCAGCGCAGCCAGCATCCAGTCCGTGACAGATGGTGTCCGGCGGGCCAAGGAGGCATTTTACGACCAGCATGCCCGAGGCATCCCAGGCACCATCCCGGCCGCGCTGGGCATGCTTGTTGGGGCGTGGGGGCCGCAGAAGTCGTACTTATCAAGGACCATTATGGCTGTATTGTCCATCGACAAGGATGCCCCTGACACAATGACACCCCGCCAGTATTATGACGCGCTGATCAAGCAGGGAGTCATCGCGGAGGTTAGGGCGGGGAAACTCCGCATCCCCATCCCGTCAATGGAGCGCTACCTCATGGCGCAAGCCATATCCCTCGCCGTAGATGCACCTGTTATCGCGCAAGAGTATTGGCGAGAGGTATGCGCAATTGCCTTTGCCACGGTGGGCAGAATTGCGCCTGATCTTCAGAAACAGATCGAGCCAATCCTGGCCTCAAACAGAGGTCTTCAGACAGGCATGGCGGATAATGAAGACGGGCTTGAGCGGTGAGCGAGCACCCGACATGCCGATGTGTGCGTCGCCCCTCCCGAAATTTGCTCTTTGACGCAACCCGGTCACACAGGCGACTTTATGTGCTCCTATGGATGGGGGCCATCAGGACCCTGTTGGATTCCATGCGCCAGATGATGGCTGCCGCCCCTAAGAAACCCCTGTGAATTGTGTAAGGGTCCGATGCCCTACCTGGCCCCTTTCCGCCTGTTGTCGTCTTTGCAGAGCATCTGGCAGTTCTCCTCAATGGTCCGCCCACCTTCGGCCCAGGGGGTAATATGATCCGCCTCCATCTGGGATAACTTGAACTCTTCGCCGCACGCGACACACCGCCCCTCCTGACGCTCATACACGCGCCGCTTCATCGGTGCGGTAAAGATCCGAATGCTCAAGTGCCGCTCATTGCGGGTGAACAGGTAGACGTAGATGCCGGACTGCCGGGTCACATCGTCGTCGTCAATCAGGCGTAGCGTTTCCTGCTCAAGGGCATCGGGCTCTACGGGTTAACTGTGAAATTCGCGGTAGAGCGATCCCCAGTCTACACCTTTCATCAGTTTGGGCCGGATCTTGAAGCAAGACTTCACCCACGCAATCACCGCCTGAAAATGTTCCCACAAGACCGTAGCATCTGCGTCATGCTGATGCCTGCCCATGTAGTCTTCAATGTTGCCCCCGCTGATCCAATCGATCGCGGTCTGCAGGTAGTCCTGCCGAATGGCGGTACCCTTCAGATGGTCTTTGCCGATCTGGTAGGCCGCGCCACCCACCTTGCTGAAATACCTCTTAGCATCCGATACCCAAGTCCCCGAATAGACCGCATTGCGCAATTCCTGATTGGTCAGCTTCTCCCCGGCGATGTTGACCGTTCTGAACCAGTCCAGCTTTTCGCTGTCGGTCCCGGTACAGACGTAGATCATCAGCTCATATTCCAGGATCCGATCCGCTTTGTCCCTGGGCAGGTTGTGGAAGTAAAGGCCATCAACTGAATAGTCACCAGAGACATATTGTGCGACGGAGATCGTGCGCTGCTGTCCGTCAATGACTTCATAATGTTCGCCGCCGTTATCGGCCCAATACATCACGTTCAGCGGGAAGCCCTGATTGATCGTGCGGATCACGGCTTCCCGCTGCCGGTCCTTGTAGACGAACTCCCGCTGAAATGCCGGCCGGATATCCAGCTTTCCACCGTAGCCCACCACGCCGCCTTCCCCATCATCCTGGTATTTGCTGACCAGATCCCGCACCGAAATGCTCCTGAATTCAACCTTCATGGCCGCGGATTCCTGAGGCGGATGACGATGCGTGCGTAGATTTCTTTACCATCCAACCAGAAACGGCTTTGCTTTCCGGTTAATCCCATGACTAATGGCCGATCCATACCCACAATCTCAAACTGCCCCGGATTGTACTTGTCCAGGAACGAGATCGGCACGCCCATGATGCCTTTATAGCCACAGGGGATTTCGGCCGTCTTGTTCACGTTGATCGCGTCGTAGTTGTCGTACTTCGGGTATTCCTCCGGCGAGTACCGCTTGTACAGGATCAGCTCCTCATGGCGCTTGCGATGGTCCAGGTTGGTGAACCAACGGACACCCTTGACCCTGACGAACCTGTTGCCAGCTTCGTCTACGCGGCTGGACGCGGCGGTCAACGGATAGTGCAAAGGCACACCGAATTCACGATCCCCGCTTGAAATGCTCGGCCCATACCACATCCGATTATCCCGAATCAGCGGGAATATCTGCTTGTATGTGATGGCGTTCATGCTGCCGATGATGAGGAACTGCTTATTGAACCTGACCAACTGTGCGACATACTCCCGAAACAGGCTGAACGGCGGATTGGTGACCACAATGTCGGCCTGCCTGAGCAATTCAACACACTCACTACTTCGAAAATCCCCGTCACCCGTCAAAGCGTGGATGCCGATCTCGTGCGCATCCGGCACCCGGTTGCCATCCTTATCGCCGGTGTACTCCAGCCAGATGGCCCGCTCGGAATCATGCTGACTGAACAGTTCCGCATGCTGATTCTTGTAGCAGGTCGTGATCAGCTTACTGAGCCCCAGCCGCTCAAAATTAAACGAGAAATAATGGAAGAAATTGGACACGCGGGGATCATCACAGTTGCAGTAGACCACCTTCCCGACGAAGTGCCGGCGGTAATGGCGCAGCTCGCTTTCAATGTCCGACAGCTGCGTGTAGAATTCATCCTTCTTCGCGCGATGGGCGGCGTGGAGCGCAAGGTTGCCCGACATGAGCTAATACTCCGCCAGTCACAAGAGCAGCACCAGCACGCCGGAGTTGAAAAACGACTGCGTCAGGTTCCGCACAAAAGGCATAAATCCAATGACCAACAACAACACCGCACACACGGTCAGCACCCCGGCCGACACCCGCGAAACCGCAAAGGTGGTGTCGCGCACGGCCGGGTCACCCTCCGATTCCGGTCGCATCCAGAATACGTACACCACCCGCAGGTAATACCCGGCCGACAGTACACTCGCCAATACTCCGACAATCGCAAGCCAGGTCAGACCTGCCTCCACCGCAGGCGCGAAAACCGCAATCTTGCCGAAAAAACCCCCAAACGGCGGAAACCCCGTCAGACTGAACATGAACACCCCCATCAGCACACCCAACAACGGGTGCCGATGCGCTAGCCCGGACAATGAGTCCAAGGTCTGCAGGCGACCCTCCCGGCCATCCCACTCCAATAGTGCCATCACACCAAACGCGCCCAGATTCATGATCGCGTATATCAGCAGGTAGTACAACGCCCCGGCATACGCCGACGAGGTACCCGCCGCCAGACCGATCAACACATACCCGGCATGGGCAATGGACGAATAAGCGAGCATGCGCTTTACATTCTTCTGCGCCAGCGCCATCAGATTGCCCAACACCACCGTTACCAACGCCGACAATGCCAGCACCAGCTGCAGATTTCCACCGCCCGCCTCCGGGGTGACCAGCCCAATCCCGTGGAACAGCACCAATACCAGCGCGGCAAAGGCCGCAGCCTTGGAGGCCGTAGACATGTACCCGACCAGCGTCGTAGGCGCTCCCTGGTATACGTCAGGGGTCCACATATGGAACGGAACAGCACTCACCTTGAAGAGGAACCCGACCAAGAACAACCCCACGCCGGCCCAAAACAAAGCCTT
The DNA here is from genome assembly GCA_028873925.1 of Bacteroidota bacterium. Lineage (GTDB taxonomy): Bacteria > Bacteroidota > Rhodothermia > Rhodothermales > Bin80 > JAPPNA01. The sequence continues at coordinate 20,366 of JAPPNA010000005.1, read as the reverse complement.
AAAGTCTCCCACCGCGTACCCGGCAGCCATGTCGGTAAAGTACATCGTGCCGGTGGAGCCGTAAATGAGCGCAATCCCGAACAGAAAAAATCCGGTGGAAAAAGCGCCCAGCAAGAAGTACTTCAACGCACTCTCCACCGCCCCCTCGTCGTGTCGCACCAGACCGGTCAGGATGTAGAGCGCAATGGACATGGTTTCCAGGCCCACAAACACCGTAACCATGTTGTTGGCGGTGCCCAGCATCAGCATCCCTGCCGTAGCAAACAAGACCAGTGCATACACCTCGCCATACGCATGCCGGATCTGCCGCAAATACGGCACCGACAATACCACCGATACCAGACTGCTGCCCAGTATGATCACATTAATGAACGAGGCCACGCCCCCTACCCTTATCAATTCAAAAAATGCAGTGGTGTCGGCCTCATTCAGCCGAAACATCTCCAGTACCGCGGTCCCCAATAACGCGAACGCCGCCACCCAAGGAATGCGGGTATCGTTGCTGTTGAAAATGTCCCACACGATCAGCCCCACGCCGACAATAGCTAACCCCACCATGGAGGCACCACCAGCCAGGTCGGCCCAAATCGTATCAAAGGCCTGCGACAAATCCTGACTCATTTGCCGAGGAGTTGTTCAATGGCCCCAGCCAGCTCCACATCCCACAGGGTCACCTTATTGCCCGCGTCGTGCGTGGTGAGGGCGATGTCAACGCGGTTGTACACATTGGTGATCTCGGGATGATGGTTTCGCTGCTCAGCCTCAAAGGCCACGCGGACCATGAAAGCCACCGCCTCTCTGAAATCACCCAGCACGACCCGCCGGCAGAGCCGGTCATTTTCAAAACGCCACCGGCTCAAATCACGCAGGACCAGCTCAATCGCCTCAGCAGACAAGGGATCTCTTGACATAGCCATCTACAGTATCCAGCCGCTGTAATAGACCAGCCAGACCAGGAAATACACCGGCAACAGGATGGTCAGCCCGTACTTGACCAGGTAGCCCACAAAGGAGGGCACATCCACCTTGTTGGACTCCGCAATCGCCTTAACCATGAAATTCGGCGCATTGCCGATATAGGTCATCGCACCAAAGAACACCGCCGCCACCGATATGGCCTGGAGATAGTTCGCATGCTCGTTCGCGAAGGCCATCACCTGCTCCGGCACACCCACATCCATGGCGAACTTACCCATGGCCGCGGCCAGGAAGTTCAGGTATGTCGGTGCATTGTCCAGGATGGCTGACAGCGTTCCGGTGCCCCAGTAGAAGGCGGTCTCGGTGAGCGAACCGGCATTCTCACTCGCAAAGTTGGAAATCAGCGCCAGCGCCGGTACCATACATGCAAAAATCCCCAGGAACAGCCAGCCCACTTCCCGAATCGGTTCAAACGTGAATTCGTTCTTCCGCAGGGCCTCCTTATTGCAGAACCGGTACGCCACAACACACATGCTGAACATGATGATTTCGCGGATGCCGAACGGCAGATGGTAGGTGCCGACCAGATCCAACGGCGTGCCCTTCATCGCGGTGATCACATTCGGGTCAATAAAGACCGAAATCACAATGATGACCACAAATATGAAACTGTGCGTACCCTCCAGCGCTATGGTCCGGTCGCCAGGGGTAATCTCGGTCACCGATTTAGCCTTGTTGCGGCTGTCAATCACGTAGAAGATGGCCAACAGCACCAGCATCGTAGGCACCCAGACACCAATGACATGCGTCAGTGTCCAGAAGAACGGCACCCCGCGCAGGAATCCCAAGAACAAAGGCGGATCTCCGATCGGGGTCAGACCGCCCCCCACATTGGCCACAATGAAGATGAAAAACACGATGTGATAAGCCTTCAGGCGCCCCTTGTTGAGCCGCATGAAGGGGCGGATAAACAGCATCGCGGCCCCCGTGGTGGCAATCAGATTAGCTGTGACCGCCCCGACTGACAGCAGGGAGATATTCGCCAGCGGCGTGCCCCGCGCGTTGACCTTGAGAAAAATGCCGCTGGCCGCAATAAACAGCGAAGCCACCAGCGCAATGAAGGACAGATACTCCGTCAGCGCATGCAGCATGGAGATGGGGTCATGCAGCACGATCAGATAGTAGAGCGTCACACTCAGCCCAAGGCCGACCGCGTACTTCGGATAGTGATGATGCCAATGGTGCGTATAGAACAGCGGGCCGGTGGCAATCATCAGCAGAAGCGCCACAAACGGAATTACCAGCCAGACGGGGGGGATAGCCCCGTGGTGACCCCCGCCATGCTCCGCATCCTGCCCCCCGTGCTCGCCTGCGTCCTCGTGACTCTCAGCGGCGGCCTCCACAGCCGTAGCCTGCGCAGCCGTATCCGCCTCTTGGGCGAAAACAGCCGGACATGCCAGCAGTCCAACAATCAGTAGCAACCAGAAAGTGCGCATTTTCAATGGGTCAGGTTACGGTATCTCAGCCCCTTCAACAGATCGTTCGCCGGCACCCGACGGACTGTCCCGGCGAAATTCATCCAGTAAGTGCTCCGGCAGGCTCTGCCCCTCCGCCACCGCTTTCTTTCGTTCAATGGTCTCCAGCAGGCGCTCCGCGGCAGGTTCACTCACCTTCAAAAACGGCTGCGGCATCAGACCCAGAATGATCATCAACAGGCCCATCGGGATCAACACGAGCAGTTCCCGCACACTCAAATCCTTCATCTTCACATTGGCCTGTTCCGTCAGCGGACCGAAAAACATCCGACTCAGCATCCACAGCAGATACACAGCCGCCAGAATCACACCCGTCGTGGCCAAGGCCACCAGCAACGGAGAATCCAACACCTCGCTGCTGAAAGCACCGACCAGAATCATAAATTCTCCGACAAACCCGTTCAGCCCGGGCAGCCCGGCCGAGGCCAGCGCCGTCAGCACCATAAAAAACGTCAGCAGCGGGACCGACCGAGCTATGCCTCCATAATCCGACATCAGACGCGTATGACGACGTTCATACAGCATCCCGACCAGCAGAAAGAGGGCACCGGTGGAAATTCCGTGATTGACCATCTGGATCATGGCCCCCTGGAGGCTCTCCAGCGTAAAGGCAAAAATGCCCAGCACCACAAATCCCAGATGACTCACACTGGAGTACGCGACCAGTTTCTTCGCATCCGGCTGCGCCCGCGACACAAGCGCGCCGTAAATGATACCGATAACAGCCAGGATCGCGAACAGCTCCGCATGAGCTATTGACGCGTTCGGGAAAAACGGCAGGCAGAATCGCACCAGACCGTACGTACCCATCTTCAGCAGAACCCCAGCCAGAATCACCGATCCCCCCGTCGGAGCCTGCACATGGGCATCCGGCAGCCATGTGTGGAAGGGGAATATCGGCACCTTAATGGCAAACGCAAACGCAAACAGAACAAACAGCCAGGTCTGCATGCTGACCGCCATGTCAAACTCAAGCAGCTTGAAATAATCCGTCGTAAAGACACCATTATTCAAAGCCGCCCCGGCCTCAATCCCCAGATAGATAATGGCTACCAGCATCAGCAGCGACCCGACCATCGTGTAGATCACAAACTTGACCGCCGCATAAATGCGCTGCTCGCCGCCCCAGATACCGATCAGAAAGTACATCGGGATCAGGGTCAGCTCAAAAAAGACGTAGAACAGCAGCACATCAAAAGCGCAGAAAACCCCCGTCATCCCGGTCTGCAGTACCAGCAACAAGGCATAATAGCCCTTGGTGCGACGGGTGATGTATCGCCACGATGAGAGCACCACAATCGGTCCCAACAAGGTCGTCAGCAGTACCAGCAAAAGGCTGAATCCATCAATGCCCACCAAGTACCGCACATCCAGGCTGTCCGCAATCAGGGCAAATCCACCGCTGACAAACTGCAGGTCCGCCGCCCGCGACAGGTCAAATTCCGTCCACAACGGCACCGAAAGCACGAACGTGAGGGTGGTAACCAATAAGGCAAACCAACGGACCGCCCGGTCAGACGGGGCCATCAGTGCCAGTCCCGCACCCACCAGGGGCAGCAATATCACCACCGACAACAGATTCGCCATTTGCATTCAGGTCGCCGTTATCAGAACACAAGCAACAACATCACCAGCACCACGCCCAGTACAATGGCGAGCGCATAGTTCTGCACCACACCGGTCTGCAGCCGGGCAAACAGCCATCCGAACGCCTGCATAACGCGGGCAACCGCGTTGACCAGCCCATCCACTATACGCTGATCAAACGGGGCAAACAGTTTTTCCGCACTGCTAATCACCGGCCGCACTACCGTGCGGTCGTACAATTCATTGAAGCCGTAGCCGACCTTCCACCACCGGTACAGACGCCCGAAGCGGCCCTGCACCAACTCATCACCGCCCAGCTCATACCGACCGTAGAACCGCCAGGCCCATACAACGCCGCCAATGGCAATCAGCGAGCCAGCCAGGATCAGTGCAATCTCAAGCCCTACCGGCACATGTGCGTGCAGCTCGGGCTCCGCCACCGGACCTGCATGTCCGGCATGCCCCGCCAGATATCCGTGAATCCAGTTGGAAAAGCCCAGCTTCTCAGCCACCTTGGGCAGCCCGATGAATCCGCCCACCATCGCGAGACCCGCCAGCACGATTAGCGGCAACGTCATGCTCCGGGGCGATTCATGCGGATGGACCTGATCGGGCATGGGCCAGCGCCCGGATCCTTCAAAGGTAAGCATGTATGACCTCGTCATGTAGAACGCCGTCAGAAGCGCGGTCCCCAGTCCGATCGCCCAAGCCAGCCACGCATACAGCTGTCCGTCGTAGCCGTACTCAAAGGCCTTGAAGAGGATTTCATCCTTGGAGAAGAAGCCTGCCGTCAGGGGAATACCCGCAATCGCCAGCGTGGACAACAGATAGGTCCATCGGGTGACCGGCATAAACTCTCTAAGTCCGCCCATCAGACGCATATCCTGGCTGTCAAACGCCCCGTCATACCCCCGGTGGCGGAGTTCATGCTCCACATGATGCATGCCGTGAATGACGCTGCCGGACCCCAAAAATAGGCAGGCCTTGAAGAATGCGTGGGTCAGTACATGGAAGATGGCCACAAAAAAGGCACCCACACCGGCGGCCATGAACATGAAACCTAACTGGGAGACCGTGGAATAGGCCAGCACCTGCTTGATATCCGAGCGCGTCAGCGCAATCGTCGCCGCCACCAGTGCGGTCACCGCTCCGATAATGGCAATCAGCACCATGATATCGGGGGCCATCAAGACCATCGGCGACATGCGGGCCAGCAGATACAGACCGCTGGTAACCATAGTCGCCGCATGAATCAGCGCCGATACCGGTGTCGGGCCCGCCATGGCATCGGGAAGCCAGATGAACAGCGGGATCTGAGCGCTCTTGCCGGTAGCCCCGATAAACAGCAGCAGAACCACCATCGTGACCGCCTCAGCTGACATGCCGGCAGTCCCGGCCAGTACCGCATCAAAATCAAGGCTCCCCACATCCCGCACTACAATGAACATCGCCAGCAGAAAAGCAAAATCACCCACCCGGTTGACGATGAACGCCTTGCTGGCCGCCGCGCTGTTCTTGCGTTTGTCATACCAGAATCCAATCAGCAGCCAGGAACATAGTCCGACCCCTTCCCACCCCAGAAACAAAAGCAGCAGATTGTTCGCCAGTACCAGATTGAGCATCATGAAGATGAACAGATTCAGGTACGCGAAGAATTTCCAGAACGACCGGTCATCGGCCATGTACCCTGTGGCGTAGACGTGAATCAGGCCGCCCACGCCCGTTACGATGAGCGTCATGATCAATGATAGCTCATCAACGCGGTACGCGACAGACACCGAAAAATCTCCCACCGCCATCCAGGTGTACAATGCCGCCACATCCGGCAGGCCGCCGGTGCCCTGACTGAACAGGTACAGCGCCAGGGCAAACGGCACCATCACCACCAGCGAGCCGACAGCTCCGATCAGCGTCTTCCACTGCCGCGCAGGCGCGTAGAACAGCGGAATCAACCCGTTTACCAGTGCGCCCACCAGAGGCAGCCCCACAATCAGTACAACCAGCAGCTGCAGATTCATGGACTGCTCAGTGCTTGAACAGGTTGATGTTGTTGATATCCACAGTCAGCTTATTGCGGAAGATGGCAATCACAAGTGCCAGCCCAATGGCGGCTTCAGCGGCGGCTACCGACATCACAAAAATGACCAGAATCTGCCCCGAAACATCGCCCAAGTACTGACTGAATGCCACCAGGGTGAGATTGACCGCGTTCAGCATCAGTTCCACGGACATCAGGATTACAATCAGATTGCTCCGGAACAGTACGCCCATCACGCCAATGGAGAACAATACCCCGCTCAGCGACAGGTACCAGCTCAAGGGAATCTCCATCATGCGTCTCAGATCACTCAAACGTCCGTTTGGCCAGCATGACCGCGCCAATTGTGGCCAGCAGCAGGAGGATACCGATCATTTCAAAGGGCAGCGCATACTGCGTGAACAGCGATTTGGCAATCGCTGTGGCCGTTCCGGTCGTAGCCGGATCGGATGACGAGGCCGGAAAGTCCAGCGCAGCGGTCGTGCCGATATAGGTAAGCAGCGTCAGCACAGCCACGCCCAGCACGAACCCGACTCCTTTCTTGAAGTCCACGCGCTCCAGATCCGGCATCTCCCCCAGATTCAGGAGCATGATCACAAACAGAAACAGCACCATTATCGCACCGGCATAGACGAGCACCTGAATCACGGCGATAAAATCCGCCTGCAGTGTCAGGTACAGACCCGCTATCACAATCAGCGTCAGAATCAGCCACAAAGCACTTCGCACCGGACTGCGGGAGACGAGCATCCCCACAGACGCGACAATCGCGATCAGGCTGGCACCCAGGAACAAGGTCTCAGCGAACATTCCATGGCAGTGTACGAGGGGCAATATTAGGCAAATTGCGCCGCATAAGAAAACTAATTTGGTATCAAGGCTGCCATCGGTCCGCTTTTACTTCACTGATCCCCTTTCGTTTGATCGCATCGAGCGGAGCGTCTGCCGCAAGGCCCGTTCAAAGGCGGCGCGCTCCGCGCCGGGGTCCAGCCAAACCAGTCGCACCTCGGGGGCTGCCTGCCGCAGCCACTGCGCAAACAGGCTCAGCTCGTTCATATGCTGCCGCATAAGTCGCTCCCGGGGCGCAGCGATGGCCCGGAATAAGTCATCCACCGCACCGGATGGCAACCTGCCGGTGGGCAGCAACAGCTGTGTACTGATCGGACAGCCCTGGCAAAAGCTGTGCAATTCCACCTGCGCACCGTTGTCAATCAGTGCGACACCCTGACGATCTGGAATCGAACGGCACTCGAATTCTCCCGTCGGAGGCAGTGCCTCTACCAAGGTCAGCCAGTTTCGGTATTCGCCGGCCAGCTCATACTTCTGCCGGGACGAAGCCCGTCGCATGCCCGCCTCCAGCTTAGGGAGTACATCTTCCCGATCGCCGGTCAAAAACGCCCGCGCCCGTGCCAGTCCATCCTCCGTTAGACGACCGCCGATACGGGCGGCGGCAAGCCCCACACCGGCCGCCCGTTCGGAGGGTCTGGGGGCTGCCCGTGGATGCCCGTAGATCCGTACCAGCATCATCGCCAGCGTCTCCGCCGCCATCCTGCTGCCCAACGGCCCGAAATACGACGCACCATCATTGCGTGCATACTGGACCACCGTAACCCAGGGGCGGTTACGGATCAGTCCCACACGCAACAAGGATCGCCGGGGATAATCCACAGCCGCACGATTGAACCGCGGCTTGTGTGTCTTGATTTGTCTGGATTCCAGCAGTATCGCCTCCAGTTCCGTACCCGTGGTCTGCCAGGAGATGCCGCAGGTTGCCCGAACAAGCTTGCGCGTATGTGCCGGATGTCCCTCAATTCCGGCAAAATAGCTGCGCACCCGCTGCTGAAGATTCCTGGACCGACCTATGTAGAGGATGCTGCCGGACTTACTCTCCATCTGATAAATGCCCGGCTCTGGCGGCACATTGGGCAGCACCTTTGATCGGATGCGGATCATCGCCCGGGTGGGCGGCTTCGCCTTCGCATACGACTTATGCTGAAAGCGCAGCACCGCATCCACCTCCGATATATCATGGGCAGACTGCAGTCGCTTCAGCAGCCGCTCCAGTATGGCTGCGGTCATGTGGGCATCCTTGAGCGCGCGATGGAGTCCGCCGGCATCCAGCCCGTAGAATTGGACCAGTTTGCCGAGACTCTTGGACGGAAGCTCCGGCAACAGACGTCGGGCCAAGCGTACGGTACACAGTTTGGGGTTGCTCAGTTCGGGCTGATCCAGACGATTCAGCTCACCATGAACCATGTTCCAGTCGAACGTAACATTGTGTGCCGTAAATATGCTGTTGCTCAGGAATTCCAGGAATTGAGGCATCACTTCACCGGCAACAGGCGCAAGGTCCAGATCCGGCTGCCGGATGCCGGTCAGACGCTGGATATGCCTCGGCAGCAGACACTGGGGATCAATCAGGCTGTGAAACGTATCCCGAACCGCACCCTCCTGTACGGCCAGGGCAGCGATTTCAATGATGCGGCTTCGGTTGGGATTCAGCCCGGTGGTTTCCACATCAACGATAACCAGGCGGGCCTGGCGGATTTGCATGGCCAGCTGCGCGGTAGCTTCGGTCATAGGGAGCAACGGGCACCTCTGCGGGTATACGGCCCGAATCATCAACTTAATTCCAATGGGCAAAGTTACCGTAATTGGCGCAGGCAATGTGGGGGCTACCGTGGCGGAGTGCGTGGCTCGCAAGGATATGGTCGAGGAGGTGGTGCTGATAGACATCAAACCGGGACTTGCGGAGGGCAAGGCGCTGGATATGCTTGAATCGGCCCCCATTCACGGGTTTGATACGCGAATCACAGGGGTCACCGGCGATTACGCGGCTACCGCGGGTTCTGACATCTGTGTGATCACCTCCGGGGTGCCGCGGCACCCAGGGATGAGTCGGGATGACCTGCTGTCCATCAATGCGGGCATTGTGAAGTCCGTCACTGAGTCCTTTGTCGCCCACAGCCCGGACGCTATCCTGATCATTGTCTCCAATCCGCTGGACGTGATGGCCTATGTGGCCCACCAGGCCAGCGGATTCGCAGGACACCGCGTATTCGGGATGGCGGGTGTGCTGGATACGGCCCGCTTCCGATGCTTCATTGCTGAGGCGCTGAACTGTTCGGTACGTGACATTGTGGCCTTACTGATGGGAGGCCACGGGGACACCATGGTGCCCCTGCCCCGCTACACGACCATTGGCGGGATCCCGCTGACGGACCTGATGGAGGCCGAACAGATTGATGCCATCGTGGAACGCACCAAGAAAGGCGGCGGCGAGATTGTTCAGCTAATGGGCACCTCCGCCTGGTATGCGCCCGGGGCTGCCGCCGCGGAGATGGTTGAAGCCATTGTCAAAAACTCCAAGCGGATTCTGCCCTGTGCCGCACTGCTGTCGGGTCAGTACGGGTTGCACGATCTGTTCATCGGCGTGCCGGTAAAGCTGGGACACCGGGGGATTGAAGAGATTGTTCAGATAGATTTCAATGGGGATGAGCAGGCACTGATGGATGCCTCCGCCGACCATGTACGCGCTAATCTGACGGCGCTGACACGGGTGCTGGCTCAGGTCGGAGGATAACAATCACCGCCCCCCATCCGCTCCTGTCCATGGGGCGCTCAATGGCCTCAACCAACGGGTGATCATTGAGCACCCGTCGGATGCGTCCTCGCAGCACGCTGCGGCCTTTGCCGTGAATGATCCGCACGCGGCGCAGCCCAGCGGCATGGCAGGCCCGCAGATACTCCCGGGTCACATCCACCGCATCCCGCGGATGGAAGACATGCAAGTCCAGCACGCCATCCATCGGATAGTGGATTTTCTCGTCCATAGCGGCGCGTCAACCGTAGTTCATCAGCTTTTTACTCCCCCTAAACCGGCTCCCGGCGCTGCATGCGCCCGCCGGCGGGCTGAAAGCAGCCTGAATTGTTGATTTTTCGCGAATTTCACCCGCAGATATAGCGTAACTGCGCATTTGTGTGTATTGTTGGGAGTCCAGCGGAAATGTTGCTGCCGATCTGTAACAAGTCGGACAAGGTTCCGTATGCAAAGCCGGATAGTTGGGTCTCCACCCTATCCAGTAAACTAACAGTTTAATGCAGACAGTGCTTAAGAATACCAGTGTCAGGTATGTGCGCGGTACCCGAGGTTCGGAACCTGCGCCGAATCCGTCCTCCCGTCGCCTCACCGCGCTTAACGCTATGCAGGATGAGGATCTGATGGAGCATTTCCAGGCCGGGACGGTCGAAGCGTTCAATATTCTGGTGGGCCGCTACAGTGAGCGGCTTTCGCATTATCTGTACAGCTTCCTGTCCGACCGGAAGATGTGCGAGGACCTGCTCCAGGAGACCTTCCTGCGTGTACACCGCAATCGTCACTCCTACCAGCGGATCGCCCGGTTCTCAACCTGGCTGTACACCATTGCCGGTAACCTGGCCCGCAGTGAGTACCGCAAACGCAAGCGTCGGCCCGTGTATCCGATCCACTCGGTGAGTCGGGACAACGAGGAATACGAAATGATGCTGCCGGACGAGACGCAGCCGCCCGACAACACGACCGATGCGGTGCTCCGCTACGAGACCATCCAGGATGCGCTGGACGAAATCACCAGCGACTTCCGGGAGGTGGTGGTACTGCGTGATGTCCAGGAGCTTTCGTACGATGAGATCGCACAGATCACCGGCCTGCCGATGGGGACCGTTAAGAGCCGCATCAATCGCGGACGCAGCAAGCTCCAGGACATGCTCAAGGACATTCAGCTCGCGCACGAAAACTAGCGGCCGCTACCGGTTGGGCCGACACCAGACCCATTATGCCGACCGGCCCTTGCAGCGCGCACGAAATCCAACGGCCGCCGCCGGTGGACCGATCATTCGGTGCGGATGTGTCTGAATTGCCCTATATTTGGGCAACGGCACAAATGATCCATGCCTTTTGCAGATAGTGCACCCTGTAAGTACGAAACCGACCTCCACCTTCGTTCCCTGACTGAGGTGGTGGCAGCGTGCCGGCCGGTCTGCGCCTCTTCCATTGATATCTTGCTCAATTAACAGTAAATTCAGATCCGTGAAGGGCAACGGTAGGATAGCCCGAATCATTCGAAGGTCCGAATCGAGATCCAGCCGGGTCAACGACCGCTTCAGCGTGCTTTTTGAGATGTGCGACGAAGATCTCATGGAGCATTTCCAGGCGGGAACGGTGGAAGCCTTTAACATTCTCGTGGATCGCTACAGCGAGCGCTTGAGCCACTACCTGTACGGATTTCTGGCCGACACCAAGCGCTGTGAGGACCTGCTGCAGGAAACGTTTCTGCGCGTTTACCGCAATCGGCATTCGTATCAGCGGATTGCCAAATTCTCCACTTGGCTGTACACGATCGCCGGCAATCTCGCTCGCAGTGAGTACCGCAAGCGCAAGCGCCGGCGGATGTATTCCATTCAGTCGGTCAGCCGGGACAACGAGGAGTATGAGATGGCCATCCCCGACGAGACCTTTTCACCCGATGATTTCGCGGAAAGTGCGCTCCAGGACCAGTACATTCAGGATGCTCTGTTCAAGATTCCGACCCCGTTCCGCGAGGTCGTTGTGCTGCGCGATGTGCAGCAGCTGGCCTACGATGAGATTGCCTCCATTACAGGCCTGCCGATGGGGACCGTCAAGAGCCGCATCAATCGCGGTCGGTCAAAGCTGCAGTACCTGCTGAAGGACATCTATCCGTACGGCCCGCCCGACGAAGAGTCCGAAATGGAGCTTCAGCCCGTGGAAGAAGTTGGGTAATCAGGCGGCCATGTCACCTCGGCTGACATGCACACGGATCGTAGTCGATCGGACTGCGCAGCTGTTTGAGGTCTACTGGGCGGACAAGCACACCTGCCGATTCCCGCTGGACGGGCTCAAGCGGGCCTGCCCGTGTGCCGACTGCCAGGGTCATGAGAAAATGCACCTCCTGCCGGACCCTGCCCTATTCAAAGTGCCCGCCCTCATGAAATGGACGAAAGTCCGCGCGGAACTCGCCGGCAGCGTCGGCGTGCGTCTAATCTGGGATGATGGTCACAGCTCAGGTATCTACACTTGGGAGCGGCTCCGTGCGATGTGCACCTGTGACTAACCCATCAGCTGCGCCACGACGATAAGCAGAACAGCAATTCCGATCAGGATAGACACCGCTACCACGATGTTCTTCCGGTTGCGTCTGTTCATGAATTCTTCACTTTACCCCTAACAATTAAGCGCCTTCGCACCAAAGGTGCAACCTAACTTGGAATGAGCCAGCAACTTGACACCCAGGTAATCCATGCCGGGGAAGATTCGCCCAGGATACACGGGGCCGTGCGCGTGCCGATTTTCCAGTCCGCCATGTTTGAGCATGACGACAATCCGCTGCGGTACATCCGCTACAATAACACGCCCAATCAGATGGTCCTCAACCGCAAACTCGCGGTGTTGGAGGGTGCGGAAGAAGCCCTGGTCACCGGCAGCGGTATGACAGCCATTACGGGAGCACTGCTTTCGGTCCTTAAGCCGGGAGATCACCTATTGATACAGGACAGCCTGTACGGAGGCACGCACAGCTTCGTCACCACGCTGATGGCGGACCTGGACATTGGGTTGACATTCATTGACGCACACGCCCCGGACACCTGGTCAGAGCATCTGACCCCAAGCACGCGCGCCGTTTATGTAGAGTCCATCACCAATCCTCTGCTCCATGTGTGCGATCTTGATGGCATCATCGCGTTCGCCCGCACCCACGGACTGGTGTCCATGATCGACAACACCTTTGCCACCCCCTTCAATTACCGTGCGGCTGAAGCGGGATTTGACCTGTCGCTGCACAGCGCCACCAAATACCTCAATGGACATTCGGACATTGTGGCCGGGGCCATCCTTGGCCGCGGCGAGTGGATCCGCAAGGCCGGACAGACGCTCAAGCACCTAGGGGGAGCCCTGGATCCGCACGCCTGCTTCCTGCTGCACCGGGGGCTGCAGACGTTCGCACTGCGCATGCGCCAGCAAAACCGGAATGCTATTGAGCTCGCCCGATTTCTGGCCTCGCACCCGGCTGTTGAACGCACCTACTACCCGGGGCTGCCTGACCACGGCCAGCACACCCGCGCCTCCCGCCTGTTTGCGGGTTTTGGCGGCATGTTGGCGGTCGAATTGAAAGGAAAGCTGGCGGCTGCCACGGCCTGCATCCGTAAGCTCAAGATCCCGATCTATGCGCCCAGCCTCGGCGGTGTTGAGTCTCTGGTGACCCGCCCCGCTATCAGCTCCCACGCCGGGATGACACCTGCAGAGCGCGCTCGCGCCGGAATCCGGGATGACCTGATCAGGATTTCCGTCGGCATTGAGGCATCAGGTGACCTCAAGGCGGACTTTGCGCAGGCCCTAGATGGCTAAACATGCCTAAGGCTGATCCCCCTCCACCTGAGCGCCACCATCCGGCCCCACTGACTTGGCAAACCGGCGGATTTCGCTCGTTGCAGGCACCTGAGCGTCAAAAAGCCCGGGCCCACAACCGGGACAGCGGGCCGCAATCGCAGCCCGCCATCCCGAACGAAGCGTACCTGCACACCCGCGTAAATTGAGGGCAGTTAGCCCATCAGCCGGTTCTTGGTCCTCATCACAAGGATCGAGGCCACCGCGGAATAGAGTGCGACCGGAACCACATCCAACATGGCATCAAGATACTCGCCCACCACATTGATATAGCTCAGCGCATCGGCTTGCGCCGCAAGACCCACTGCAATCGCAACCGCCAGGAAGGCCGTCGCATCCTCAGCGTCAATAGCCACAGCTCCGTACACCACTCCGGCCAAGGCCACGAGCAGCATCAGGACCCCCTCCGCTTCGGCCAACGCCTCACCGGCCACGCCACACGCGACGGCGACCAGCGCAATGAGACCAATACAAACTTTGTTTAACATGATTTCAGGAAAATTAAGCGAGAATGAACACGACCCCGCACCATTGCGACCGCCGTTGCTTACAAAATAATCTGGAGATGTGAGACATGCAAGCAAAAATTCACAGAAATTTCACAAAAAAATGACCCGGCCATTTGTCGGCGGATCTTCCGCTGCTGACGGACAAAGTCGTGGGGCACCGATCCCTGCTCAAGGCAGGTCGGCATCTGTTCGGAACGCAAATACGGTCTGCGTAGCGTAGGTCTCGCCCGGACGCAGCACGGTGGACGGAAACGAGGGCTGGTTGGGGGAATCCGGGAAGTGCTGCGTCTCCAGGCAGAAGGCGCTGCGGCGTTCGTACACGCGGCCGCCCTTGCCCGTTATCAAGCCATCCAGGAAATTGCCGGTGTAGAACTGGATGCCCGGCTCCGTCGTGGTGATCTCCATGACCCGGCCGGAGAGCGGGTCAAGAACGCGTGCAGCCACCGCCGCCCCCTCATCCAGCACGAAATTGTGGTCATACCCGCTGCCGAATGAAAGCTGCCGGTGGTCCGAATCAATCCGCGCTCCAATGGCGGTCGCCCGCCGAAAATCAAACGGGGTCCCGTCAACCGAGCGCAATTCTCCCGTCGGTATCAGCGTTGAGTCCACCGGCGTAAACCGGCTGGCCGCCAGCATCACCTGATGGTCAAGAATATCTCCACGCCCCGCCAGATTGAAATAGCTGTGCTGGGTCAGGTTGACCGGCGTAGGTCGGGTGGTGGTCGCCTCGTAATCCACCGTAAGCGCGGAAGTCTCCTCCAGGAACGTATAGGTCACCCTAACGGTGAGCTCACCCGGGTATCCCTCCTCCCCGTCCGCACTGACGTATCCCAGCACCACACCGACGCGGCCCGGCTCTTCAATGAGGCTTTCAAGGGTCCAGTTAACCTTGTCAAAGCCCTGGAGGCCCCCGTGCAGATGATTCGGACCATTGTTTCTGGCCAGCACATAGGTGGAGTCATCCAAGATGAACTGCCCCCCGGCAATCCGGTTGCCGTAGCGCCCCACAACCGACCCGAAATAAGGATTGGCGGTAAGATAGCCGCCCAATGAATCATGCCCCAGGACCACATCCCCCAATTCGCCTGCGCGGTCTGGAACCTCCAGTGACACCACCGTGGCTCCATAGGTCATAATGGCGGCCTCCATTCCGCCGGACGCGCGCAGTCTGATCATAGTGACCTCTTCCCCGGTGGGAAGGTGTCCGAAGACGGATGTCGTGACCCTTTCAACGGCGCGCGTACATGACAACCCGGCCATGAGGATCACCAGTGAGCTCAAGAGAATTCTGCGATCCATTTTCAATTGGCCGACCAGGTATAGGGCTCGTCACGGCTGACCACTTCCATGTCCTGCAGTGCAAACCACCCTTCGTTTTCTACGCCGGAGCTGCTCAAGTAAGGCTCCTCACTTCCCTGCACCTCTATATCCACAACGTACGCGAGATCCTTGTGGCGGCCCGGTGCCACCTGGACTTTTTCGGCCAGATCAGCCACCCGTCCGACAATAACCCCCAGGGCCACGCCCTCGGAGGTGTACAGAAGAATGCGGACCTGTTTGCCTATCAGGCCGTAGTCCATTACTCATCCACCTCCCGCTGGGCGACCAGCGGGACATCAATGCCGAACTGGTGTACAGTCATCAGCCCGTCCAAGCTGTCTCCGTCCAGGGTGAGCGTCACCGACATTACGCCGAATTCACCGCTGTCAAAGGTATAGCTGACCTGCATGGTTTCGCTGTCAAAAACCAGTTCCTCCATTGCCATCGTGTCCCCCACGGGCGAGTCATCCATACCGATCGTGCCAGCCAGTACCTCGTCCGACTCCGAGAATACAATGGTGCCCGTATACACCCCCTGCGGAGTGTCAAGGCTGTAGGCCCAGTTGCCGACCAGTGGGTGCGGTGCCTGGGCCTGACGACTGCCGGCACACCCGGCCAGCATAGCTGCGATCAGCAGCAGCGGAAAGAAGTAGGATTTCAACATGAATCTGTCTGATTATGGGCGCACGGCCCGGGGTTTGAGTGAGGTTAGGGACGCAATGCGTACCGGCTCACCGGATTTTACACTTTCTCGGGCGGCTACGCCTATCAGAATGGACATTGCTCCATCGCGCGAGCCGGCAGCCTGCCGGTACGGATCCGGTGCGTCCGGATCCCGAAAGATCCGATCCCGAAGACGCTGATCTCCGCCTCCATGGCCACCGCCGCCGTGGGGCACCTGTATCAGCTCAGTGTCCCCAAAATTATCCGTAACGCGGATTTCATCGTAGGGCTCGGCTTCCCAGGGCTGGCGTTCCTTGACCCAGGCTTCCATTCGTCCGCGTGTCCCGTTGAAGGCAATCCGATAGCCTTCGTACGGCGAGTAGGTCGTGCACGAATAGCTTACCTGAACACCGTTCGCGTATCGGATTTGCGCAGCCATCTTGTCGTAGATGTTAATCTCGTCACTCCACACGCACCCATCACGCAGATATCCGTCATGATGCTCGTGGTTGACGTAGAGATTTATGAGCCGATCGCTGCGTGTGATGTCCGTATAATGCCAGCAGTCGTCCTTATGGGGGCAGCCGCGGCAGTGGGTGTGCCGAAAGGGCCCGTTATGCCCATAGTACTCCAGCTCGCCGTACGCGAACACCTCCTCAGGCTCCGATTCCAGCCACCAGTTCAGCAGATCAAAATGGTGCGTGGACTTATGGACAAACAGCGTCCCGCCAAACTGCTCCTTACCATGCCAGCGCCGGAAATAATCCGCTCCGTGGTACACGTCCAGATACCAATGAAAGTCCACCGACGTTACGCGACCTATCCGGTCTTCCATCAGGAGGGCCTTCATCCGTTGTCGGTGCGGCGAGTATCGGTAATTGAAGGTAACCACCAGATCCTTGCGCGTGCGGGCCTGAGTGTCCAGAATCGCCTGACACTTCTCCGCGTCTGTGGTCATGGGTTTTTCGGTGACCACATTGCATCCCAGCTCCATGGCACGCACGATGTACTGGTGGTGGGTTGAGTCCACCGTAGTTACGATAACCGTATCCGGGCGGCCAGCCTCCATCATGGCCTCAAAGTCCGTAAAGACGGGACAATCCACACCGATATACTCTTTGGCATAAGCCAGTCGTCCGGGATTGATGTCACAGAGTCCGACAAATTCCACCACATCGCTGTATTGCCGCACCAGCGATCGGCCCCACATCCCGGTCCCGCGCACTCCGGTTCCGACCAGGGCCACCCGCATCCGTTCCCGCTGCAGCATCTGACCTGTGACTGATCCCGCGATCAGCGTACTCGCTGCGGCTGTACCTGTGGTCTGAATGAAGGCCCTGCGAGTGATTCCCTCCATCGCCCTACACTTTGACTTCCCATCCCGGTTCGTAGGTCCGGCCCCACATGGACTTGGCCGATTCGCTGTTGAGAATGTGGCCGTTGGACGGGTCACAGTGCAGGGTTTCGCCGGTGTGCTGGGCAATGTTGCCCAGGTGACACAACAGGGTGCTCTTGTGACCTTCCAGGATGGGTGAGTACTGCTCTACGCTGTCACCGTTGCGGATCACATCCAACATGTTGGCGATGTGGTAATCGGTCAGTCCCCCACCACCGCGAATATCCATCGTCGCCTCACCGGCCGTACGGGCCCTCTTCCAAACCTCATTATTGTCCTGATCATAGACGGTATAGCCGTTGCGGTCAATAATCACGGTGCCGTTTTCGCCGTGAATGGCGGCACCGCGCCCGCGTCCCTCCACCAGGCGACCGTTACAGCTGCGACCATCCCAGGTGATGGTCTTGCCATCTTCAAAATCAAAGGAAGCCACCTGCGTGTCATAGAACTCCCAGTCATCGTTGAAGTGATACCGCCCCCCGCTGGAGGTGACTCTGACCGGATAATCCACGCCCAAGGCCCAGCGGCATACGTCAATTTCGTGGGTACCGTTGTTGCATATTTCGCCGGTACCCCAATGCCAGAACCAATGCCAGTTGTAGTGTACCACATTATCTCTGAACGGCACACGGGGCGCAGGGCCCTGCCACAGGTCGTAGTTGAGCCAGTCGGGTACCGCTGCAGGCCGGCCGTGTCCAATGCTGCCGCGCGTGTTGGCATACCAGGCCCGGCCATAGTAAGCGCGTCCGATAATCCCTTCGCGGATGGATTGTACGATCTGGGCAGTTTCCATGGAGGCCCGCTGCTGGTTGCCCATTTGCACCACTTTACCGTAGCGCTGCTGGGCCTGCACGAGCAGCTCCCCCTCTTCCGGATTGTAGCCGCAGGGCTTTTCCACATAGACATGCTTGCCTGCCTGCAGCGCCATGATCGCGGCCGGAGCGTGCCAGTGATCCGGAGCCGCAATCACCAGGGCATCCACATCCGGGTTGTTCAGCACTTCACGCAGATCTTCCACACCCACCGGATCAGCTGTGGGGACGACATCCCGAACACCCTGAATCGCCGGCCCGATGGCCCGCTGATCCACATCACAGATGAACCCCACTTCACAGCCTTCGGCTTTCGCGAATGACTGTGCCAGCACGGCACCTCGGCTGTTGACACCCATGACAGCGGCCACGACCGTATTGGAAGGTGCGCTTTGGCCCCGAACGGCTCCAAGCACGGAAAAGCCAGCAAGTCCGGCGGCCGCCTGCTTGATGAATCGGCGGCGGGGATATGATCTGCTCATTGTTCTGTTGAGTCAACGCTCTAATATAAGCACCCGGCAACTGTATCCTGTTGAGAATCGGGCGTGCGCCGTTCGGCCCTTGCGTTTCGAACGCTAAGTTCCTGATGGAAAACCTGTTCGCCATCAGGCGTAACTGACGGCTTTGCTGAAGACCTCACTGAACGACCGCCATCTTTACTGACCTGCAACACCCTTGGGCCAGATTGATTGACCTAATGGCGGAGATCCTCCCCGTATTGCCGACATCTTCCCGCGGTTTGAGTGATAGTGGTGGGTTGAAGCACCTTCGGAACCGGTAGGCTAACAAGACTGCTGTTACGGAGTTTTGACACTCAAGCAGACATTCCAGGTGCGCACCGATGTCCAGGGGCGACTCTCGGGAACGCAGCATGTAATCATCGTGCGCGCGGCCCTGCGACTCGTGCTGAAGCTCGGGAACCCGGAGCTGCGGGGGGGCATAGAGACCGTCGCAATCGTCCGCGCCTTCGCCGAGGCTTTGGTGTTACCCGTCTTGTCCGATGGCTCCCGATGCTTCACCCAGCCCATCGATTCCGCCCGGAAGTACGCGTGAATTTTCCTGGATGGCGACGACGCAGATTTCGGACTGACCCGCGGCCGAATAGCCGCAGAACTCCAATAGAAGTCATACCAGCCCGAAGTGCGTAGCCACGCCGCCCATAAGGCTTCAGCCCGCATTCCCAACCCCACCTCAGCAAATTCCAGGTTCTTGGGCACTCTGATGGCTATGGAACTCGGTCGCGAGCCGTATCCGCAGTCCGTTTGGGGCGATACAGGCCCGTTTTGGCGGCTGATTCAAATCCTTCAGCGAGGCGCGGACCCAAGAATCCGGCTTCTCTGAGTTTCCCGTGAACCGGCGGTCTGCCGGTAGGGGGCCGGCACATCCAGATCACAAAGACGATGGTTTCCTCAACCGTGTCCGCCGCCGCCATGGGGCACCTGAATCAGCTTTATCTCCCCTCAATTGCCCGTGACCGGGATTTCAATGTAGGCACTGATTCTTGGAGCTGACATCCATTGATCCGGGCTTCAAGCCATCCGCTTATTCCGTTTATGGCGTAGCGGCGGCCGCACGGCCAGGAGGATAGATTTGCGACAGGAGCTACGACGCAACATTCAGGTGATCACCGTAATGGCTCGGGAAGGAGCGAGCTTTGCGCTGTTTGACGCGCAGCGTTCCCATGGACGGGTAATTATCTGCGGGCGCGGCCCGACGCTAAATCACCAGTTTGCCGGACGCTTTCAACCCGTCGCACTGATCCGAAATTATTCAAAGGGCGGCTACTGGCTCCGTCCTGTTAGGCCGCGAGCAAGACCGCCGGAGGCTTTGGCAGGCGTTTATTTGAGGTTTCCACAGCCGGCGTGCTTTTGCCTGCTGTCAGACGTGGCCATTCAATCACGGTGAATGACTACCCGATTTGCGGAGATCTTTCTCGATTATGGCTACAGCGTCAGCAATCTCGGAGAATGCTACAGCGCCACCAGCCAACTTGCTGAGCGCTCTAACCCCGATCGACTTAGTATCTGGCCTCCTGTTGAAGCTCTTGCAAAACGCGTGAATCACGGGGTTTTGCCTATTTCACGTTTCGCCGGCCGGGCAACCCCGCAACCTCCACATGCAGATGCCCCAGCTTCCGAGGCCGTTAA
>JAPPNA010000114.1 GCA_028873925.1 Bacteroidota bacterium | reverse complement strand
TGCCCGTCTTGACCTTCCGAATAAACATGCTGGGATAAAAGTAAACTTTTAATTGAGAATCCTGTGTGATTGTTTTCAACCTGATAGGGCACAACATTTGCCGAACGTCCCGCCAGGCGGACTGAACGCACCGAAAAATCACCGATCATCGGGCCAAAAAGGCGGAAACAGGGGTCAACACCCCCCAAATGCACCGAAATCGGGGGCAGACCCGGCTAAATGACCTCAAAATTGTCCGGCCGCGGAGGCAAAAAAGTCTGTCAAAGATGTATTGTCACTTGGACTGTCACAGATGGGTTAAAGGCATCACCCAGCCCAAGGAAAAGGGCACCCACTGCACCAATAAGGAGCAGGGTGTTGAAGAGATCACATTCCGTAACCGGCAGGACCCCAAATACCCGTTTCAGGGGTGTTGCGATTCGCAGTTCACAAGGCGGTCAATCAGGTCGCTGCCGACCGCAACGCCAGCCGGGCAGAAAAACGCGTTCACCGCTCGGCGGCCGTCATTGACACAGGGCCAATATCGGACGGTTACATGGAGCACAACCTGCCTCAACGGTCCAACGCGCACCCCCCACCAATACGCGCCGCTAGGTCAGGAAGGAGCTTCAATCCTTGGCGCAGATTCCGGTAACTTCCGAATCGTCATGAATAACCCGGAACAAGGTGCCCCCACTTTCAATTGCCGCCAAACAAACCATTGCGTGCATGCCGGGAACAGCTTTTGCGCACTTTGGTAGGAGCTGTTACCTGATAGGAAGCGGCATGGACAGAAATCCATCGTCCATCGCGACGAGCAACCTGCGTCCCTATATCAGGGACCGCGGTCCGGCACGGCATTTCCAAGGGCGCTGGGACCATCGCAGCCACTTCGCCAGTGTGCTGTTCGCGGCCGCTGAGGACCCCCAGAATGGTACTGCATTCCTGATCCAGGGTGCACCGGGCGCAGGTAAGACCGCGCTGTTGTACCAGCTGTCGGTTGAGGCAAAGAAAACAGGCTGGGGCGTGGTCAGGGTTAAGGCTGAGGTGTTGGAGAACCCAGCCTATATGGCCCAGATCTTGGGCGGCCGGTTTCATGATGGGCCTACGGAAGAAATCGAGGCAGATGCGAAACTCGTTAGATCTGGAAAAGCTGGCCATGCCGCCTCAATCCCGTCTGTAACGGGCGTACTTCGGAAGCACATTGGCCGCAGTAAACAAGTGCTTCTCGTGCTGGATGAGGCTCAACACTTAGCAGACTCATCATCGCCGGAGGGTGCGACCTCCATCCGTTCGGCGCTATCCGACCTCACTAACGGAGATACGCACCGGAATGTGGTCTTATTAATGGGTGGACTGGGGAACACATGGTCCGCATTAAAGGATCGAGGCTTGGCCGGGCTGGCACGAAAATGCCTACGGCACCTTGACAGACTTGGACCAGACGATGCGAGGCGCGTGATAGAAGGATGGTTGGGAGATGCCCAGTGCCCCCGCAAACACCAATCAGCGTGGGTACACCTGCTGTTTGATGCATCCGATGGCTGGCCCCAGCACATTATCTGTAGTGTGGCCGTAGCAACAAACCACTTCGCCGTTCACGGAAACGCCCCTTCACCGGCTGGGATGAGATCTGTCACGATGGCCATCAAAAAGGAGAAGGACGAGTACTACTCGGCCCGCATTTCGGGGATACCCGCCGGGGACATTGCGCTACTGGGCTTGTTGACCAAGGCCTTCGGGACTGGAAACGAGTACTCTGAGAGCGAGCTCCTGGATATACTGGACGCGGGATCCCGCCGAAACTCTCCACCATCACAGGAAGTGCTGCAGAGAATGCTCGCTCAGGGTGTAATAATCGAGGGGACAGATGGCGTGGGGTACCGCATCCCAATCCCGTCTATGGAGAGTTACCTGTTCAAAAAGGCGGTCAGATATGCGCATATTCAGCCAGGCATAATCCGCCGGATGCTGAGAAACGTGTGCCAGATACTCTTGGATCGGCGCGAGATGGTGTTTGAGCCCCAGGATCTCTTGGTCGGGTACTCGATCGGAACCAGTCGCACTCCGACCAAGCTGCCGCAGCGGGGCTTCGGGAACGGCGACATCGGGTTAGGGCAGTAACCACAATGGCTGCGAGCAATACCCTGGTACAGTAGTCCGATATGTCAAACAGTACGTCTGTCAGTTGGGCGTAGACGCAAAACGCCGGATATCCCCCAACTCAGGCACCGCGATCAGCGCGATGCCCCGGAAAGCCATCAACGGCGTAACCTAGTCTGGTGTTACGCCAATACGCGTAGTAGGGCGTTCAAGCTTTCCAAAGATGGATTCCGCCGTGGCCACTCACACGAAGGGCTTAGCTGTTTCATTGTAGTGCTCAATGAATTCATTGATGGTAT
>JAPPNA010000049.1 GCA_028873925.1 Bacteroidota bacterium | reverse complement strand
GGCGTTCAGGCAGCCCGCCTGCCGCGGACACCCCCGCGGATCAATAAATCCGAACTCCTGGCACACCCGCCGGGCGGTCAGATTGCGGCCCGGGTCTTCCTGCTCCTTGAGCAACGCCTCTAACCGCGGCAAATCGGACCGCAGCGTTATCAGCATCTGTGGCTGTGCCTCCATGGCGGTAAAGTAACTGCCAGAAGTGAAAATGTCAAGTATCTGTATCAGTTTGATTCAAAAGGGCTGCCCTAACCGCGACAACTCGGACCGCACCGTTGTCAGTATCTGTGGCTGTGCCTCCACGATGGTGAAGTAACCGACTGAAGTGAAGGTGTCAAGCACCTTTTGTTTCTAAAGGGCAGGCCTAGTGACAACGGCCTGCGCATGGCCGAGGAGGCCGGAGTCCAGATCATTGATCTTCCAGAGAATGAATAGCGTCGGATTGAGGAAGCGATCTGAACGCGCATAATAGAAGACCAAACTCACTGCCGAAGTTAGGGCAGGGCCTTCTTTTCCACGATGACCCTTCGGGTATGTCCTTGGATGCGCTTTCCATGGGAGATCGCGGTTAACAGCGCCAGTTCACCGGATGTGAATGAAACTGCCGGATGTGATAGCTGCGCCTTCAGGCAGGTCCACATGCAAACGGTACAGATATATTCCCGATGGCAATCCGGCTCCGCTCACCTCAAGGCCACGATCCCAACCGGCCTCAA
Source organism: Bacteroidota bacterium (assembly GCA_028873925.1). GTDB lineage: Bacteria > Bacteroidota > Rhodothermia > Rhodothermales > Bin80 > JAPPNA01. The sequence continues at coordinate 1,706 of JAPPNA010000049.1, read as the reverse complement.
GTATCCGGGCCGGGAGCTGCCGTACACGCCGTCCCGTGATATCCAGCACATCCACAGACACCTTAGCTGCGGAAGGCAGGTCAAACACGATCCGGGTCGAGCCCGCAAACGGATTGGGGTAGTTGCCGTGCAATGCGAAGGTGCTCGGTACCTCGTCAGCCTGTAGGCTCACGGTAGAATAAACTTCAACGCTGAACTGCAGGCTCACTATTTCCCCGGCCGCATCGGTCGCAGTGTAGGTGAGGGTCTCCGGCGACTCCGTGATTGCGGTCGGTGTCCCGGATACAGTCCGCGTTGAGGCATCAAAGGCGAGCCCGGTCGGAAGCGCCGGCGCGAGTGAATAACTGATCGGCGACATGCCTCCGATGGCTTCGGGCAGCACCAGCGGCGTGACGGACTGCCCCAGTACGAACCTCTGATCCGCAACCGTCTGCGAAAATTGCAATGGCGTTTGAACCCTGAACCGGGCCCGGATGGGCACCACGGTCTCATTGAACGAACCGCCGCCTGGGGCCATCAAATCCCACAAGGGCTGCCATACGCCCTGGAAATATACATGCGATACATTCTCCTCCGTATAGGGCGCAGGCCCCGTTACCAACAGATTATCGTCGGTGCCCGCATTTCCGTATGCAATGTGGATCGTGTCCGGCAATGCGCCGATGCCCTCGTCCGACAGATCCAGGCTCAAGAAATCCAAGCTGAAATTCGTGACCTCAGCATACGCCCTCGGATCTGCAACCTCCTCTGAGAACAGAACATCCGCCGGTACACCCTCCCGATCCGAATAAATGTAGATGGTGAAATCCCGGGGAGCATCCGTAGGCAGCGTGGTGCCGGATAGCTGGTTGGCATAGTAAGGGGCCAGCCAGATACGGTCTATTCGCACCTCGCGGTCATCTGCCGAAGAGGCCCCGAATCGTCCTTCATGATCACCTCCCGCAGACGACCGGAATCGTCGGTCCCGCTCGCTTTTCGCATGAGGCATCACGCGCACTTCGCGGTCACCGGTCGAAATGCGTTGTTCGGCGCTTTTATGCTCATCTCTGGAAAAGACCTCAACCCGACCCTCCCATTCAGCCCTCTTCAGGATTCGCTGCTGCTCATCTTCCAACATCTCCCCGATCCGCTTCTCCCAATCATCCTTACCCACAGAGACGATCAACTTATTCCGCTGTTGCGGCCCTATGGCTCCTCCCCGCCGATTCCCCACAAGCTCCTCAATTAGCAGTACCGGGGCCTCTGATGAAGGCGTTCTGATTCGTGTCACCTGATCGGCCCCGATCCGCGCTTCCCGGTCATTTCCGGCAATAGTCCTGTTCCACTGTTTACCTCCAGAAGATGCGTCAATCACAAAGCGGGTGGCCATTCGCGCATCCGCTGGCAGAGTGACAAACAGGTGGTCTTCAACGCCTGTGCCGACCGCCTCACCCTGATCATATTGTACGTATACAAAACCATCCTCTCCTGTACATGTTGGCCCCGAATGGCTGGGTATACGGTTGAGCCACATCTGAAACGCATCATCGGCGGGAGCACAAAGGCTTTGACCTTCAAAGGCAAACACCTCAAGGCTGTCCAATTGCATCAAGCTCCTTGGAAGCTGTCCCGTAAAGGAATTATGGCTCAGGTCCAGCCACTTAAGGACGCGAAGATTCCCGAGTTCGGGCGGGATCGGCCCGGACAAGGAATTGCTCGCCAGGCCC
>JAPPNA010000095.1 GCA_028873925.1 Bacteroidota bacterium | reverse complement strand
ACCGGCTCGGCAGTGAGCTGGTCACCCAATCGGCGTTTGGGGTGTCGGTGTCCGCGCAGGTGCATGCGCCGCCGCACGCGCCGCCTGCGCTGGGAATTCAACTGCAGAGTCGGTTTCGGTATTGAACATGCATAGCATGTGGCGGCTGGCCTGTGGGGCCGCAGTTTTTTTGGCGATGGTACCGGCGGTGCTGAGTCAACAGGTGCTGTGCCCGGACCTGGTATGTGTACGGTGAAGTACATCTTGACAAATTCTAAGGTCTTGGTCCTATTCCTGACTGGATGAGCACGCCGAGACGTACGGGGGCGTAGATGTATCGGCTGTTTGAGGTATATGCGAAGCGGAGTAAGCGTCGGGTAAACCGGTGATTGGATCAGTGCCGGGTTCGGCTTTTTTCCGGCAATGCATCCGGCTTTTGAGTGCCACAGGATGCGACCTGTCGCTGGTTACCCCCTGTTTATTGGTCGGGTGCGCTGGCTGACGGGATGGCAGGTCTGCAGGTGCCAATTTGATGCGTTACGTCGGCGCGGCCCAGTGCCGGGCCGCATCGACAGGCTACTCCAGATCCGATCGCCAACACCCTCAGGCCACTTTCCGCAACTGTCGCAGTCCCTTCCAGCGGTGCGGCAGCAGTTCGTGCACGCGGCTGGCCGGAGGTGTCGGGATGCGCGTCAACACATCGGTGAGCCACTCCTGGACATTGACCCGGTGCAGTTTGCAGGTCCCCAGGAGCGAGTAAATGATTGCGGACCGCTGCGCCGCCTCATGGGAACCGGCAAACAGGTAATTTCGGCGGCCCAAGGCCAGCGGCCGCAGCACATTTTCCACCAGATTGTTGTCAATCTCCACCCGGCCATGGTCCACATAACGCGTCAGTTTCTCCCAGCGGTTGAGGCTGTAGCGTACCGCTTTGCCCCAACGACTCTGCCGCAGACCCCCGTTCTTCCGCAGCCAATCCTCCAAGGTGTCCAGGATCGGCTTGGCCTCCGCCTGGCGCACCTCAACGCTCGCATCCCGCAGCCGACGCTCTATTGCATAGAGCTTCCGCAGCTCACCCAACACATACGCCGCACGCTTCGGGTCTGAGTCCAGACACTCATGGAAGTAGCGCCGCGCATGCGCCATGCACCCGAAAGTTGTGATCTCCAGGGATCAGTCATACATCTCATATACCTTAAATCCGTCCGTCTGCAGCAATCCACTGAATTTCTTCAACATCGCCTCCGATTTGGCCCGACACCACGTCTTGGTGTAATCCATTGGATAGTCAGATTGATGGTCCCCACCCTGGAGACAGGATTTTCCTCCAGAACTTCGGGGGCTTTTGAGCTGGATTCCGGCTCGGGATCTGGCGCTGGTGCCTTAAGTAGTTCTGGGGCATTTACTGCTCTTTTTCACAAATGAGCGAGCGAGTCCCCAAAAACGAGTCACTATGCGAAGAATCCGAGACGTGTTGCGTTATCACTACGGCGAGGGAAACAGCCAGCGCCTCACGGCGCGTTACGCGCAGCTGTCCGCCAAGACCGTACGCAACTATCTTGCCTGCGCCAAGGAGGCCGGGCTGACCTGGCCCCTCCTTGACGGGCTGACCGATGAGGAGCTTGAAGTGCTGCTGTTTCCAGAGCCGGCATCCATTGTCCGTCGTCCTCAACCGGACTGGGAAGATGTGGAGAACCAGCTGGCCCGGAAGCACATGACCTTGAGCGGGTCTGGCATGCCTACCACAAGGCCCATCCGGACGGGTATAGCTACGGACATTTCTGCGAACTCTACAAGGATTGGAAAGGCGCACGGAACGTGGTCATGCGGCTCCACCACAAGGTGGGCGACAAGCTCTTTGTGGACTTTGCCGGCACGAATGTGGAGGTCCTGCCTGCGGCGAAGTCACCCGGGCGCAGATCTTCGTAGCCACGCTGGTGCTCCAATAACACCTATGTGGAAGCGGTGCCCGATCAGAAGATACGCAGTTGGATCGGTGCTCATATGCGGGCCTTGGCCTTCTTCGGCGCAGTACCTAAGGTCGTCGTCTGCGACAACCTGAAGGCCGCGGTCACCAAACCGCACTCGCATCATCCCAAACTGGCCTTGGGCGCGCTTTTTCCGGGTGTTTATCCATGTAACGTGAGTTTACACGCCCTCAGTGGCCCCGGAATCTTCCGCAAACAAGACGGACCGCATAGCTGGGTGCCGCAAACCGGCTTCAATCTCCAACAACGCCAGACAGCCGCGACGCTTTGGCGTGGCTTCAGGGCGATTCATCGCGTGCAGCGTGTCCTCCGCGTCGTAGGTGGCCAGATTGTCCTGCAGCACAGGGAGTTGCGATTTGACCCCTTCCCTTTGCCGTTAACGGGTAGCTCCCCGGATTGTGTAAGCACGGCAAAACGGGCCGTTTCGGGCGAGACAGCCCGATTTGGGCCATT
>JAPPNA010000074.1 GCA_028873925.1 Bacteroidota bacterium | reverse complement strand
AGATCCACCTCAAAAGGTTTTACTAGGCCATAACTTGGGGTAAGGGCAGGCCTTGGAAGCCCAACGAACGAATCATCGGCCTCTACACCGCCGCTCCAGACGACACCAAGCGGGCCGGGTGGCATCTTCGTTTTGAGACCTTAACGACAACGCCGAAGGCAATGTCGCTTGAAGGCACTCACCGCGTTGGCGGGGTGCGGCCCATCGACGTTCCCAAGAGCCGTGTTGTCGCGCCTGGCAAACAAAAAGGCTTGGGCCTTCAGACTGCTGCAATGGCCTCGGTCATGTCTGCTCGCGGCACGAGTATCGCCATCGCAACCAAAATCCCCACTGTGTGGAGCATGGCGGAACAGGCCGCTCAGAGCCTGTCGCGTCTCGACCCGGTGCCGTGGAGTATCCGGCTTGTGCAGGACTTTCTGCGCACCGAGGTCAGTCCGACATTTCAGCCTGTTTCAACCTTGGAAAAGGGGGTCGGCGTTCATCATGCTGGCCTTTCCGACGATGCACGAACCTTGATGGAGTGGCTCGCGGAGACTGGAGCCCTCAAGATCTTGTGTGCGACAACCACTATTGCGCAGGGCATCAACTTTCCGGTTTCCTCCGTTTTCCTGCAATCTCACAAGTATCCCTATGGTCAGGAGATGTTCCCTCGCGAATTCTGGAATCTTGCTGGTCGCGCGGGACGAATTCAGCATGACAGCGTGGGAGTAATCGGCCTTGCAGGAGGTTCTGACCCAGACTCCCTTGTTAAATTCGTTAGCCGCAGCACAGGTGCGCTAGTCTCCCGGCTGGTGTCACAATTGAACGAGCTTGACGCGCAGGGACAGTTGGCCAAGCTATCCGGTGTGCTCTGGCAGGACCAGTGGGAGGACTTCCGATGCTATGTCGCCCATCTTTGGGCGGAAAAGAAGAATCTGGATGCCGTGCTATCGGATTCAGAACAACTTCTTCGGCAGACCTTCGGATTCACCTCGCTCTGGAGTGATCCTTCGCAACGGGAGAAGGCCGACGCGTTGCTAAATGCAACGCTTGCTTATGCCCACAAGCTCGCCGACATGCCCAAGGGCATTGCGGAGCTTGTGGGCTCAACGGGCTTTTCCCCGGAAGGTGTAACAAAGGCAATGACCCAACTGTCAACTCTTGAATCCCAGCTCAAACCATCGGATTGGGCTCCAGAGAGCCTTTTCGGCGAAGGCGGCAGAATCGCGGATCTGTACGGTGTGATGTTGAATGTACCGCAACTGAAACGGCATCTTGATGATGTTAGTGGCGAAGGTCACGGAAACAGGCGAATCTCCGAAATCACGCGCGACTGGGTGAACGGCAAAGCCATCGACTTAATCGCCCGGGAGTATTTCAGCCGGGAAACGGACGATGAAGGTGGCACTGGGGCCATTACGGATGCCTGCCGTGCGATATACCGGACGATTTCTCTCAGTGGAACCTGGAGCATTGCCGCTTTAAGTCGCGTTTCCGGTCTTGACTTTGAGAGTTTGTCCGAAGTTCAGCACAGGAGGATCAATGCGCTGCCAGCTATGATTTACCACGGTGTCAGGACTGAAGACGCTGTCCTGATGCGCATGAATGCCGCACCTCGCAGCATAGCGGAGAATCTTGGTGAGCTGTACCGCAAAACGGTACGCGAAGACGACGGCCGGTACTCCGTTGTCCAAGCGCGCGAGTTTCTGAAAAATCTTGGCGACAACGAATGGCACCGCGTCCGCCCGGCCGATTCCGCTCTCACTGGAGACGGGTACAAGCGCCTGTGGAGAGTGCTCGCCGGCGAGGCGGTCTCATGAAATACCTAGACCGCGCGCACAAGTCTGAATGATCGGCTGGCGGCGGATGCGTGCTTGAAGTACGACCTAGGTGGTTCAGTACGAAATCTGTAGCCCTTCCTTAAGCGGGCCTTGTGCTCCTACCGGCGAGCCTTTTCCATGGCCTTCCCCTGGAATATGCCAGATGAAAACAGTTAAGGGGGATCTTTTCCTCAGTGCCCGGCACATGCTCCTGCGCGGCGTAGATGTAGGCCATAGGTCCATATTAACGCTGCCTCCGGCTGCTCCGGTGAAGGCCCGCCTACCAGTTCGCAAGCGGCTTTATGGCTGTCTTCGCTCACACGCCTTGTGAAGTGCGAAACGCAACACCCCTGAAACTGACATTTGGGGGACCGCCATCAGGTAGGCTCGCCGCGAGCCAATTACCGGTCGGTCACCGGCACAAAGCCATCGACAATCCCACGCTGGCCGATGCCATCCTTGACCGGCTGCACCAGGCGGCAGTCCGACACCTGCCACCTGACGCACCGACTCAACTTATTGCCATCTTGACCGTTAAACTCGGCGATTGCCACCGGAATGCACGAATGGTAGCGTATGAGACGGAGCTCTGGCAGATGGCCGATGCCTTGCGCGGCTCCATGGACGCGGCCGAATACAAACATGTGGTGCTCGGGCTGATCTTCCTGAAGTACATTTCGGATGCCTTTGAGGAGCGTTACCTGCATTTGGAGGGCCAGCGCAGCGAGGGGGCCGACCCGGAGGATCCGGATGAGTACCGTGCCCAGAACGTCTTTTGGGTGCCTCTTGAGGCCCGCTGGGCCAATCTGAGGTCCAAGGCACGCCAGCCTGCCATTGGTCAGGTGGTGGACGTAGCCATGGAACGGGTTGAGCGTGATAACCCGATTCTGAAAGGCATTCTGCCGAAGGACTATGCCCGTCCTGTGCTCAACCAGCGGAAGCTGGGTCAGCTCATAGATGTGATCAGCAACATCCAAATCGGCGGGCAGGAAGCGCATTCCAGGGATGTGCTCGGCCGGGTGTACGAGTATTTTCTGTCCCGGTTTGCCAGTGCGGAGGGCAAGAAAGGCGGAGAGTTCTATACCCCGCGCTGCATTGTCCGGCTGCTGGTGGAGATGCTTCAGCCGTTCAGAGGACGCGTGTATGATCCGTGCTGCGGTTCATCGGGGATGTTTGTCCAGTCGGTGGAATTCATCCGTGCACATGCCCGTGGCAACGGGGGGCGGGCGCGCAGGAATATTTCGATCTTCGGGCAGGAGTCCAACTACACAACCTGGCGACTGGCTAAGATGAATCTTGCCATTCGCGGCATTGAAGGCCATATCGCGCATGGAGACAGCTTTCACAACGATCAGCATCCCGACCTGAAGGCGGATTACATTCTGGCCAATCCGCCGTTCAACATTTCCGATTGGGGCGGAGCGCGTCTGAATGATGATAAGCGTTGGCGATATGGTGTACCGCCCAAGGGAAACGCCAACTATGCCTGGATTCAACACATGGTCCACCATCTTGCACCGGGCGGCCTCGCGGGATTCGTGCTGGCCAACGGGTCGATGTCCTCGGGTCAATTGGGAGAGCGGAAGATTCGGGAGAACCTTGTTGAGGCGAATTTGGTGGACTGCATGGTGGCGTTGCCCGGGCAGCTTTTTTACTCAACCCAGATTCCGGCCTGCCTGTGGTTTCTGGCACGCGAGCGCAGAAGGCAGGGAGAGATTCTGTTCATTGATGCCCGCCGAATGGGGCAGATGGTCAGCCGTACGCAGCGGGAACTGACCGCTAACGACATCACTCGCCTCGCACGAACGTACCATACTTGGCGCGCGGGAGCGGACGCTGGCACCTATGAGGATATTCCGGGCTTCTGCAGGAGCGCTGCGTTGGAGGAGGTGCAACAGCATGACTATGTGCTGACCCCGGGCCGGTATGTGGGTATGGAGGCACCAGAAGATGATGGTGAGCCCTTTGAGTTGAAGATGAAGCGTTTGGTTGTTGAACTCCGTGAGCAGCAGGCAGAGGGCGCACGGCTTGACACCGCAATCTCAGCTAACTTGGAGATGCTGGGGTTTGGGCTTGCAGACGGAGATAACCAGCGCTAGGGGAATATGCTCATCTTAGCCTGTATCAGGCCGTGATCATGATTGATTACGATAAATTCAGGAGATCCCTGCAACGACTTGAGGAGCAGCACGCGAACCATAAATCGCTTGACCCATCGTTTCCCGTATTGATTCGGGAGGGGGTAGCCGAGTCCGTAGTTCAGCGTTTTGAAACTTGCTACGATTGCCTGTGGAAGGTGTTGAAGCGGTATCTGGTTGAAGTGCTGGGCTTGGCCGTTGTACCCAACAGCCCCAAGGCCGTCTTCAGGCTGGCCTTTCAGAACGACCTGTTTGTAGCGCCTCTTTCCCAGTGGTTTCGGTATTCGGGGGCCCGAATTGACACCGCGCACGATTACGACAACGAGAAAGCAGAGGCCTGCCTTGAGCTGGTGCCGGATTTCATTGCGGATGCGATAGATCTCTACGAAACCTTGACTGAAACGGCATGGCGACAGTAGATCCCGTCATAGACGTAACCGTTGAGGAGCGGGCAATTATCCGGAGACTGCTGGAGCGGCATCTTCCCGGCACCGCTGCGTGGGTGTACGGTTCTCGAGCAAGGTGGACCTCGAGCCCCACTTCAGACCTGGACCTTGTCGTTTTTGCAACGCCCGACCAGCGGATGGGCATCATTGAGCTGCGCGATGCCTTTGAAGAGAGTGACCTCCCATTCCGCGTGGACCTGTTTGCGTGGAATGATCTGTCGGAGACGTTTAAGCGGCAGATTGAGGCAAAGCATACTGTTCTGGATACGGGTATAAGTGCGCTCACCGCGGATAAGTGTTCCCTGGAAACCCGCGGCTGGCGCGAAATGTCGTTTAGTGAAGCGGTACAGATCAATCCTAAGGTTAGACTGAATCGGAGGATGACGTATGCCTACGTAGATATGGCATCGATCAATGTGGGTTCCAAGAGTGTCCACCCGCGTGAGCATCGAGAGTATAGGGGTGGAGGATCCAGGTTTCTTGAAGGCGACACCCTGATGGCTCGTATCACACCCTGCCTTGAGAATGGTAAGATCGCACAGTATCGCACTCCTGATTCTGATATACGGGCTTACGGCTCAACTGAATTTATTGTGGTTAGGGGACGAGCAGGCATCACGGATAACGAATTCGCCTACTATCTGACGAAATCTGATTCGGTTCGCAACTATGCCATTGGCCAAATGACGGGGACATCCGGCAGGCAACGGGTCTCAACAGATGCTTTGGGTTATCTCAGGCTACTGATTCCTCCTCTGTCCGAACAGCGCGCCATCGCCTATGTCCTCGGCACACTGGACGATAAGATCGAGTTGAACCGGCGGATAAATGAGACACTGGAGGCCATAGCGCGGGCTCTGTTCAAGTCGTGGTTTGTTGATTTCGATCCGGTCCGCGCGAAGATGGAGGGCCGGAACACCGGACTGCCGGACGACATCGCCGACCTGTTCCCCGACCGGATGGTGGATTCTGAGACGGGGGAAATACCGGATGAGTGGGAGATTGCGACACTCCGCAATGTGGCATGTCTCAATCCCGAATCCTGGAGTAAACGCAACGCTCCAGAAAGTATTCAGTATGTGGACTTAGCGAACACCAAGTGGGGGGCCATCAAAGACATTCAACAATTCAAATGGAAAGACGCGCCTAGTCGCGCACGCCGAGTCTTGCGCCGAGGTGATACCATCGTCGGAACGGTTCGACCGAGAAACGGGTCATTTGCGCTGATAGACCAGAATGGCTTAACGGGTAGCACGGCCTTTGCCACCTTACGCCCAGCCGCGCCATCCGAGCGGGAGTTGGTGTGGTGCGCTGCGACTTCTAAGGAGGCAATCAGTCGACTCGCTCGTCTTGCGGATGGCGGTACGTATCCAGCTGTAAGGCCGGTAACTGTGTTGGACACCACCTTAGCACTCCCAAAGCCGGAGATACGAATGACGTTTTCCTCCCTGCTTGATCCCGTAGTAAACCGTATGGGACTGACTCAGCGTGAGTCCCTTACCCTTGCCACGCTTCGCGACACCCTTCTCCCCAAACTCATTTCAGGCGAGATCCGCGTATCAGCTGCGGAGAAGCTGGTAGAATCCGTCCAGTGATGCCTATCTCGTCTTCCCTCACCGAACTGGAGGTAGAAGCCGCCACGCTTAAATGGCTCAAAGACCTCGGGTGGATAGTGGCCCACGGCCCTGACATTGGGCCGAGTGCGGCTGGGGCGGAACGGGCGGATTACGCCCAAGTCGTTCTGAAACGTCGGCTGAGGGATGCTTTGGGCCGGTTGAATCCCGATCTGCCCGCAGAGGCGTTGGACGACGCATGCCGCAAGATCTCTCGCCCCGAAGGGTCCACACTGGAGTCCCGTAACCGTGTGTCCCACCACATGTTGGTAAGCGGCGTGGCAATTGAGTACCGCCGAGCCGATGGCGCATGGCGCGGGACCCAGGTCGCAGTCATTAATTACGAGGATCCAACCAACAATGACTGGCTTGCCGTAAATCAGTTTACGGTGGTGGAAGACCGGCGGGAACGTAGGGCGGACATTGTGCTCTTTATCAATGGCTTGCCGCTAGCAGTGATTGAACTCAAGAATGTCGCAGACGAGAATGCCACCATCTGGACAGCCTTTCAGCAGCTGCAGACCTACAAAGCGGATATCCCGTCACTATTCACGTTCAATGCGGCCCTGGTGGTTTCTGATGGGCTGGAAGCGCGCATAGGCACGCTGACTGCTGGAAGGGAATGGTTCAAGCCTTGGCGAACTATTGAGGGCGCAGAGGAAGCGGCTCCAGATAAACTGCAATTGCAGGTGTTGGTGGAAGGCGCGCTGGAGCCGGAACGCTTTCTGGCACTGTTACGGGACTTCACCGTGTTTGAGGACGATGGGGGAGGTATTCCGGTCAAGAAGATAGCCGGATACCATCAATTCCACGCAGTGCAGGTAGCCGTTGAGGAAACACTGCGCGCGTCCCGAACGCAGCGGCACAAAAGTCCTACCGAACCGGATCAGCCATTTGGAAGATCAGGTGGCGACCGGCGTATCGGCGTGGTGTGGCACACGCAGGGGTCGGGCAAGAGCCTGACGATGGCCTTCTATGCGGGCCGCATCATACGGGAGCCCGCTATGGAGAATCCCACCATTGTGGTGCTGACAGATCGTAACGATCTGGACGATCAGCTCTTCAACACGTTTGCCAAATGCGCTGACCTGCTGCGGCAGTCGCCCGTGCAGGCAGAGAGTCGGGCAGATCTGCGCGGCAAACTGTCGGTGCAATCCGGTGGCGTGGTGTTTACCACCATCCAGAAGTTTTTTCCCGATGAGAAAGGCGCAGAACATCCACGGCTATCGAACCGGAGCAACATCGTCGTAATTGCCGATGAGGCACACCGGAGTCAGTATGACTTCATCGATGGCTTCGCACGCCATATGCGGGATGCGCTGCCGCGGGCCTCGTTTATCGGTTTTACAGGGACACCCATTGAATTGGCCGATGCCAGCACGCGAGCGGTATTCGGCGACCACATCAGCATATACGACATCAAGCGGGCAGTCGAGGATAAGGCTACAGTACCGATCTACTACGAGAGCCGCGTGGCTAAGATTACCCTTGACGAATCGTCAAGGCCGGATATAGATCACGATTTTGAAGAACTCACAGAAGCGGAAGAGATAAGCCGCCGTGACAAAGTTCGAACGAAATGGGCCAGGCTCGAGGCGATCGTAGGGGCAGAAAAACGAGTTGAGCTGGTGGCTTCAGATATAGTTGAGCACTTTGCGCGCCGGTTGGAGGCGATTAAGGGCAAGGCAATGGTGGTCTGCATGAGCCGGCGAATCTGCGTTGAATTGTACGATGCGCTGGTCCGACATCACCCCCACTGGCATGCAGGCGACGATAGCGAAGACGAATTGAAGGTGGTCATGACAGGATCGGCCTCTGATCCCACTGAATGGCAGCCGCACATCCGCTCCAAAGCAGGCCGTGAGCGCCTCGCGCGGCGATTTCGGGATCCAGCCGATCCGCTCAAGATGGTGCTCGTACGAGATATGTGGCTGACCGGGTTTGATGCGCCCAGCCTGCATACCATGTATGTGGACAAACCCATGCGCGGGCACGGACTGATGCAGGCCATTTCCCGCGTAAACCGCGTATTCCGCGATAAGCCCTCGGGGCTGATCGTTGACTATCTGGGTCTTGCATTTGACCTCCGAACCGCGCTGGCAACCTACACCGAAAGCGGGGGGCAAGGGAAAGCCGTATTGAACAAGGAGAAAGCCGTTCGGCTGCTGAGGAAGAAATATGAGATGTGTTGTGACCTGTTTCACGGGTTTGACTGGCGTACCAGCTTACCTTCGGAGCGGCTCACCCTGCTGCCGGCCGCACTGGAACATGTTTTGGCTCAAAAGGAGGGCAAGCTACGCTGCCTCAAAATCGTCGGAGATCTCACCAAGGCATTTGCCCTTGCGGTGCCGCACGAAGAAACGACTCGCATCCGCGACGATGTCGCGTTCTTCCAGGCTGTACGGGCGGCACTCGCAAAACGTGCCGCGTCCCGAGGCAGATCCGACGAGGAATTGGATTATGCAGTGCGCCAAATTGTTTCTCGAGCAGTCGTACCGGAAGGGATACGGGATATTTTCGCCGCCGCCGGGCTGCAGAAGCCTGATGTGTCAATCCTCTCGGACGAATTCCTGATGGAAGTACGCGACATGGGGCGGGCCAATCTGGCAGTAGAACTGCTTCAGCGGCTGCTCAAAAGTGAGATTGCTACCCGACGGAACAGGAATGTCGTTCAGGCCCGCTCCTTTGCAGAACTGCTGCAAGAGGCCATCGAACGGTATGAGAGCCGAGCAATGGACACGGCACAGATAATTGAGGAGCTTATCAAGCTTGCCCGTGAAATGCGTAAGGCGAACAAACGGGGTGAAGATCTGGGCCTGACCGAAGATGAATTGGCCTTTTACGATGCGTTGGAAACCAATGATAGCGCGGTCAAAATCCTGGGAGACCAAAAGCTGTGCGGTATCGCAAGGGATCTGGTAGGAATCGTTCGCAATAACGCTGTGATCGATTGGATCATACGCGAAGATAAACGCGCCAACATTCGGCGCTTGGTCAGGCGAACTCTTCGGAAGAATGACTACCCCCCTGATAAACGGGAGAAGGCGGTCAGAACCGTGCTGGAGCAGGCGGAGCTGTTTTCTGCAAACCGTGCCGGTGCATTGCAGCGGACTGACTGAAGCCGGGCAGATCCAAGGCTCAGGCTACAAACGGCTACCAGTATCCTCCCGGCAATTCGGGCTGGCCTACAGGGTCAGCCGCATCCCCGCACGGAAAAAGCGTCTGGATGCCGGGTACAGAAACTGCGTCTCTGATCCGCCGGGATCCAGATAACCCGTAGTGCTGTACTTGCTGTCCATCAGGTTGAGAACCTCAAAGTCTAAGCTCACGCGGCCAACCGCATACGCGAGCCTTACATCCACCGTGGTGTAAGCATCCAGCGGCGTAAGATTTGCGTCGTCCAGCCAAACGCCGCGAGCCGTACGCACCGTAGCACTGGTGGCCAGCTCCGGGGTGACCGGGACATGCATGGATAGGTTGACGTAATGCCTGGGCACCGCCTTGACGTAATTGCCCTCGTAGCTGCCCGCCCGATACGTCACATCCTGCAGGGTGTAATTCAGCATCAACCCCGCTCTGCGCTGCATATCCAGTTTAGCCCCCAACTCCACGCCGCGGTGGCGACTGCGGGCAATATTGGCGTAGGAAAATGTGTCAAACTGAAAATCCAGCTCATCCTTCATATCCATCTGATAGGCGCTCGCTGACAAGTCCAGCACCAGACTGCCTTCAGCCAGCACCGCCTGATGATACAGGCCCGTCTCAATACTGGTGCCCCGCTGCGGCTTCAGTTCGTCGTTGGAAATGGAAATCCCGTACGGCGGGAACGGTACCGGAATCAGTCGCTGATCATAGAGCTGGTCCAGCGTCGCTGCCTTGAAGGACCGGCTAACATTGGCGTACCAGTTGCCTACCTGATGCGCCGTGCTCCGATAGCGCACATTCAGGCCGACCTTCGGGCTGAAGGCCCGGTGGGAGGCGGATGACCGCTCACCGCCGGAAGGGGTGTAGTCGTCACCAATCCGGTCCAGCCTGGCCCCTGCTGTGAGTTTCAGGGCCGAAGCAGGAATCCAATCGTATTGGGCATAAGCCGCCAGTGCCTGCCGCGATGCGCTTCCTTCCGTACTGACACTTCCCGGATCGCCGGAATGATCCGCGAATACGGAAGCGGGGCCGGTAACGACCTCATACCAAGCGTTATCCATTCGTCCCGACTGCAGATCCGTGCCTACCGTTAGCCGGTCCTTCCCGGCCCGCACTGGCAGCACCATCTGGCCGGTGAAAAACAACCTCGCGGCCTGCAGGTCACGCTGCTTGGCATCCGCAAATTCCGCGCTCAGCGGTAAGGTGCGGATCATGTCCAGTTGGCGCATCGCCCCGGTCAAAGATCCGTCAAGCGTCATCCCTCGCGGAAGCGTCCACCGGGCCCGCAGCGAGGCCTGCCCCGCGCGCTCCTCCGCGTGGTCCAGCACATGAAACGGCGACACTTGCGAAGGCGAGTGCCTGACCTGATCTTGGGTCAGGGGGCCGGGCACATCGTAGCGGCGGCTGTGCCCCAAACCGGCAAACGTGAGCTCTAAGCGCTCTTTACGGATCAGGTCCCCTGAGAAGCCCGCACTCGCACTGAACCGATTCGCATGATCCCGATACCCGGCGGTGCGGTCCACATTGCCGAACCCACTCAGCCACCGCTTCAGTTGCGTCGCCACGCCCCCCCGAATACTCCCAAATGAGCCACCGGTTAAAGACACTCGGGTGCCGGACTGATGCTCGTCTGAGGTTCGCACATTGACAATGCCGCCAATCGCAGCGTCGCCGTAGAGCGATGACGCTCCCCCACGCAGCACTTCCACCGACTCAACCGCCTCCATTGGGATCTGATTCCAGTTCACCAGCCCGGTTTCAAAGACGTTCAGGGGTTGCCCGTTAAGCAGCACAATGACATACTCCGCCTCACCACCCCCGTAAAAGCCGCGAACTACCGGCTGAGGGTCGTATCCCAGCCCATCAATATGCAGCGGCGCAAAGCCGGGCATGAAACGGAGTACATCCGCCAGATTTGTCATGCCGGGCATCGGGTGCAGATCTTCGGCCCGCAACACGCTCACTGCCCCGGTCGACGTAGCCTTTAGTGTCTCCGACCGTTCGGCGGTAACGACCAGTTCGCCCAGCGTCCTGGTGGCTTCTGTTGTGTCAGGCACCTGTCCCAAGGCTGACCCGGCCGGTAGCACCAGGGCCATAAGCAGCGTCGCAGTCTTCATTTCCAGATAAGTTCAACCTAAATCAAATACAATTATGCCGCGAGCCAGTTCACCGGCCAACAAATCGCGGTACGCATCCCGAATTGCCTCCAACGAATAGGTGCGCGTGATCAGTGCGTCCAAGTTGAGTTTTCCCGCCAGATAACAGCGGGCATAGTAATCAAAATCCTCACGCGGATTGGCAGAACCGTAGTACGATCCGGTAACCGTCTTTTCCTCCCGCGTAATCACCGAACCCGGAAGATTGGTCCGACTGCCCACCGGAGCCAGCCCGACGAGTATTACCTTCCCTCCAGGGCGCGCGGCCTCCAGACACTGCTCCTGCACAGCCGGCAGGCCGGTAGCATCAAAGACATAATCGGCCCCCCGACCTTCGGTCAGCGACCGGATGGCATTGGGCATCTGATCGGATGCGGCAACAAAATGCCGCGCCCCCAGCCGCCGCGCCAGGCCCGCCCGATCCGTTACGGTGTCCACCGCAATAATGGGGTCGGCCCCGGCAAACCCTGCGCCCAGGATTATGGATAATCCGACGCCTCCCGCCCCCACCACCGCAACACTGCTGCCGGCCTTCACCCGCGCAGTTCTGACCGCCGCGCCCACCCCAGTGGTCACACAGCATCCCAACAGGGCACCAATCATCATGGGTACTTCCGGATGCAGTTGAACGCAGGCCGACTCCGGCACTACCACATAATCAGCGAAGCAGCCAAGACCGCAGTACTGATATACCGGTCCGTTCGGGCCGTACATTCTGGGGGTGCCATCCGGCATCAGCCCCTTCCACACATAGTCCTTGGTGCCGCTGCACAGGTTGGGGCGGCCCTGGCCGCAATACCAGCACACTTCACAGGCGGGGGCCCAATTCAGAATCACCCGCTCCCCCGGAGCGAACATCGTGCACCTGGGCCCTACCGTCTCAACCGTACCTGCACCCTCGTGGCCCAGCGCTGCTGGCAGTACATGTGGTGTGGCTCCGGTACATACCTGCCAGTCGCTTCCGCACACTCCAGCAGCTTCCATACGAACGAGCACCTCGCCCGCCTGCGGAGGCTTCAGCATCAGCCGCTCGACGCGGATATCTTCGGCGGTTCTATGCAGCACGGCGGCGCGGATCCGCATGCTATCGACCTTTTTCGGCAAACACGAGCGCGTCATGAACAGCCTCCGTAAGTGCCTCCCTACACCGCGTCAAATACTCAACCAGCGGTGTCCGCCGCCTTTGAAGTCTGCGGACCGAGATTGCCGTCTGCGTCTCCTGATACAACTCGTACCAGCGCAGCACGGCGTACAGGCAGCCCGGTGCCAATACCAACAGGCCCACCGCCCACCAGATGCCCGCGGTAAAGGCCAACACCATGGCCCATGCCGCCACCGACAGCCCGGACAGCAATGTGCCGCCCAAGAGTTTGATCGTTCCGGCCTCCGTACGGCGAACGCGATGGGCCAGCACCCGAATGACACCCCATGGTATGGCCCCGACCCCAGCCCCCGCCAGTGCGGGCAAGGCCATCACCACCAGCCACCCTACGCGTTTTGTGAGCCACCCCCGCCCGGCACGCTGCAGCTCCAGATCCCGGGGATTGTCAATTCCGGCGGTTTGCAGCATGATTCCAAAAGACTTGCTGGTCTGTTTGATGCGTTCAATACGCTCAGGTGCCTGCACCCGCAGATAGCTGTGCCCTCGCAACAGACGGGCGGACCAGTCCAGCTGCTCGCCCGCGGCGTGTCCATCTTCTCCGGGGGCCGTCCAAGCGGCCAGTAAACTGACTCTACGTAGCAGCCGATGGCTCTCCGCCTGCAGCAATGTTGCCTCCAGACGCTTTTCCACTTCGGCGGTCAACTGCTGAACTGCCGCGCGTGCGTCTTCTTCATACACCTGCTGCCAGCGATCCACACCTACCTTGCGACCCACATTGAGAATTACCCTGGTCCTGAACCGGGTCATATCCTCGTACCACAGCCCTACCGGTACCATAATCAGTCCGCTGTGCCAGCCCGCCTCACAGGCGGTGGTAAGGGCGACCCGAGCTGCACCCGTTCGAATCGGCAGCAATTGCGGTGCGCCATGGGTCTTGCCTTCCGGGAAAAGCGCAAGCGCACGGCCCTGATGCAATCGCGCGCGGCAGACGGCGAAAGTGGCCTCATTGCGGTCGGCCATATCCTCGGCATCCGCTGCCGCCCCGCGAAGCCCCACATCTACCGCGCGGAATACGGGCAGCGCGCCGAACTGTCGGGCCGTCCAACCCACCGCCGGCATGGCAAAAAGCGTGCTCTTAGCCAGGAAGGTGACCCTTTCAAGCCGCGCCGCCATCACCAGGGCCGGATCCAGCAGTCCGTTGGGGTGATTGAGCACATAGATCACCGGGCCCGAATCAGGCCAGCTGCCTCGGACCTCAACCCGCGAATAGAAAAGACGCACCCATCGAAAAATGAGCTGCTCAAACAGCCGACCCATCATCCCTGACCGATCCCGAGCTGCTTCAGGGAAGCGATGACCGCATCATGAAGAACTCCGTTGGTGGCCACAATACCCAGATTGCGCTCCAGCCTCCCACCACAGCCGAAATCCAGCTCTCTCCCGCGGCAGTCAGTGACTCTTCCCCCCGCTTCGGTCACAAGCAAGCTGCCGGCAGCATGGTCCCAGATACGCTCAATATAGGTACGGTCCCGAGGCAATCGCAGGTAAATGTCGGCATCTCCGCGTGCGACTGCCGCATACTTGGCCTGACTGTCCAGGCGTACGCCAGGGCGCGTAATGCCCAAGGCGCGCACAACGCGGGCCGCGTCACCGTGGGCGCTGTGGGCCGCTTCAACCGATTCACAAAGCCGCGCTGAGGCCGTAGCAGACGTAGAACTGACACGCACGGTATCCGCCGCCACCTGCTGGCCTCCCTGACCGCGCGCGGCCACAAACTGAGCCCCGGCACCCTTATCCATGTTGGGACACGACAGGCCGGACAGCACCACCTGACCGCGCTCAATCAGCGCAAGCGCAATCGCGTAGTGCTGCCCGCGCAAAAAGCCCTTGGTTCCGTCAACCGGGTCCAGCGTCCAGAACCGCTCGTGATAGCCGGTCGCCTGCCCGTAGTCAATCCAATCCAGCACATCTTCGGGTCTCGCGTCCGGGCGAACCCTTTGCACCTGAGCAACCAACTCCGACAACAGTTCCGCATGGCGGCCATTGCGCAACGCACCTGCATCTTCTTCAGCCATAATGGGATCACCTGGAAAAGCCTCCCGAAGGGTCCTGCATACCAACGCCTGACTGCCGAAATCCGCGAGGGTCACCGGACTACGATCCTGTTTGGTCAGAGCTGTTGGGGCAAGCGTCCGTTGCACACGACGACACAGCAGGGCAGCTTCCGCCAACGCGGCCTTAACGGCTTTCAGTTCCTTCTGATAGTTGGCCATAGGTCAGACCATAGACGAATAATTCGGAATCTGCGTGACAAAATCCATCTGCTCATCCTGCACCCGACAGCAGTAATGCTGCAAACCGTTAGTGACGACCAGATATCGGGCCCGAATCACCTTATTGTACACGCCGATCTGATTGAAGGTCTGCTGGTTGATTTTCACCGAAGGCCGCTTACATTCCACGATCATTACCGGCTTCATCGCCCGACTGTACACCACCACATCCGCCCGGTAATGGGTATTTTGGAACGGGAAGGCCATTTCCAGTGCAATAAGCGGCTGCGGGACTTGGAACTCATGTATCAGATACTGCACAAAGTGCTGCCGGACCCATTCTTCGGGGGTCAGCGGCACAAATTTCCCGCGCAGGGTGTCCAGAATCACCCGCCGGCCGGCATTCAACCGGATTGTGAACTCATAGGCGGGCAGGTTGAGAGTTTCCATGCGATGCAAAATACGGTGTGCTTACCAATGAGCTGCCGGATCAACCCGATGGTTAGGGCGTTCAATATAGATTCGGGGTGTGGCGCAGCCCGGTAGCGCGCTTCGTTCGGGACGAAGAGGTCGTGGGTTCAAATCCCGCCACCCCGACCAGTTGGCAGCCTGTCCATCAGATCCGTTATCGCCTCGGCTGCCTGCGCGGCTGATCTGCCAAACGCCACCAGTCCGTCCTCGTGACCACCCATAGCAAAGATCCTCTGCTCGGCCAGGGATTCCTCTGCAAACAGTCGCTCCACTTCGCGGGCCATGTCCACCGTACCGTAGGCAACTGCCGGGCGGGTCTGCGGAATCTGAAGCCCGTCTGCCTTGCGCCACAGCTCAGGTGAATGCACATGTATCACCCAACGCAACTTGGCATCCAGACTGTAGATCACCGCATGGGTCAGACTTTCGGACGACGGGCGCACCGGCCCGTGTGCCGTAATCCTGTTGCGATTCAGATCCCAGGATGTAATGATGGCGAAGTCTTCCTCGGTCAAACGGGGCTTATGTCCGGTCTGCGAGCCGGTGATGACAAAACGGCGGCGGTCTGCGGCTGCCTTTATGGGAGGCAGCCGGCAGCTGATGTTGCCGAATCCGTACCCGCTGTACCGGTTTGGATCCTGGCCGATCAACTTTGCCTGGACCATTTTTTGCCGCCAGCGGCTGATTTCCTCCACCGCCGACCCCGCCAAAGGGGGTGATGGCGTATAGTGCAAATCATATTTTGTAATTCCCTCCAGCTCTGTCATGCCCGCTTGTCGTCAACTACTGCTGTTTCAACCCCGCACGGAAACGCCGGGTGCCCATTGGCATGTGTGTGCAGCTCTGATTGCGCTCCTGCTGACCGGATGCGTGCCGGAGAGACCGCTCAACATTGTACTGATCGTAACGGATGATCAGGGCTGGGCGGACCTGGGCAGTTACGGTGCCCGGGATCTGGACACCCCCAATCTGGACCGACTCGCGGCAGAGGGGATCAGGTTTACCAATTACTATGCCTCCAACGCGGCCTGTTCTCCCTCACGGGCGGCACTTCTGACCGGGATGTATCCGATGCGGGTGGGGCTGCCGGGCGTACTGATGCCCCAATCCAACGCCGGTCTGAACCCTGCGGAGCGAACCTTGGCCGAAATGCTCAGGGATCTGGGCTACCGGACCGCGGCTATCGGCAAATGGCACCTGGGCCATCATCCCGAGCACCTGCCGGTCAATCACGGATTTGAGAGTTACTTCGGCATCCCCTATTCCAACGACATGACACCGGATTCAACCAAGAATCCCAATCC
The DNA here is from genome assembly GCA_028873925.1 of Bacteroidota bacterium. Lineage (GTDB taxonomy): Bacteria > Bacteroidota > Rhodothermia > Rhodothermales > Bin80 > JAPPNA01. Next base: position 10,772 of record JAPPNA010000074.1, on the reverse strand, counting down.
GTACGCCCGCAACCATCCGCCCCTGCCCCTGGTGGAGAATGACCGCACCATCGAGGTAGAGCCGGATCAGCGTCTGCTGACGCGCCGCTACACCGAACGGGCCACGACCTTTATTGAGACCCATCGGGACGAACCGTTCTTTCTCTATATGGCCCATACGTTTCCGCATATGCCCTTGTTTGTGTCGGATGACTTTGCGGGCCAGTCCAGGCGTGGCTTGTACGGCGATGTCATCATGGAGATTGACGCGTCCACCGGTACGATTATGGATGCCTTGGAGCGGCACAACCTGACGCACCACACCCTGATCATTTTTACGTCCGACAATGGGCCTTGGCTGGTCAAGGCACCTTTTGCCGGCTCAGCCGGTCCTTTCCGCGAAGGTAAGGGGACCACCTTTGAAGGCGGACACCGCGTGCCGCTGATCCTGCGCTGGCCCGCCCGCATTCCCGCAGGTCAGGTTTCCGATGCCATGGTCCTGGCTATGGACCTGATGCCCACGATTGCCGCCCTGACCGAAGCGCCGCCAGGGCCTTATCCGTTTGACGGAAAAGACCTCATGCCGACCATTGATGGCGGCCCTACGCCGCACGAGGCCTTCTTCTACTATCGCGGACGAGCGCTGGAAGCGGTACGATCGGGACCCTGGAAGCTCCATGTCCCCCACCTGTTCCGCAGCATCCACGGGGCCACCCTGGTTACGCCCACGCATCCGGGGACCTATCGGCAGGATTCCACGGATCTGGCGCTTTATGATCTGGCTGCAGATCCCGGAGAGACCCGCAATCTTGCGGGCGACCATCCGGATGTGGTGGATCATCTGCTGACCCTGATGGAAACGGCGCGGCAGGATCTGGGGGATTCACGTACCGGTGTGCAGGGTTCAAATATACGCGCATCCGCGCGGGTCACACATTAAAGAACCGCAGATCACCGGTCTTCCGCAGCCGCCGCTGCAGATACAGCGCCAGTTCGCGCAGGTGATAGTCGCCCCACATCACACTTTCACCGGATGCCACGGACGCGCCATCCGGCACGTAATCCCATCGCCGCGGCCAATGATAAATGCTGTGAAGCAGCAGTCCCTGGTGGTTCGTGTCCGTGCTCAGGTAGGTGTCACTCAGGAGCGTTCGGGCCACTGCCAGTCCCGCCTGTTCATACCTGCGGCCTTCCGGGCCCAGATACTTCCCCAGCCTAAGCAGCCCCTGCGCGGCAATCGCTGCGGCGGAACTGTCCACCGGCTCCCACGGATTGACCGGATCCGCCGGACGGGCCGCCCAGTCACCCAATCGGTGCAGATTCGGCGCACCGGTATCCCAGTAAGGGATTCCGCAGGCGGGCGTGCTGTCAATGTAGTAGTCGCTGGCGGCCTGCAGCGGGCGAAGCAGCGACTGGAGCGTTGCGTCATCGGGGTCCGGCTCTGATGCCATGAATTCCAGAATTTCGGCGTACCCGCAAATGATCCACGCCAGGCCGCGCGTCCAGGTCGTAAACGGGCTGTAGCCCTGCTGTGTAGACGGGCAGCGAAATGTGCGGCTGTCCACATTGAAGATTGCCTCGTGCGCCACACGACCCCTGATATCGTAGCCATCTCTACCCTTGCCGTAGTACACGATATGGCGGGCGGTGGTCCGGGCATGGGCCAGCAAACGGTCCAGCAGCGAATAACGAACATCCTGCTCTCCGGTCAGGTGTCCGCCCAGCAAATGGGCCAGGGCAAGCGACCTCAGCGAGCGGATCGTGTCCGCAAACAGGGAGTGAGGACCATTGAATGAGTAGATATAGCCTTCCCCGCCGCCGAGCCGGGTCCACCGGCGGGCCTGAACGGCCCCGCTGCTGAGCAGCGCAACCCGATAGCAGGCATACTCCCATCGATTCGCCGGAATATGCCCCTCAGCCACAAGACGCATCAGGTTACCGAATGTGCTCACCACGGTAAAGCCGTGATCATGCACGCCAAAATGCGTCACATGCGGCAGCACACGCAACATAGTCCGGGTGCGGCCCAAATCTAGAAATTGCTCATCGCCTGTTGCTTCAAACTGAAGGAGGGCCGATCCGAGTTGAAAGCCCTGGGTCCATTCGGTCCATCCCCTGGGCATGTACCGGCCCGCCCGGGTATGCACCGGTGCGCCCTGTGCAAAGTCAAATTCATGCTCCACCGAGAGAATCTTCCCGCCCGATGCGGCCCACAGCTGTTCAAGGCGCGGGGCCAGATCAGCCAGGCGCACCGGATTGGTCAAGTCGATCATCCGGCGACTGTGGCGTTGATGAGTGGGATCTCGGTGCCGACTGTCCGTCTGCGTGCGGATTTCAAGGAATCTTCAAATATCATGCTCGGATCGGGCTGTGGGAAAGCCGTATATTGGGAGGCTGTATTGGCGTGTGACAGCGCATACCAAAAATGGGATCTATTTCGTTGAGGCAGCTTGTACGACATTCCTGGCGTTAATGATTGAAGTACGCACTCTAAGCAAGTCTTACGGCGCGGAGCGCGCTGTTGATGCCATCTCATTTGAGGTGGCCCAAGGAGAAATCATTGGCTTTTTGGGCCCGAATGGTGCCGGCAAGACCACCACCATGAAGGTGATCACCGGGTATCTGCCGCCGACCGAGGGCACCGCCCTGGTCAACGGGCTGAATGTTTCCGAGCACCCCCTGGAAATCCGCGAGCAGATCGGCTACCTGCCCGAGAGCACGCCGTTGTACAGCGATATGGTGACCTGGGACTACCTGGCCTTTGTCGCCGCCATGCGGGGCATCCCCAAGGAGCGCCATAATGACCGAATTGTGGAAATGGCCCGGGCCTGTGGTCTGCGCGAGGTGCTGGCCAAGCGGATTGACACGCTCTCCAAGGGTTACCGCCAGCGCGTGGGATTGGCACAGGCCATGATCCATGACCCGCCGATTCTGATTCTTGACGAGCCTACATCCGGCCTTGATCCCAACCAGATCGTAGAAATCCGGGAGCTGATCCGCTCCATTGGGCATCACAAGACGGTGGTGTTGTCCACGCATATCCTGCCGGAAGTACAGGTGTCCTGTGACCGCGTCATCATCATCAACCAGGGCCGCATTGTGGCGGACGGGTCCCCGGATGAGCTGCAAAGCAGTTTGTCCGGCGAAGAGCGGATAGAAATCAGCGTGCGCGCATCTGAGGAGGATGTCAGCCGCGTGCTGTCCGACTGGGATGCCGCCCACATGATTGACCGAACGATTGACACCTCCGGCGAGCTACAGTTCACGCTTGCCGCCGAGCGCGATATCCGCGCGGACCTGTTCCGACTGGCCGTGGCCCACGGATGGACTCTCACCGGACTAACACGCAAACAGAGCAGCCTGGAGGATGTGTTCCGCCAGCTGACCACTTCTTGAGACTTCGCGAAACACCTAATAAAATCTGATGCACGAAACCTGGACGCTCACCCAGCGCGAGCTTAGGGCCTACTTTGATGGCCCCGCGGCGTATGTGGTGCTGAGTGTGTTTCTGGCCATCACGGGCTGGTTCTTCGGCAACGCCCTTTTTCTGCAGAATGTGGCTTCCTTGCGCTCCGTTTTCAGCATTGCGCCCTTTGTATTTCTCTTCTTTGTGCCCGCGCTGACCATGGCCTCCTTTGCGGAGGAGCGCAGGTCGGGTACGTTGGAGCTGCTGCTTACGCTGCCGGTTCGGGACTGGCAGGTCATTGCCGGAAAGCTGCTGTCGGTAACGATTCTGCTCTCTCTGGCGATCGCGCTTACGCTGATCTATACGTTAACGGTCAGCATTTTGGGGGATCTGGATCTGGGGGCCACCATTGGCGGGTATCTGGGCCTGTTCCTGCTCGGCCTGACGTATGCGTCCATCGGGCTGTGGGCCAGCAGTTTGACGCGCAACCAGATCGTGGCGTTTATTCTTGGCTTTGCGATTGTCTTTGTCCTTTTCCTGCTGGATAAGGTGACCGACTTTGTGCCCTCCTGGCTGGGGGTGATTCTGCAGTATCTGGGGGCTGACTACCATTTTCAAAACCTGCTGCGGGGCGTGATTGACACGCGGGATGTGCTTTACTACCTATCCATGACCGCATTTGCCTTCTTTCTGACCACTTACACACTGGCTCGGCGTCCAGAGTAGTCCAACATGAAGAAAGATTACACGACACAGGTGACGATCCTGCTGGCTGCCGGCATCCTGATCGTCCTGAATCTGATTGCGCGGAACACCTTCTGGCGGCTGGATCTGACGGATGACCGGGTATACTCGCTCTCTGAAGCCTCCGTGGAGCTGGTGCGCGGCTTGGAGGATCCTGTTTCCATAACGGCCTTCTTCACCGCTGATCTGCCGGCACAGTTCGCGGCTAACCGTCTGTTCCTGGAGGAAAAACTGGCCGATTACCACGCCTACGGTGGGCAGAATGTGCTGTACCAGTTTGTGGATCCCGATGCGGAAGAGGATCGGGCGGAAGCCGCCAGGCTGGGGGTTTCGGCGGTGCAGATCCAGGTCGTTGAGAACGACAACGTTCAGCTCAAGAATGCCTACATGGGGCTGGCCATTGAGTACGAAAACAATCGTGAGGCCATACCGGTCATTCAGGACCTCTCCAGGCTGGAATACGACATTACCAGTGCCATCCGCCGGCTCACCCGTTCCGAAAAACCCCAGGTCGGCTATCTGACCGGTCATGGCGAACCGGATCTGATGCAGAATATGCCTGCGCTGGTCCAGGGGTTGTCGGCCAACTACGATGTGGCACCTGCGATGGCAGATCAGCTCACCGCCGCCGAGGCCCCCGATGTGCTGCTGGTGATTGCCCCGTCAGACACCATCCCGGATGCCGATCTGCAGGCCTTGGACAGCTATATCATGAACGGCGGCCGCGTCGGGTTTCTGCTCAACCGCGTGGCGGCCGACCTGCAGGCCGGACAAGCCTTTGAGCTTACGGTGGGGATTGAAGATATGCTGGCGACCTACGGCATCGTCATGACTCCGAATCTGATTATGGATGAGCAGAGCTCCGTGGTCAACATGCAGAGTCGTCAGGGAGCGTTCACGGTGACGCAGCAGATTGAATACCCGCTGTTTCCGGTGGTAACCAGTTTCAATTCGGACAATCAGATGGTCAATCGGCTGGGCGGGCTCATGTTTTACTTTGTGAGCTCCATTGACACTTCGGCCGCGCTACCCGCGGGCGTTATCAGGGAACCGCTGATTTACTCATCCCGCCAGAGCGGATTGCAGCAGGGCTTCTTTATGCTGCAGCCGACGCAAACGACCGCCACGCTTTCCGGCGGCCCGTTTCTATTGGGTGCGGCGTTCAGCGGTGTATTCCCGAGCGCGTTTGAGCCCGGCCGCTCCAGTGCGGAAACCCGCCTGGTGGCCGTTGGAGACGGAGATTTCATCAATGAGCAGATCATTCCCGCCGGTCAGGGCGGTGGGGCGGCCTTTGGTCTCAACATGGTTGACTGGCTGATCCAGGACGAGGCCATCCTGTCGATCCGTTCCAAGTCCATTGATCCGAGACCGTTGAAGGAGGTATCCGAAAACACCCGCCCTTGGGTTAAGTACGGCAATATGATTCTTCCGCTGCTTATGGTCGTTGTCTACGGCCTTTTCCGTTGGAGAAAGCGGCGGGACCGACAGATTATTTTGATTTCACCCAACGAGACATGAGTCAGAAACGGTTGAGATTGCTCGCCGTCACGCTGGTATTGCTGCTGGGCATTGCCTGGCTTGCCGGCGTGTTTGAGCGTAATCCGTCCAATATCCGCGTGCCGCATTTTGAGTTGGCCGCTGACGAGGTCAACTCATTCACGCTGGCCTTATCTGCCGACACGCTTGAGTTTGACCGGCAGGCAGGCATATGGTACATGCGCCGCCCGGTCAGTATGCTGGCTGATTCCCTTACCGTGTCCAGATTCCTTTCGGACCTTGCGGAAGTGACACTCAATACACGGGCCACCTCCAACCCCGAGCGCTACGGCATATACGGCATAGACAGTACCGCCGCCACGGTCACACTCCAAATGACGGATGAGTCACGGCAGATTACTTTCTCACAGCAGGGGCGTGATTATTCTTCCATCTTTGTGCTGCTGGAGGAGGATCCGACCGTTTTCTCAACGAATCAGCGCGTCACGGTGACGCGGGATATCGGCCGCTGGCGTGACCGCCGGGTGATGCGTACCGACCCCGCGACAATGACCTCGCTTCGAGTATTCAGGCCGGAAGGCGATTATGAGGTAACGCGGGGGCAAAACTCCTGGCTGGTGGATGGTGCGCCTGCTGACAGCATGCAGGTGACCAACTGGCTGCGGCGCTTTGATCCGCTCAATGCCGACGGATTCTTTGACGATCTTCCTCCGCAGGTACTGGGCGATGCCGCTTACCGCATTGAAATCACCTCCCGTGCGGGCACCAACTCTCTCCGCGGGCTGCCGCATGAGTCAGCGTTAGCGCTGGCTGCCGGGGGCGGTCAATTCACCTACCGCCTTTTTGAGAGCCGTTTGGATCAGCTTTTTCCGGAGGCCGGCACGCTGTTGGGCGAATAATTGAAGCTAACTGATGTCTGAACAAACGACGGCCCAGGCCGAGCAGTACACCTATCAGGCCGAGATGCGGCAGCTGCTGCATCTGATCGTCCATTCGCTGTACACCAACCAGGAAATTTTCCTTCGGGAACTGATTTCCAATGCCTCGGATGCGCTGAACAAGGCCCGCTTCCGTTCGCTCACCGATAAGTCATCTGCTCCCGCGCCGGAATACAAGATTATCATTAGCGCCGATGCGGATGCGCAAACCCTGTCGGTAGAGGACACGGGTATAGGCATGACGCGGGAAGACCTGGTGGAGCGGATCGGGACTGTTGCGAGCAGCGGGACGCTGGCCTTTCTGGAGGAGCTTAAGGAGTCCGGTAAACCTCTGGATGCCAACCTGATCGGCCAGTTTGGTGTCGGGTTTTATTCGTGCTTCATGGTGGCGGGTGAGGTTCAGATTGATACGCTCCATGTGGAGGCGGACGCAGAACCGCTGCTGTGGACTTCGGACGGCCAGGGCACCTTCACGATCGCGCCTGGCAGCCGCAGCACCCCGGGGACCACCGTTACGCTCCACCTCAAGGAGGATGCCAAGGAGTTGGCCGGCGAGTACCGCATCCGCCAGATCATTCGGAAGTACTCCAATTTTGTGGACTTCCCGATCCATGTCGGCGACAAAGCTGTTAACACGGTCAAGGCGTTGTGGAAGAAGCGCAAAGAGGACGTTTCCGACGAGGAGCGTGCGGAATTCTACAAGTTTGTCTCCGGCGATTTTGCAGATCCGCTTGGCCATCTGCACCTGCGTCTGGAGGGGCTGGTGTCTTTTGATGCGCTTCTGTTTGTGCCTGCTAAGGTGCCGGCATCGTTGTACAGAGACGAAACGCGGCGACAGCTGCACCTGTACTCAAGGGGAGTGTTTGTGCGCGATGATGCGGATGATCTGTTGCCGGAGTACTTCAGGTTTATCCGCGGGGTCGTTGATACCGATGATCTGCCGCTCAATGTATCGCGTGAGGTCACGCAAAGCAGTGCGGCCGCAAGCAAGATCCGAACGGCATTGACCAACAAGATTCTCGGGCTGCTGACGGAGTGGAGCACCGGGAATGAAGAGTTGTACGAGCGTTTCTTCAAAGAATTCGGAACCGTGCTCAAGGCGGGTCTGTGGAGCGATTTTCAGCGGCGTGAAAAGCTGCTTTCGCTGATGCGGTATCCGTCCACAAAGACGGAAGGCACCGGGACGACCACCCTGCAGGCGTATATTGAGCGGATGCAGGAGGGTCAGGATGCCATTTACTACCTGTTGGCGGAGAGTTTGGACACGGCTCGGCGCAGCCCGAATCTGGAAGTATTCGCCCGCAAGGACATAGAGGTACTGCTGCTTGCGGACTCCATGGACGCGGCAACCATCCCCAGTGTCCAGGAATTCGATTCAAAGCCGTTTAAGAGTGTCACGCAGGCTGATCTTGATTTGGATCCGGGCGAAGATTCTCTTCCGGGAGATGATGTGGATCGGATTCTGGCCCTGTTCAGACTGCAGCTGGAGGATCGCGTTAAGGATGTGGTAGCCTCCAAGCGCCTGGTGGATTCTGCGGCTACGCTGGTGGCATCGGCAGATGGCGTGGACCTCCAGGTCGAGCGCGTAATGCAGGCCATCAACGAGGACTTTGAAGCTGGCAAGAAGGTCTTGGAGATCAACACGGGCCACCCGCTGATGAAGAATCTGCTTGAGCTCAGCACCAGCGACGCAGCTGATAGGCGAATTGAGCAGGTGATTGACCAAGTCTACGAAGGGGCGCTCCTGCTGGATGGTGAGCTTAGGGAACCCTCCTCCTATGTGGAGCGGATGACCCGATTCATGGTTGCGGCCACATTGCCGGCGTAGCCATTGGGGACTCTATCCGGTGTGCGGAACACCTGGAAGCGAGCGTGGGTTATGTTGTTTTGGACCTGATGGATTGAAATGGGCTACTACGATTTGGAGCCTTCCGAGAAGGATTTCCTTCCGACTTTACTGTTATGCCTGATATTGGGAGCATTCGGCGCACACAGGTTTTATGTGGGCAAGATCGGAACGGCGGTATTGATGATTGTCACCTTGGGAGGGCTTGGCATTTGGGTCATCGTGGACCTCATCTTCATCGTCTGCGGGAGTTTTAGGGATGCGCATGGCCGAACTGTGGCCTATCCATTCGCTTGAGCCTCCTGAGGGAGCATTGCCATAGGTCCGCCTGATGTCAGCGCTTCTGGGAGCTATTGAAGCGGGCGGCACAAAATTCGTGTGTGCTGTGGGGACCGGGCCGGATGATGTCCGTGCGATCAGGCGAATCCGGACGACTACTCCGCAGGAGACGCTCAAAGCCGCTGTTGATTTTTTTCTGGAGCGTCCCCGGCTTCCTGAGGCGGTAGGTATTGGTTCATTCGGGCCGGTGGATTTGCATCTGGATTCTCACCACTACGGTCACATCACCACTACCCCGAAAGCCGGATGGGCCTATACCGATTTTGTCCGATATATTGAGCAGGCCATTGATCGTCCTGTCAGGTTTGATACGGATGTTAATGTGGCCGCGCTGGGCGAGTATGCCTGGGGGGCTGGCCGTGATTGCTCCGTACTGCTTTACCTCTCCGTAGGCACCGGCATAGGCGGCGGAGTCATTGTAAACGGTACGCCGGTTCATGGGCAGACGCACCCCGAAATGGGACATCTGTCCCTCCCGCGCGCTGCAGAGGATGATTTTGCTGGCTGCTGCCCTTACCACGGTGATTGTCTGGAGGGCCTGGCCGCTGGACCCGCCATAGCGAAGCGATGGGGCAGGGCACCGGAATCGCTTCCTGAGGATCATCCTGCCTGGGCCTTGGAGGCTCATTATCTCGGCCTGACTATAACCAACCTAATCCTGGCATTTTCACCGGAGCGTGTAATTCTCGGCGGCGGCATCATGGATCAGCAGCATTTGTTCGGCCGCATCCGCGCCGAGGTACATAACCGACTCAACGGGTATGTGTCCCCGCTTACGGACCGAAATGTGCTGAATGGCTACATTGTGCCGTCTGCACTCGGCACCAGAGTAGGCGTTTTGGGTGCAATGCGCCTTGCCCAATCCGCTTTGTAGTGCACCAAAAACCGAGACCTTTCCGAAATGCGGCAGTTTGGACTGCTCACCGGCGAAAAGTCTTCAATCCGGGGGATTGCTGTCTGATCCACCCGACAGCTCTACGGAAATTCGCTGTGCTGCGGCAAGCTGATCAGCGGTCATTTTGGTACTGATGTCGCTTCGGGCATCAGCAGCTCCGTCAACGCCTGCCGCTGCCGCCAGATTAAGCCACGCATACCCACTTACGTAGTCACACGGCACCCCTGTGCCGCGTACATACCCACGGCCCAATAAATACTGCGCCCGGGCATGGCCTTGCTTGGCTGCCAGCCGAAACCACTTCATGGCCTCCTGATCATCCTGCGGCCACTCTCTGCCCTGTTTATACCACAGACCCAGGCTGTACTGTGCGTCGGCATCGCCCTGGTCCGCCGATAGACGATACCACTTCACGGCCTCCTGATCATCCTGCGACACTCCTCGGCCATCTTCATACATCAGACCCAACTTGTGCTGTGCGCTGGCGTTACCTTGATCGGCCGACCGACGATACCACTTCACGGCCTCCTGATCATCCTGCGACACTCCTCGGCCTTTTTCATACATCCTGCCAAAACGGTACTGCGCATCGGCATGGCCCCGTTTCGCAGCGCTCTTCCCAGATGCCGTTTTGGTGGGAGATGTTAGCAGGAGGATGTTGACCATGGGGACAAGCAACCACCACCCAGATAGATCAGCATCGTGAAGCCGTCGGACAGCAGCGCTCCATGTGGGAAGGAAAGTTGCGATGAAGTACAGCGTTGCAAACCCGGATATATAGCCGCTGACCATTGCATATACGGCCAAGAGCAGAAAATACAAGCTCCAGTTTACGAGAATGAACATCCAGAACTCCTTTCGACTGGCCCTCCCTCGAAAAACGGCGTACTTTCCCATGGCGCGCAGCCAATACCCCATGACTCCGGTTCTTGCCGTTTTCGGTAATGGACCAGCCCTGTTGTCTATATGAGCTTCGGGTGATACGTCAGGGTTTGCCTGCATCTTTGTTGGAGCAGGCTCAACCGCTTTCGTTTCTAATGCGGCGATCAGATCGTCGCAGGAGGAGAGCCGCGCGGAATGCGAAACCGCAAGACAGGCATCAATGGTCTGCAAAAGATTGAGCGTAAA
>JAPPNA010000059.1 GCA_028873925.1 Bacteroidota bacterium | reverse complement strand
CAAGGCGTACCATTCCAATGCGACGATGGTGGATCTCAAGGAGCGCAAGTTGCGCAGCTATATTAGCGAGCCCAATCGTGGACGCCGGCGTTGGAAGAAGAACAAGGAGGCGCAAAAGCCGACGTATGCCAACCGCCGGCGTATCCGTGGGACGCGTGGCAAGGCATTGTTGCGGCAGCGTGGCGAGAAGGTGGAACGCACATTTGCCCACCTGCTCAATACCGGCGGGCTGCGCCGGGTCCATGTGCGTGGTCAGGTGGAAATCCTCAAGCGGATGCTGGTCCAGGCTGGTGCCCACAACCTTGCGTTATTGATGCGCACCTACTTCGGGGTGGGTAAGCCGCGAAGTCTCCAGGGGAGAAGGTGCGTCCAATTGGCATTAATGAGGTAGTTAGGACGCTCTGGGGGGCGTAATTGGGGCGAAAAAGGGGCCAAAAACAGCCTATCTGCCGCCCATTTCAGCCATCTGACGCGAAAATGCGCCCAGAACCTGTCACACCGCCAATATTCGGCCGAATTGCTACTACATTTCACTATGCCCAAAAAGTCATTAAGTCCACAGGCTGCTAACAGGCCTTTAAGGTACGCATGCGATCCCGGCTGGCCCGCCTTGTGGCCTGGCAATATGTTAGCACCACGTCAAAGAAGCACACTCCTCCGAATGCCAGCGCTGCAATAGGACCACCACAAATGCCTGAAACTAGACCAACGAGCCCGCAGCTTACGACACCCTGGAAATAATCGTACGCGGCATCATTTGTCTCAATCCTGAATTCCTCGTAACAATCGTCTTCACACGGAGTAGTCTTAGCCAAAACAAATGGTTTATCTGCGTAGAGTTGATCCATATGCATTTGTACCACGTATCCTTAGCTTTTGCCTGCTGCCTGAGCTTCCATTCCGCCATAACCATCGCCATTGGCCGATCGTACTCAGCCAACTCTTCAATAATAGTCCAGCCCTCAGCCAACTTGGTTGAGTCCACGTTCGCTTCCGCTCTTAGCTCGGCTGCTATCGCCTCAAGCCTTTGTGCCAACTCCGCAGGCTCGTTGTCAATGATCCCTGGGAATTGTGTTGGTGGATCCAGTAGTTCCTCAACCTAGCGGAACCCGCTGTGAATTGTGAAGCGCAGCGGTCCAAGTTTCTGGATGGTTGTGTGTCTGGTTTTTGTTAAACAAAGTGTTCAGAGTTTGAGTCAGCGGGGCACCGCCTTTTGAATGGCGGTGCCCCGTTGAAATGTTTCCGCAGAAGTTTGGGAGTTTGTGGTGAGTCTGGGGGCTGTGGGTCCAGATTGAGGAGCTGGCTCAAGCAGTTCAGAATCGCCAAGACGCACCTCGGCCAGCGCGTCCGGTCCACTCAAAGCCTTTCCATGTGCGACTGCTACCGGTTCAGGCCGCACGCTTCAACAAAGGCATCCGCAGGCGTGATGTAGCCCAGCACCTTGCGAGGACGCAGGTTGATCCGGTCCTGCACCAGACGCACCTCACTCGACTTCAGCCCTGTCAGGCGGTCGCCTTTGGGAAAATATTCCCGTACCAACCCGTTCGTATGCTCGCTCAGTCCACGCTGCCACGACGCGTACGGATCCGCAAAGTACACCGCAGCGCCCAGCTGCTTGGCGAACTCTTCGTGCTTCGCAAATTCCGCCCCGTTATCCGCGGTAATCGTGTGTACCCACCACTTGTATGGCTTGAGCAGCCGTATACTGGCCCGCCTGACCGTATCGGCCTGCTTGTTGGCCAGTTGGCTCATCAACAAAAGCTTCGTCTTGCGCTCCACTAGCGTAAACAGATAGGGCCCTGTGCCGTTTGAATAGCAACACCCTTAGCCTGTCCGGGTGCCGCGCCGGAACATTGGGACCCCAGCAGGCCCGCCGGCGGAGGGTTCGCGCTCCGATCCGCAATCAGCGCCTATGCTTACGCCGTCGGCGAGACTTGGGCGGCGGCTCCGCTGGCTGCTGCAGATGGGCCTGGTACAATTCGTCCACCAGCATGGCCATCAGCTCCGGCTCCTCCTGAGCCAAAGATTCCACCATCGGCACAAATCGGGACAACCGCTCCTTTTCCAGTCTCGTCTTGCCGCGCATTCTGTCCTCCAGCACAACCGTCATGCGCTGAGCCACCTTCGCTGCGGCCTCCTTGATGTCGGGCACTTCGTGTTTTTCCATGGTAATGTTGTAGCGTCGGACAATGGCCGAAAGAGATGCCTCCTCAGACATGGAGGCCAGCGTGATGGCTACACCGGCGTTCCCCGCACGCGCCGTGCGCCCGGTCCGGTGTATGTAAACTTCCATCTCAAACGGTACATTGTACTGGATGACATGGCTTAGCTGGTCAACATCAATCCCGCGCGCAGCCACATCAGTGGCTACCAACATACGAATCCGCCCCTGACGCAGCTTCTTCATCTCCGCCTCGCGCCGGTGCTGGCTGTAGGCACCGGAAATCATCCCCGCACGGAAACCGTAGTTCTTCAGGAATCCGACCAGAAAATCAACATCCCGCCGTGTATTGGCAAAAATGATGGCGGAATCGGGATTCTCAACCTCAAGCAGACGGATCAGCGCACGCTCACGGTCCATCGGCTGCACCCGGACATACCGGTGCTCTATCGTTTCCACACTCAGCTGATCGCCGGAAATACCCATAAAGCTGGGAGTGCGCAGAAACTCCCGGCCCAACAGCCGCACCTTGGGTGGGATTGTGGCACTGAACATGCACGACTGACGATCATCCGGCAGATACTGCTTGAGCCTGACCATAGCCGGATAGAACCCCAGCGACAGCATCTCATCAGCCTCATCAAAGATCAGCACGCGCAGCGACTTGAGCGAAAACACCCGCCGCCCCAAGTGGTCCAGAATCCGACCCGGCGTACCAATAACGATATGCGCCCCGCCCTTAAGAGCGGCAATCTGATGCGCATATCCAACACCTCCGTACACCAATGCCGATCTCAAGGCCTCCGGCAACGGATTGATGCGGTTGAATTCGCTGTGAATCTGCACAGCCAGCTCCCGCGTGGGGGTCAGCACCAATGCCTGCGCGGCCGACTGCTCCGGCGCGATCCGGTCAAACAGCGGAAGCAGAAAGGCACCGGTCTTCCCGGAACCCGTCTTTGACTGCACCACCAGGTCTGTTTTCCGGGTCAGATGCGGAATCGCCTGTACCTGAACCGGCATAAGCGATGGCCACCCGCTTTTGTCAAACGCGCGTCGTGCGTTTTTCCCCAAAGTATCCGGCGTGGCCGGCGGTACTGAAGTGTCAAGCGCGGCGAAAACCGACTGCGCCTCAACCGCCCGGTGCGCCTGCTGCGCCCGGGAAGTTAAATCAAGTGTTTTCCTGAAGGGCTGGGACACGTGAAATCTGCTACAAGGCCAAGCCGCCATCTACGGTCACAACCTGCCCGGTAATGTAGCTGGCCGCGGATGATGACAAAAAAAGCACAGGTGCTGCAATTTCTTCCGGGCTGGCAGTCCGCCGCAGCGGAATAACCGCAATCACCTCCTTACGCGTTCTTTCCGGCAGGCCACTGGTCATATCGGTTTCAACATACCCGGGGGCGACCACATTGACCGTAATGCCTCTTCTACCCAACTCCTTGGCCAGGCTCCTGGTAAATCCGATGATGCCAGCCTTGGAGGCCGCATAATTTGACTGACCCGCATTGCCCTGCAGGCCGACAATCGATGAAATGCTGATGATGCGTCCACTGCGCTGACGCATCATCGGACGATAGGCCGCATGTGAATAATTGAACACACTCTTGAGATTCGCCTGCACGACCAGGTCCCAATCTGACTCCCGCATACGCAGCAGCAGACCATCACGCGTAATCCCGGCGTTGTTGACCAGCACATCCAGGCAACCCCGCTCCGCCACCACATCCTGCACCACTTCTTCAGCCGCGTCAAAGTCAGCAGCATCCGCCTGATAGCCTATCGCTCCAAGTTTTCCGGTCAATGCGGCGGCCTCATCGGCGGAGCTGCGGTAGGTAAAGGCCACATGAGCCCCTGCTGCAGCAAACTGTTCAACTATCGCCCGGCCAATCCCGCGTGTGCCTCCGGTTATCAGCACGCTTTTCCCCGTAAAGTCCATGTTAAGTCGCTGCAGTTTGTAACACGCTACGGAGCTGCCCAGCCGTGCCTAAAGCCCGGACGCGCACCCTGCGCCCCAAGGTGCGGCGCACCAATCCGCTAAGCACGCGGCCCGGCCCCACTTCAAAGAATTCCACTCCGACAGGCATAGCCTGCAGACTTTGCGCCCAACGCACCGGACTGGTCAGCTGAGCCAGCACTTGGACGCGAATCTCTGCCGCGTCCGCGGAAAGTCCCCCCGTTGCATTAAGAAAAATCGGACATCTCGGTTCGCGAAGCGACAGCCTGCTGAGCGCTTCGGCCAGACGCGCCCGGGCTGGCTCCATCAATGGCGAATGAAAAGCCCCGCTGACCGTAAGCAGCAACACACGGCGTGCCCCGGCTTCCCGCAACGCGACCGCGGCCTGTTCCACCGCCGCCTGATCCCCCGAAATTACCACCTGATCCGGCGAATTGTAGTTGGCACAGACCACGACCTGCCCGTTACCGGATATGTTCTGACACGCAGCCTCAATCCGGTCAAAGTCCAGGCCCAGCACGGCAGCCATGCCGCCCGGGCGGTCCTGACCGGCACTCGCCATAAGCTCGCCCCGCAGTCTGACCAGCCGAAGCCCCTCCGCAAACGACAGTACACCGCACGCATGCAGTGCACTGTACTCGCCGACACTGTGCCCCGCCACCAAAGACGGAGCCACATCAAACACGGCCATGATGGCGGCCGAATGCGTGTACAGCGCAGGTTGGCATATTTCCGTGCGGGTCAGCCGGCGGAGGTCCTCGTGTACGTCGCCGGTCCTGCCAAAGCAGTACTCCGTCAGCGGCCAGCCCAGCAGCTCATCCGCGATGTCAAACACCTGGCGCGCTGCAGGAATCTCCTCGTACAAATCCCGGCCCATGCCCACAAACTGGGATCCCTGTCCCGGAAACAGCAGTGCCGTGCTCATGCCGCCTCCCCGTCGGTCCGGGCATCGCGTACCCCGTCGTAGGCCCACTTCAGATATATGGCACCCCAGGTAAATCCGCCGCCGAAAGAGGCTATAATCAATTTGTCACCCCGTCGTAACTGATGCTCCCAGTCGTTGAGGCACAATGGTATCGTAGCCGCGGTCGTGTTCCCGTAACGCTCGATATTGAGCATGACCCGGTTGGGATCAAGATCCATTCGCCGGGCCACGGCATCTATGATGCGCTTGTTTGCCTGATGCGGTACCAGAAACCGCACATCCTCCCCGGTGAGACTGTTGCGCTCCATGATCTCCGCCGCAACATCGGCCATGCCCCGCACGGCAACCTTGAATACTGCCCGCCCTTCCTGATGGATGTAATGCATTTTGTCCTCAACCGTACGGGCGGTCGGCGGATTCAGGCTGCCGCCGCCCAGCATACACAGGGACTCCCAATTGCGTCCGTCGCAATACAGTGCGGAATCCACGATGCCCGCCCCGTCCGTATCGGCCTCAAGCAGCACAGCGGCGGCTGCATCGCCGAACAGGACACACGTCTTGCGATCCGTATAGTCGGTTATGCTGCTCATTTTGTCCGCGCCAATGATCAACACGCGTTTGTATGCCCCCCCGGCAATCAGCGAAGCTCCCGTGTTGAGTGCGAACACAAAGCCGCTACAGGCCGCCGACAGATCAAATCCCCACGCTCCCGTGGCCCCCAGCCCCGCCTGCACCAGACAGGCCGTAGCCGGAAAAAACATGTCTGGTGTCACGGTGGCCACAATGATCACATCCAGCTGATCGGCTGGCAAGCCACGCTTGCTGAGTGCGTCTGCACCGGCCCGGACCGCCATGTAGGAGGTCGCCTTGTCCTGGTCCCACATGACTCGCCGCTCAATAATGCCGGTCCGCGTTCGGATCCACTCGTCGTTGGTATCCACCATCTCGCTGAGCTGCGCATTGGTCAGGCGCTCTTCAGGCAGAAAACGTCCCACTGAGGTAATAGCGGCGCGGGCCGGACTTAGCATGGGAAGTCTACAAAGCTATGGCCTCCTTTATGGCCGCATTCAAATTCAACCGGGCCGCCCTCGCTGCCAACTGGATGCACCGCTCCACCGCATCGGCCGACGAACGCCCGTGGAGAATAAACACTTCCCCGTCAACACCCAGCAGCGGGGCACCGCCGCCATAGTCGGCCGGGTTGAATCGTCGGCGGAGGCGCTTGAATATCCGGCTCAACACGCGCCTTGCTGCCGGATCAGCCTCCAAACGGTCAAGTTCCTGCTCGGCCATCCTCGGCAGCGCGGTTCCAATGCTCTCCACCAGCTTCAGCACCACATTGCCGACAAACCCGTCACAAACGATCACCTCAGCCCGGTGGTGGAGAATATCCTGGCCTTCAACATTGCCGACGAAATTGATGTCCTGGGCCGCGGTGAGCATTTCATGGGCTTTCCGTACAAGCTCGTTGCCCTTCGCCGGCTCTTCCCCCACATTCAGCAGGGCTACCCGCGGCTGCTCAATCTCCGCCATGATGCGCGCATACGCAGACCCCATCCTGGCAAACTGAACCAGATGCTCTGGACGGCTATCCATATTCGATCCGACATCCAGTAAAATGCAGGCCCCCGCGGTGGTCGGAAAAAAGGACGGGATTGAGGGCCGTTTTGCCCCCGAAAGACGCTTCAGCAGAAACAGCGACGCGGCCACAACCGCCCCCGTGTTGCCCGCACTCAAAAACGCATCCGCAGCACCCGCACGGTGACCCCGGAGGCCCAAGTGGATGGATGACCGCGGCTTGGCACGCACCGCAGCTACGGGCACTTCACCCATCCCGATAACATCGGGGGCGTGAACCACCGAAATCCGAGGATCCGGCTCGTGCGCAGCAAGCACAGCTCTCAGCTTCGGCTCAGGGCCGTAGAGAAGCACCTTCAGATCTCCGTCTGCCTGCCTGACCGCACGGATCGCGCCGCTGATGACCTCACCAGGAGCATGATCTCCACCCATTGCGTCAACAGCAACACGAACAGCCATGAGGCAGAAATCAGAGAAATAACCCGCAGGACGGTTACGCCCTATACATCCGCCTGCGCCTCAACTATCTGACGCCCTCGGTACATCCCGCATGACGGGCAGACCCTGTGTCTGAGCTTGCCGGAGCCGCACTGCGGGCATTCCTGAACCGCGGGCTGACGCAAGCCCGCATAATAAACGCTGCGCCGCTTGCGGGTGCGAGCTTTTGAATGTTTTCGTCGCGGATTGGCCATCAACCAAAATCAATTAGTACAAATGAGCTGCTGACTGGAATTGCTTCAAGGCCTCCCAGCCCTCCGGTTCGTCCGGTGCCCCAAAAATCATAGGGATCTCCACATCCTCCGCATTCGGGGCCACTTTCCGCACCGGTACCGCCAGCAGGAGTGTGTCACGAACGGCCGCGGTCAAGTCAATCCTGGTCTGCCAGGGCTGAAGTACAAGATGAGACATGTCTGGGAGATCTTCGTTCAATTCGCCCGGTTTCAGCAGCGCAATTTCGTGATTGCCGACTATCTTCCGGGAAAATGCGCGCAGCGTCCGGTCACAGGTCAAACGCACATCCGCTTCCGCGGCCACGCGCAACCGCCGCCGATCTGCGTGGCGAACATGCTCCACCCGCACACCCACAGCGGAAAACACCGCTGGGTCCAGATCCAAATCCTCTGCCTCACACATAAATTGAGCCCGGTCGCATTCCGCCAGATCAAACGTCAGCATGACCCCAAAATCAGTACAGCAAACTGTGTACCCGCCATGCGTCTACCGGTTCCACAACGACGAACTGTCATCCCCGCCGGAAGGCCCGGGGCGTGTCACGAACAATTTGTGGATAAGTTGTGGATGATGTGAATGGCAGATTGCGTTAATTACCGGATCAGGAGCCTTGATCTGATGAGATGCCCGTTCCGCGGTGCTTCGTTGAATTGTCTGTTGCGTTGCAGGGCGAATTTTGCCGGGAATTGAGGATTTCATAGCTTAGCCCCTTCAACTGACCTGCCATCCTGCCTTGGCGCTGCCGCTTCGCTGCACATGAATCAATCGGCTGCAGAAGCTTGGACTGACTGCCTTGAGATTATCCGCGACAACGTCCCGGCGCAGACCTATCTGACCTGGTTTGAGACGCTCAAGCCCATCTCGCTGGTACCGGATGGTGACCTGGTCCGACTGACGCTCCAGGCTCCGTCGTATTTCAATTACGAGTGGCTGGATACGCACTTTTCGTCCCTGATCGTCAAGACGGTTGCGCGCGTGCTCGGGCCCAACGGGCGGCTGCATTACAGAATTGAAGTTACCCGGCCCGACGCTCCGACCGCCGTTGCGCCTGCGACCCGCGAGCCGGCCCCGGGAACCGTCGACCGAGCAGCCCGCAAACCGGCTACGCGCTCCAAGGCCGACACCGGTCTCCATGACTCCTACACGTTTGACACGTTTATTGAGGGGGACTGCAATCGCCTGGCCCGCAACGCGTCCGTCGCGATCTCATACCGGCCCGGAGAAACACCGTACAACCCGCTGTTCCTTTACGGCGGCGTGGGGCTGGGCAAGACCCATCTGCTGCATGCGGTGGGCAATGAAGTGTTCCGCAAATGGGGCAAGCGGGTCTGCTACGCGTCCAGCGAGCAGTTTACCAATGATTTCGTCCGAGCGATCCGGGAAAACACCGCCAACAGGTTCGCCGAGCGGTACAGCCGTGTGGACCTGCTGATCATTGACGATGTGCAGTTTTTTGGCGGCAAGGAGAAAACCCAGGAGGAGTTTTTTCACATTTTCAACCGATTGCACACGCAAAAAAAGCAACTCCTGCTGGCCGCCGACCGGCCGCCGCAGGCCATCAAGGGGTTGAAGGAACGGCTGTTGTCGCGGTTCCGCTGGGGCCTCATCGCAGATCTGCAGACACCCGAACTGGAAACCCGGATGGCCATCCTCAACCAGAAAGCCAGCGTCTACGGCGTAGAGGTCCCTCCCGATGTCATAGACTTTGTTGCCCAGCATGTACGAAGCAATATCCGTGAGCTGGAAGGGGCGCTGATTCGGCTGTTGGCCCAGTCCACCTTCAGCAACGAGGACATCTCCCTCAACATGGCCCGGGAGTATCTCGGTGACCTGATCACTAGTTCGCAGGTAACACTGACAACGGATCATATCCAGAAGATTGTCTGCCACTATCTGAACGTCGATCAGCGTCTGCTGAGTGGCCGCACCCGACGGCGGGAAATTGTCCAGGCCCGCCATTTGGCCATGTATTTCTGCCGCGAATTTACCCAGCATACCACCTCGAAAATAGGCGAGGCGTTTGGCGGCCGGGATCACTCCACCGTCATTCACGCCATCAAAAGCATCAACAACCAGATTGAGACGAACGCGAATTTTAAATCCGTGGTCAAAAATGTGCGGCAGCAAATCGGCCATCTGCGCGCGCCTGCATCCTGAATGAGCTTAATGCGTTTCTTATGTTAAGCCTGACCCGAACCGATTCATGACATTTTCCATTTCGAGCGCGAAACTGTCCAAAGCACTGGAGCTCGTTCGCGGTGCCATCGGCAGCAAACCCTCCCAAGCCATCCTTGAGTGTATTAAGATGCGGCGGGATGGCGATGAACTCGTGCTGACCGCAACGGACTTGGATATCTCCCTGCAACATCGCATTGAAGTGACGTTTACGAGCGAGCCCGGCGGCCTTACCGATTGCGTAGCGGTGCCCGCGGGCCGGTTCGTTGACACCTGCAAGTCCCTGGGCGACATGCCGATCGTTTTCTCGGTGGACTCGCACTTCACCGCCAGCATGGCCACAGACCAGGGCCAGTACTCCTGGATGGGACATGATGGCCAGAATTTTCCGCAGCTGCCAAAGCTGAAAGAGGAAACCACTGTGACCTTCACGCATCAGCTGCTGCAGCGGGCCTTCAGAATGACAGGATTTGCCGCAAGTACGGACCCGGTTCGGCCGGCCATGCAGGGCATCCTGTTTGAATTCAGGCCGCAGGAGGTCCGGGCGGTAACCTCCGATGGCCACAGGCTGGTCAAATACACCATGAAAGGCTTCCGCCATGACACCGGGTTGAGCGTGATAGTGCCCATGAAGGCCCTCACCCTCGCTACGCGCGTCGACGATGCGGGAATGTTCCCCCTCTCCGTTGACGAAAACCATGTCTACTTTGCGCTGGGCAAGACCAGGATTTTCTCCAACCTCATCAACCACAAGTTTCCCAAGTACGAGGCTGTGATCCCCCTCGATAACAACCGGGTGGCGGAAATCAACCGGCAGCTCCTGTATGATGTGGTCCGGCGGGTCGGCATGTATTCCTCGGCTGCCTCCTCGCAAATCCGATTCAAACTGGCCGACGACAGGCTTGAGGTGCGGGCCCAGGACCTGGAGAGGGCCAGCAAGGCGGTCGAAACCATTGAGTGTGACTACAAGAGCGACCCGATCATGATTGGGTTCAATTCCGTCTACTTGGAAGATGTGCTCAAGATTCTGGACACCGAAAATGTCAAGATGTCCTTCGGCTCACCGAATCGCGCGGGCCTGGTTGAGCCGATATCCACTTTTGAGGACGAGCATCTTGTCGTTCTGGTGATGCCCGTAATGCTCAACACCTACATTTAGCGTGCTTGGGAACCTCCCGCCTGCAGGGGCGGTTTCAATGTGCTGCAATGAGCACATTTGACCCATGGATACGCGTAGCTTCAAAACGCGGAGTGTAAAGGCCGCGCAGATTGAGCGTGCGTGGTTTGTGATTGACGCGGACCAGGCTGTGGTGGGGCGGCTCGCCTCCCAAATCGCCGCTATCCTCCGTGGCAAGCACCGCCCGTACTTCACGCCCCATGTTGACACGGGGGACTACGTCATCGTGGTGAATGCCGAGAAGGTGCGCTTCACCGGCAACAAGGAAGAAGATAAACTCTACTACCGCTACAGCGGCTATCCCGGCGGTCTTAAGTCCCGCCGCGCCAGCGAGATGCGGCAGCGAAGGCCGGAGCACATTGTCCGTCATGCGGTCCGGGGTATGCTGCCCAAGGGACGTCTTGGCCGGAGCATGTTGTCCAAACTCAAAGTCTATGCCGGGACCGAGCATCCTCATGCGGCCCAGCAGCCCAAGCCCTTGGCACCAACCAATTGATCTGATCATGGCTTCTATCGTCCAGTATGCGGCCGTTGGGCGGCGGAAAACATCTACCGCCCGGGTCTACCTGCGGCCCGGTACCGGTGTCATCCGGATTAACCGGAAGCCGGCCGAGGAGTATTTCAAACTGGAAATGCGCCGCAAAGCACTCCTGGCTCCGCTCGAGGTTACCGCAACCTCCGGCTCCTTTGATTTGTTGGTCAACGTAAAAGGGGGAGGGCTCACCGGACAGTCGGAAGCCATCCGGCTCGGTGTCGCACGCGCTCTGGTGCAGGCTGATGCGGAACACCGCAAACCGCTGCGGGATGCCGGACTGCTCACGCGTGATCCCCGAATGGTGGAGCGCAAGAAACCGGGGCAGCCCAAGGCCCGCAAACGATTCCAATTCTCCAAGCGCTAATTCTCACAAAACCCATATGCCCTGATGTGCAGCCGGGTGCCCCAACGGGTTGACTGCACAGGCGATGGACATAGCGGATCAACCCTTCAGCACAATCATGGAAACTCACCTCAAGCAGTCTGACCTTCACACCGTAGCCGTGGAAGATCTGGTGCGGGCGGGAACGCACTTCGGTCACCTGACGAGTCGATGGAATCCCAAAATGCGCCCGTACATCTTTTCCCGGCGCAACCGCATTCACATTATTGACCTGCTGCAGACGCAGAAGCACCTCGCCTCAGCGGCCGCGACTGCGGCCCGCTTTACCCGGCAGGGTAAGTCCATTCTCTTTGTGGGCACCAAGAAGCAGGCCTCCGAAACCGTCCGGCAGGCTGCGCAGGACTGCAAGTCACCCTATGTGGTTGAACGCTGGCTTGGCGGTACACTGACCAACTTCCAGACTATCCGGAACAGCATCCGGCGAATGGAGGACTTGGCCAAGATGGAGAAGGACGGAACGACCGACCAGTTGAAGAAGAAAGAGCGCCTCATGAAGAAGCGTGAGCGCGAAAAGCTGGAGCGCAACCTCAGCGGCATTGCGGACATGATCCGCCCGCCGGGTGTCCTGTTCATCGTTGACATCATCCGGGAGCGGATTGCGGTCAACGAGGCGCGGAAGCTCAAGATTCCCATCATCGCCATGGTGGATTCAAACTGTGATCCGGACTTGGTGGACTATGTGATCCCGTGCAACGACGATGCGCACAAAGCCATAGAGCTGGTCGCCGCCACCATTGCTTCCGCCGTTAATGAAGGAAGGAAGCAGCGGGATCTGGAAATTGCCGCACGGCAGGCCGAAAAGCAGAAACTGCAGCGTGAGAAGGCCGCCAAATAACCCGAAGTCATGGCCATTACTGCAAAAGATGTCAAGAAGCTCCGGCAGATGACCGGGGCCGGCATGATGGACTGCAAGAGAGCCCTTTCAGAGACTGGTGGGAACTTTGATGCGGCCATTGATCTGCTAAGGAAGAAAGGACAGCGTGTAGCAGCCAAGCGGGCGGGCAGGCAGGCCCTGCAGGGCCTGGTGCTTACGCGCCTCAATGACGCGCAAACCTTGGGTGCTATTGTGGAAGTCAACTGTGAGACTGACTTTGTCGCCCGTAACGATGAGTTTGAGGCCTTCGCCGGTGCCGTTGCCGATGCTGTCCTGAATCAGCAGCCAGCCGATATGGAGGCTCTGCTGGCCCTGCCGCTCAATGGCGGCTCTACGGTGCAGGAAGCCCTGACCGCGCTCATCGGCAAAATTGGGGAGAAGATGGGGGTGCGGCGGTTTAAGCTGCTGTCCGTTTCGGAGGGTCAGGTCGTAGACTACATCCATCCGGGTGCACGCCTGGGTGTGCTGGTGGCCGTGACCGGTACCGCGCCTCTGCAGCATGTCGGGCGGGATGTCGCCATGCAGGTGGCAGCCCTTAACCCTATCGCCGCCCGTATTGCCGATGTTCCGGCAGACGTTCAGGAGAAGGAGCTTGAGATCGGGCGGGAATCCGCCCGGCTGGCGGGCAAGCCGGAGCGCATCCTGGACATGATCGCCCAAGGGAAACTGAAGCGCTTCTTCAAAGACAATGTGCTGGTCGAGCAGGCCTTCGTCAAAGATGCCTCAAAGCGCGTCAGGGATGTGCTGAAAGAGGCGGGCGCGCAGGTCCACACGTATGTGCGCTTTGCACTGGGAGACTAAGCCGTTTTATACCCCGGCCGCAGATGACCCGTCAACCCAAGCGGCCCGTCTACAAGCGCGTCCTGTACAAGCTCAGCGGGGCGGCGCTGCTTGGCGATCAGGATTTCGGCATTGAAGGCCGCGTACTTAAGCGGCTGGCGGTGGACATTGCAGATGTGGCTGCCACCGGCGTGGACCTTGCCCTGGTCATTGGCGGCGGAAATATTTTTCGGGGCCTCAACGCCACCAAGACCGGCATGACTCGTGCACATGCCGACTACATGGGGATGCTGGCGACCGTAATGAATGCCATGGCCCTGCAGGATGCTCTGGAACAGTGCGGACTGGCGACGCGCCTGGTGTCCAGCATTGAAATGAAGGAAATCGCCGAACCGTTCATCCGGCGGCGGGCCATTCGGCACCTGGAAAAAGGGCGGGTGGTCATTTTCGGCGCAGGCACCGGCAACCCTTATTTCACCACGGACACGGCGGCGGCGCTGCGGGCGCTGGAGATTGATGCCGATGTGTTCATTAAGGGTACGCAGGTGGACGGGATTTATTCTGCCGATCCAGAGATTCACAAGGATGCCCTCTATTTTGCCACTTTATCCGGCGACGAGGCCATCCGCCAAGGCCTGCGGGTCATGGACATGACGGCCTTTACGCTTTGCCAGGAGGCTAAACTGCCCATCATCGTCTTCAATTTGCATACGCAAGGCCAATTGTTACGTATACTGCACGGAGAGCCGGCGGGCACAAGCGTTTACTGGGAATAACCATGTTGGATGAGCTTCTTGAGATCATCCTGTTGGATGCGGAAGAGCATATGGAAAAAAGCTTGGCTCATCTGCGTAAGGAGCTGAGTGCCATTCGGGCCGGCCGCGCTACGCCTGCCATGCTCCAGACCGTGCGGGTGGAGTATTACGGCAGCCGGTCGCCGCTTAATCAGGTGGCCACCATCTCAGCGCCCCAACCGGACCTGCTGGTGGTCGCACCCTGGGATAAGTCGGCTATGGGTGCGATTGAAAAGGCGATCCAGAGCGCGAATCTGGGCCTGAATCCGTCCAATGATGGCCTGCTGATTCGCGTACCGGTCCCCCCTCTGTCCGGTGACCGCCGCCAGAGCCTTTGCCGGCGCGCCCGGCGGCTGGCCGAAGAGGCCAAAGTAGCGGTGCGCAACATTCGTCGCCATGCCAAAGATCAGGTTAAGTCCACCCAGGAAGACGAAAACCTATCTGAAGACATGCGATACCATGCCGAAGAGGAACTGCAGAAGCGGACCGATCGGTACGTTGAACAAATTGACGCAACTAGCCGCCGCAAAGAGGCGGAAATACTGGAAATCTAGGAGAGGTGCCGGAGCGGCTGAACGGGCTCGCCTGGAAAGCGAGTGTACCCTGACCGGGTACCGAGGGTTCGAATCCCTCCCTCTCCGCCATAAAATGACCCACAACCGGCTGCCTGCCCCTGGTGAGTGATTGCCATTTCCCGCTGACTCATTCGTGCAATGATGGGGACTCGCAGAATCGTCGCGGTTACCGCCCCTAGCGGGGCTGGCAAGACCACCTTGGTCCGCCGAATTCTTGGTGCGTTTCCCGCACTGCACTATGCGGTTTCGGTTACTACCCGGCCGCCCCGACCGGGTGAGGTGCACGGGCAGGATTATTTCTTTGTTTCGCAGCAGCGATTCCGCAACCTGATGGCTGCAGATGCCCTCTTTGAGTATGAAGAAGTCTACCCGGGGCGGTTTTATGGAACACCGCGATCGGAACTTGAAGGCTCGGGCCCTCCGGTGCTCGTGGATGTGGATGTTGTGGGCGCGTGCAGGCTGCGCCGGCTGGATGACCGGCTGGTCATTTTTGTTGCGCCTCCGTCTCTGGAGGTGTTGCGTGAGCGGCTGGTGGCACGCGGGACGGAATCAGGCGCGTCATTGCAGGCGCGCCTTGCGCGGGCATCGGAAGAATTGCGGTACATTGACCGGTTTGATGCAGTGATTGTCAACGACGACCTGGAACAGGCCGCCCGTACGGCAGTCAATCTGGTTGGTGACTTCCTAGAATCATGAGCGACACTTTGCCCATCAGCGGCTTGGAGGGAAAGCGCCTGCTGCTCGGCGTGTCCGGCAGTATTGCCGCCTACAAATCCGCCGAGCTTGTCCGTCTGTTGCGGCGGGCTGGCTGTGAAGTACAGGTACTCACTACGCCGGACACCGCGCGATTCATCAGTCCGCTGACGCTCGGCACCCTCTCCCAACGCCGCGTCCTGACCGAGATATTTCATGACGAGGCCGAACGCACCTGGACCGAACACATTACGCTTGGACACTGGGCGGATTTGTATGTCATTGCCCCGGCCACGGCTCAGACCATCGCTAAGCTGGCCCACGGTTTTTCCGATTCAATGCTGACTGCCACGGCCCTCGCGGCACATTGCCCGGTGCTCATCTGTCCGGCAATGGATCATGATATGTATATGCATCCGGCCGTACGGGCCAACCTTAAACGTCTGCAGGGTCTCGGCTACCAGGTAATGCAGGCGGTGTACGGTGAGTTGGCCAGTGGCTTGGTCGGGCTCGGACGGCTTCCAGACCTGCCGGATATTGTTTCGCGCATCACGGAGCTCGTTCCCGGAAAGCTGCGCGGCAGACGGGCGTTGGTTACGGCGGGTCCGACACGCGAGCCCATTGATCCGGTACGCGCCGTTACGAATCATTCCACCGGTACGATGGGATTCGCCTTGGCGGAATCCCTGGTCCGCCAAGGTGCCCAGGTCACCCTGGTCACCGGTCCCACCCTGCTCAACACACCGAGCGGTGTACGGCGCGTGGATGTATCCACCGCGGCGGAAATGTACGAAGCAGTTATGGCCAATCGCGATGCGGATTACGTGTTTATGGCCGCCGCGGTGGCTGACTACACCCCCGCTGAGCCTTCATCCGCTAAGCTCCGCAAAGCCGACGCGAAGCTGACGCTGCGGCTGCGACGCACCTCAGATATTCTCGCGGAACTGGGTCGGCACCGGCGCGATGATCAGGTGCTGGTCGGCTTTGCCATGGAGACGGAAGATGGCCTCGCCCGGGCCCGGGCAAAACTGGCTGACAAGCATCTTGACTGGATTGTGCTCAACTATATCAATGAGCCCGGTGCCGGATTCGGCACCGGTACCAATCGTGTCACCCTTATCGGCCGGGATGGCTCGTCTCATGCGCTGGACACGATGCCCAAGGAGGAGGTGGCAGAAGCCCTTCTGGACCGGATTCTGGCCGGTGGATAAGTCTGTGGAAAAACGGGGCATAAATAACTCCTCGTTTTTCGGGCCAAACGGGCCGCAAACGGGTATCAGGGATATCCATGTTGGCCACCGACCCACTTATAGGAGAATTGCGCGACCTGATTACCCAAGAAATCGGACTGCACGGACCTCTCATCCCGCAAATGTTATTCGCGGAAAAAATGCGGGCGCTCATTCCGAAGGGCCATCCGGTACTCGGATTGACCTCGCTTGATGAAATCGGCGACTATGTGGCCCGCACTCAACTGGTGCCCATAGACGCGGACCGGCAGAACCCGGTACCTGGCGATGGCGATCCTCAGACCCGGATTGTAGTCATTGGTGAAGCCCCCGGTGCCCGTGAGGACCAGATGGGACGGCCGTTCGTGGGGCGGGCCGGACAACTGCTCAACAAAATGCTTGCGGCCATTGATCTGGACCGACAGAACGTATTTGTAACCAACATTCTCAAGACACGCCCGCCCGGCAATCGGGATCCAAGTCCAGAAGAAATTGCCGCGCATATCCCTATACTGTATCAGCAGCTGGCGCTCATCCGCCCGCTGCTGATACTTTGTCTTGGGCGGCATGCTGGCAGAGGACTGCTGCAATCAGATCTGCCGCTGAAAGGGATGCGGGGGAGCGCGCATGATTTTTATGGTGTGCCCCTGTTTGTGACATATCACCCGGCGGCCCTGCTAAGAAACACCCGCTGGAAGCGTCCCGCCTGGGAAGATCTGCAGATGTTTCAGCGCTGCTACCAGGCCCTCAACCGGGCAACCTGATGATGGAATACGGTCATGTAGAGGCGGAGGCCTTTGAAAGCACCTCTGGCCTCGTCCCGCCCCAGGCCCCGGATGTAGAACGCAGTGTGCTGGGTGCCATGCTCATTGATAAAGCGGCCGTATCGCAGGTCATTGAAGTGCTCCCGGAACAGGATGCCTTTTTTGTGCCGAAGCACCAGAAGATATACGAGGCCATATGTGAGCTCTTCCGGCGCGACGAGGGGATAGACATCATTACGGTGACCCAGGAGCTCAGACGCCGCAAGGTACTTGACACTGTTGAGGAATTCTACCTTATAGATCTCTCCCGGGAGGTGACCTCTTCGGCCAACATCCAGCACCATGCACGCCTGCTGGTTCAAAAGTCTGTACTGCGGCAGCTGATTGCGGTCCTGCGCGCCCGGGTGGCTGAAGCCTTTGATCCGGGAATTGACGTGTTTGACCTACTGGAGCAGACGGAGCAGGCCATCTTCTCCATCAGTGAAACACAGGTGCGAAGGCGGGCCAAGCAATTCAAATCTCTGACACACAATGTGATCACGCACTGGGAGGCCCTGCTAAACCGATCGACCGAAGTTACCGGAGTCCCCAGTGGGTTTGCTGATCTGGACAGGCTCACCGGCGGGTGGCAAAAGTCCGACCTGATTATCCTGGCGGCCCGGCCATCTATGGGCAAGTGTGTTGATGCCGAAACGCCCATTCTGCTTGCTGATGGCCGCATAGAATCCATTGCTCACATTTGCGCGCGCAGGCAGGCGGAACTCCTGACCCTTGGGCCATCTGGACGTTTTGAGGTGACTACTCCATCCGCCTTCATCAACAACGGGCAAAAGCCGGTCTTCACGGTGGAAACGGCACTCGGCCGTCAGGTCAACACCACCCAGTCCCATCCGTTTCTGACCCGGCAGGGATGGCGTGAGCTGTTTCGTCTGGACGTAGGGGATGAGATTGCCGTGCCGCGGCGGTTGCCGGTGTTCGGAAGCGGGTCTGCCCGGCCTGGTGCGCTTTCCTGCTTGGCTGAGGCGCTCCTGAATCCGCAACGTGCCTTGCGCCCTCTGCCAGTAGGAGACACCCTGGTCCATCCTCCGCGGCTGAGGACGCTGCCCTCCTGGGTCTTTACCCTGCGGCGAGCGAACATCGCCAAGCTGATTGACCGGATTTTGGAGGCAGGTACGGCGGTACGACTGGGATCAACAACGGCTGCGCGGCAGTTTGCCCATCTGCTGCTCCGTTTTGGAATCGTATCGCGCCTTGCGGGCCGCGGTGAGAGCTGCCGCGTGCATGTGGAGGATCCGACATGGCACCGGAAGCTGCATGCGGACCCGGACCCGGCTGCCCGCCACATCATGTTTGACACCATCACTTCCATCACCTTTGCCGGCGAGCGTCCGGTCTTTGATCTGACCGTGGAGGGCACGCACAATTTCGTGGCGGCCGATGTGTGTGTCCACAATACGGCCCTGGCCTTGGGCTGTGCACGCAATGCGGCCATGCATAGAGACAACCCAACCCCCTGTGCCATTTTCTCGCTGGAAATGACCTCTCAGCAACTCGTCCAGCGCCTGCTGACGGCCGAAGCGGAAGTCAACGCCCAACGAGCCCGTACCGGCCGGCTGCAAGGTCATGAGTTTCAAAAACTTGTTGATGCCGCCTCGCGCATGTCCGCAGCACCCATCTATATTGACGATACGCCGGCCTTGGGGGTGCTTGAACTGCGCGCCAAATGCCGTCGCATGAAGGCGGAACACGACATCGGATTAGTGATTCTGGACTACCTGCAGTTGATGCACGGCAACAACCCCAAGAACAGGGAGCAGGAAATTGCGCATATCTCGCGATCGCTTAAGGCTTTGGCAAAGGAGCTGGAAGTCCCTGTCCTGGCCTTGAGTCAGCTGAACCGCTCACCGGAGACGCGCAGCAAAATAGATAAGCGCCCTCTTCTTTCGGACTTGCGGGAAAGTGGCTCAATTGAGCAGGATGCCGATGTGGTCGCCTTTATCTACCGTCCGGAGCTGTACAAGATTGCTGAATTTGATGATGGCCTTCCCACGGAAGGGAGAGCTGAGATCATCATCGGCAAGCACCGTAACGGCCCGATCGGTACGATAAAGCTGGCCTTTGTCAGCAAGTTCGCACGGTTCGCCAACCAGCCGCTTGATGGTACACCGCCTCCCGAATATGAGGAGGAATCTCCGTTCTAGGCATCTGCGCTTCAGAACCCCGTAATTTCACGGGCTGTGTCTGCTGGCGGAACGGGGAGGCTGATCCCGATTTCCCAGATTTCGGCTGGTGCCTTTCTACACTATGGCCGCGAGTTGCCGATCCTGGCCACCGTATCGGGGCCTCTTCACGATGATCACAGTTTGGCGGCAATTAGAGCGGTGGTTTTGAAACCGGGGTGGTTTCTTGGCGTGACGCGGCGTTTCGGGTGTTGGCAGCGAAACACGAAACAGCAACAACCGGATGCGCGGCATAGGCACCCCGCGTTGACTGCGGCCGGGAGAAACGCCGCAGTAAACGCAGATGCGTTGATCTTTGTGTCGGATTTGGGTCTCATTGAGCCGTGCCTGCACTATGGCGGATCTGTTTGATCTGACTAGAACGATGAGCAACACTTTCACTGCCATCCTGGGCAGTCCGCCTGCGAGCAAGGACCCTCTGTTGCTTTGAATCGCGTGGGTCGGTCTGCCCTGTCGGCGGCTGCGACAGCGCCCCGGGGGTGGGCAAAACAAATCTGAATGGGCGGCCACGTTCATCTGAATATCCACGCGAGCCCTTCAAAGCCGTAGGGCCCACCATCATTTTCGCCAAAAGCTGCCCCTCGTCGGGTATCAGTCTGAACCTGCTCTCCATGCATGCGGGCTCTCAGAAGCCAGTCCTTGGAATTCCTGCGCTCAATCAACACGCGCTATCCAAAGAAGCTTGGGTTCCGTAACCCAATCGGCATTCAGGCCATATGGGAAGCCCAATTGGGACACCCTCGCTTCGTCCAGGAATGCCGACTACCCGAAAAGACTAGTCAAGTGCTCTACAATTCTCACTAGCCGTGCAATTACGAAGGAAATTGTGAAGACCAATCCTATGGATACAGCGCAGCCGATGATGATCCTCCTCAGTAACTGCTGTGTCCGATAGGAGAGCGGTTCAAACAAATACCGGATGATCCCGCCCGTGAGTGTGGTGATATCTGACACAGACCCGGATTCTGCATCTGCATCGTGTGCGCCCTTTTCCGCCTTGTGAATCTCAAGATCTGGTGTGTCCTGACCCTGCAGCACCGCCCGCCTAACGTCATCCTCGCGTGCACCTTCACCCATCAGCCTTCTCCGCAGCCGCCACCCCGTCCCGACGCTTCTCCCATTCGTCAATCATATCCTTCATGGGTATGACCACGTGTCTGGCTCCCCTCACGTAGTTCTTCCTCCATGCTCCCCCGCTCCAATGAGTTACTCCAATCAATTGAGCCCCGCTTAGGTCGCTCAAGTCCTCTACCACCCTGTCCAGTGTATCCCGCTCCGTCCCCGCGGGAATTGACCGCCAACTACGATACACATTGGTTATCGGCTTGCTCCCGAATCTCTTCAGTTCATGGTACAGCTCAGGGATTACCGGCCCAAACTCCCATGCCTCAAACTGATTATCCACAAGCGGGCGTTTGTACCTCCACAAGTGATACATTTGAGCCACATAGAGCAGTTTGTGCAGGCTTAGCTGTGTCAGGGTCCATCCAGAACGCTCGCACATATGACGCGCTGCATCCAGCAAGGGAATTGCCATGATTCAGTACCGATGTTACCGCTTCTACGGTGGTGTCCGTCAACTGATCCTACAGGCGTGTAACGATTCCGCATGATTGCTCAGAAATTAGCTCCCGTAACGGCAAATAAATTTGTCATGATAATGCCGACTGTTCTGCTGATTGAACGCGTACTACGCTGACAAGCCTTGGAAACGTCCGATTGGAGCCCACTACACGGCTACGGGTGCCTTTATTGGGGCGTGGTGATGGTAGCCAATAAGCTCAATGTCTTCGTAGCAGTAATCGAACAGGGTCGGTGCCCGCCGTTTGATTCTGAGTTGCGGCAACGGATAGGGCTGGCGCTGCAGTTGCGTCTCAATCTGATCCAGATGGTTCAGGTACGCATGGGCATCGCCGATGGTGTAGATCAACTCCCCGGGCTCAAGTCCGGTCTGGTCGGCGACCAGGTGCGTCAGCAATGCGTACTGGGCAATGTTGAAGGGTGCCCCCAGGAAAAGGTCATTGGAACGAATATACAACTGACACGACAGGCGCGAGCTGCCGACATAGAACTGAAAAAACATGTGGCAGGGCGGTAGCACCATCGCGCCGATGTGGGGGACATTCCAGGCACTGACAATATGCCGACGGCTGTTCGGCTTATCCCTAATGGCTTCAACAACTTCGGCCAGCTGGTCAATACCGCCGAAATTGCGCCACTGATGGCCATATACCGGCCCCAAATCACCAAAGCTGCTGGCAAACTCCCCATCCGCCCGTATCCGGCCCTCAAACTTTCTCTTGAGATCCAACCACTGCTGCGAATCTGATCGCGGAACAGACCGGCCTGAGTCCTCCAGCCAGCGTCGCAAAGGCCAGTCAGTCCAGATTGATATGTTCTGGTCAACCAGGGGTTTAATGTTGGTTGAGCCCGAAAGAAACCACAACATTTCACAGGTCAGGCCCCGGAACCAGACGCGTTTGGTGGTACATAACGGAAACCCCGCCGCCAGATCAAACCGCATCTGATAGCCGAAAACGCTGAGCGTTCCGGTGCCGGTACGGTCTCCTCGCGGCAGTCCATGATCCACAACATGACGCAGCAGGTCAAGATACAGGCGCATCAGCGGAACGTAGCGCTAGGCTCGGCTGTTTGCGGGTCTCATCCCGACAAGATACACATCTGGAAATGGATCCGAATTTGCATCAGAAGCAAGGCATCAACCACCTCAATAAAGTGCTTCAGTACGCGCCCATGGTGGCCAAGGACGGAGCTGCCACGGTACACCTGACCGTGGAGGACTGGCACGTGGTGGCAGACACGCTGTTCCGCATGAACACGCCCCGTGAAATATTGCCGGAAGAGATTGTGGAATATCGTCTGAGCGACGATCAGCGGGTGATTGAGCTTGATACCACCGCGCTCAAAGTCTCCGTTGAAATGTTCTAGACAGCCCGCATTGGGCTGTGGGCCTCGCCCGGGCCAACTGCATTCGCTGGCCCGGGCGAGTAGGCTGCGTCAGGCAGCCAGCCGGCTGCCTGTTGGGCCACCCCGGCGCACCTAAAACGACATCTGATATGTCAGTCGGATGTCCCGGCCCGCCAGCGGAACCACTTCCTTCTGGAATGAGGTATGCACGCGTGCCAGTGTATCGGTCAGATTTGAGCCCTGCAGCGTGAAGCTGTGCAACGTCTGGCCAACGAAAATCCGATATCGCAGCGATGCATCCAGCATGGTATAGCCATCTGTTTCCTCTTCTAAGGGCGCGATTCTCGCCTGGGCGCGCACACGCTTTAGCGACAGCTTAGCCGCTAACGGGCCGCGATCAAACGAGAGTCCGACACCCAGACGCAGCGGCGGTATGCGCGGCAAAGGCTCGTCGTCCTGCATCAGTGTGGCTCGGGTGTAATCAGTCCACACATGGACCGAAAGATCCTGCGCATCTCCCTGCAGCAGATCTACATCTGCTTCGGTTTCAAAGCCCAAAAAGCGCGCAGTTCCCTGCGAAATCCGATAGACCGGAAAGCCTTCCATTTCTTCGTCAGTGTTCCGCAGGAAAATAAAATCCCTGAACCGGTTGTTGTACAGCGTGGTCGTTAGACCAATGGGCTCTCTCTCCATATGCACCGACAGGTCCATGCTGAGGGCTGATTCAGTCTTCAGGTCTGGATTGCCGATTTCAAAGGATCGGGTACCCACATGGACCCCACCGGCGAACAGCTCTTCTGCATTAGGGATCTTTACTGAGCGAGCCACCGAAAGCGATACCGCCAACCGGTCGCTCTGCTTTAGGTTAATTCCGGTGCTCACGCTGAAGGCCGAGTAATTCCGCGCCTGTCCCTCGGTATCCGCTTCAATAGATGCGTACTCAAATCGCGCCCCGGCCTCAAGGCCGACCGGCCCGGTATTATACCGCTCCATAATGAAGAGTCCGATTCTTCCTGTGCTTGAGTGCGGAATCAGAGCCTCCGCGCCCGTATTGTCCAAGGTCCCGGTACTGAGCTGCACCCCGAATACGCCCTTTGACTGATCAGACAGTGCGTGGTCCAGCTCAATTCGCCCTTCTATGCTTTCCAGCGCGTAATTGGAGGCTGCCCGCCCGTCTTCAATTTCGTCGTGTTCGTAATCGGTATAGCTGAAACGGGCTCGTACTGCATCCAGCATCGGCAGCAGGTGGTCAAATCTCCTTTCCCCTGCTAAGTCCAAACTGGTTCTTCGCATGTCCAAATACACACCCTCATCGTGCACTTCATCGTCATGATCTTCCTCGTGATCCTCGTCATGATCTTCCTCATGGTGATCATGATCGTCCCCGCCTTCGTGTTCATGATGTGCGTGCTCATGACCAGGTACGCCATACTCGGTACCATGCAGCGACACCGCTGCGCCGATGAAGCCATGGCGCCCGATCCATGAAAGCCCGAATGAACCGGTGTTCAAGGATAGGCTTGAGTTTTCTATAACACTGATAGGGCCAGTTTCCTCTTCTTCGTGCTCCTCTTCGTCATGACCCTCTTCGTGCTCCTCCTCATGCTCGTCGTGGTCATCATGATCATCCTCCGGCGTGTGCGTAGGTACACCCATATCACCCGCTTCGCGGATCAAGCCCTGCAACCTCCAAGCCAGTTTGCCAATGCCTCCGCTTAACTTCGCTGCAGCTGTCCGCTCATCGGCGACCGTGCCGCCC
Source organism: Bacteroidota bacterium (assembly GCA_028873925.1). Lineage (GTDB taxonomy): Bacteria > Bacteroidota > Rhodothermia > Rhodothermales > Bin80 > JAPPNA01. The sequence continues at coordinate 3,656 of JAPPNA010000059.1, read as the reverse complement.
CTTGCAGTGATCGTGCCGGAAAATGCGCTGGCCGGACGTTCCATAGGCACGCGTCCATCCAGAATATTCACGGCACCGCCTACCGCGCTGCTGCCGTACAGCAGCGTTGCAGACCCGCGGATAATCTCTATGCGTTCTGCTAAGAGCGCGTCTACAGCCGGACTGTGATCGGGGCTTAATTCGGATACATCCGCCACACCCACATTCTGCTGCAAAATACTGACCCGATTGCCACCGAGCCCGCGAATGATAGGACGTCCGGCACCCGGGCCAAAATAGGTGGATGCAATGCCCGGTAGCCCATCCAAGGTGGCTCCAAGCGTAGTGGAGACTGCGTCTGTCAGGCTTTCGTGCGCGAGCACATTGGTCGGTCGGATAGCCTCGGTCCGAGATCGAACCAGCGATCCGGCCGTGATAACCAGGTCATCCATGTGATACGTCCTGTACACCGTGATTTGTGCCTGATACGTCTCACCAGCCACAATTTGGACCTCCATCATGTTGTTGCCCCATCGGGGGCTGACAATTTCAACCACGCGAAGGCCCGGAGTGACATCTTCCAGCACAAACTGGCCAGATTCATTGGCGCGAACGACTCTTCCAAGGCCAATGACACGAATTTGCGCATCGGCCGCCGGCGTGCCTGCCGCATTAACGACCGTTCCTTGTAAATCCCCATGCGGGTCTTCCTGCGCATACGCCAAGCTGCCCACTACCAGGAAACACAAGGTGAAAATTATTTTTTTCATTAGGTAAAGCTTGTAGATCAGGGAGCATGAGCCCACCAGCCAAACGGCTGCGGCCCAGAAATGAGTTTTGGACTCCCGTATACGGGTCGCCCTTAGGAGAGCCGGGCGGGTGGGGCGCGCGCCTGCTGACCCGACGCGGTACACTGTAGCCTGATTCCCTGCCGGGCCGAAACAGTTGACTCGGCAGTTACGCCAGCCGGAACGACCGGATGTTTTCCAGATGGTGCAGACTGATGCCAAAGGCACTGCTGACAGGTTTCCTCAAACGTGTCCGATGGTACGCCAAGATGAAGACCCAGCGCCCTTTCGTGCCCCGATGCCGGCTGATGGTGCGCGTGCGAATGATGCGAGATTCTGTGAGCCAGCGGGCTGAAAATGCCTCCAGCCAAGAATACGCCTAGCAGCACAAGCGCCTGAACTCTGGGATTGTAGAGGGGCATGGTTGAATCGGCTGCCGCAAATATACGCACAAATTGCAGATAGTAATGCCGACCGGTTCTGCTGTCCTCTAAATCCAGGATGTCATGTCGCTCTCCTTACAACCCCTCCTGATGGTGGCCGCGAGAAGGTGTGCATACGCCCGTGTGCGCCAGGCGCGGCTTCTTGTGATCGGCTTGGATGCGGACATAACAGGCGGGGTGTCCGGCGGGGCAGACACGCACTGGTTCCACGGTGACAGGCCTAGGACGGAAATTCCGCCGTAAACTGCATGATACGCGTACCATCTGCGTCGCACTTAAGCTCGTGGACTCCCCCGGCGGCAGTGGAGTCTTGGAGCTGCTGGGGTACGGCCGCCACAACGCCCAGCCCATCGCTGCTGCCGAATAGCACATTGTCAAAAATTCCGCCTGAAAGGGTCCAGCCCTTTCCAAAGGCATCGGGGCCTGGAATCCGGTCGGTCCATCGGTATTCGCTTGCCCGACCGGCTTGGCTGGGAGGGCTGCCGGTCTGCCCTGGACCAAGCCAACCCGCACCGCCTAAAACGTCATCTGATAGGTCAACCGGATGTCCCGGCCCGCCAATGGAATCAGCTCCTTCTGGAAGGAGGTATGCACGCGTCCCAGTACGTCAGTCAGGTTTGATCCCTGCAGCGTGAAATTGTGCACCGTCTGGCCCAGGAACAACCGATACCGGAGCGACGCGTCCAGCATGTTGTAGCCTTCGGTTTCCTCTTCATGCGTTGCGATTCTTTCCTGGGCACGCACGCGCTTGTACGACAGTTTGGCCGCCAGCGGGCCACGATCAAATGAAAGTCCGGCCCCCAGGCGCAGCGGAGGAATCCGCGGCAGGGGTTCATCGTCCTGCACCAGTGTGGCCCGGGTGTAATCCGTCCACAGATGGGCCGCAAGATGCTGCGCATCTCCATGCAGCAATTCCACATCTGCTTCGGCCTCAAACCCGAGGAAGCGCGCTGTCCCCTGGGATACCTGATAGACCGGGAAGCCTTCGCGTTCCTCGTCCGTATCGCGCAGGTAAATGAAGTCTCTAAACCTGTTGCTGTACAGTGTGGTGGTAAGGTCCATGGGGCCATTTTCGAGTTGCACCGAAAGGTCCACGCTGAGGGCTGATTCCGCCTTCAGGTCCGGATTGCCTATTTCAAAGGCCCCCGTGCCTATATGTACGCCGTTGGAGAACAGCTCTGCAGCATCTGGAATCTTGACAGAACGGGCTGCCGATAACGATACCGATAGCCGCTCAGATTGCTTGAGATTCACGCCGGTGCTTAGACTGAGGCCGGAGAAATTCCGCGTTTGTCCTTCGGTGTCCGCTTCAATGGATGCGAACTCAAATCGCGCCCCGGCTTCAAAGCCGACCGGCCCGGTGTCGTAACGCTCCAGTATAAAGAGGCCGACGCGCGCGGTACTTGTACGCGGAATGTAGGCCTCCTCACCCGAGGTCTCCAAGGTTCCAGAGCTGGCCTGCACCCCTAATACGCCCTTGGTCTGATCCGACAGCAGGTGGTCCAGCTCAATTCGCCCTTCTATGTTATCAACTGCAAAATTGGAGGCCACAGCGCCATCTTCTATTTCGTCGTGTTCATAGTCGGTGTAGCCAAGGCGTGTGCGAACGGCCGTCAGCATCGGTATACGGTGGGCCAGACGCCATTCTCCCGCCAGATCGAACGCGGTTCTTCGCATGTCCACATGCGTGCCCTCTTCGTGCGCATGCTCATCTTCGTGTTCCTCTTCATGGTGCTCTTCGTCATGCTCTTCCCCTTCATGCTCTTCCTCTTCATGAGCATGCTCATGGCCCGGCACGCCGTACTCGGTGCCATGCAGCGAAACCGCAGCACCAACAAAGCCATGCCGCCCGATCCAGGAAAGCCCAAACGAACCGGTGTTCAGTGAGACGCTTGAGTTTTCAATGACACTGATCGGGCCTGCTTCCTCCTCGTCGTGGTCTTCGTCATGATCCTCATCGTGGTCCTCGTCATCGTGGTCGTGTTCATCGTCGTGGTCGTGATCCTCGTCGTGATCATCGTGGTCGTCCTCAGGCGTATGTGTAGGAACTCCCATGTCACCCGCCTCCCGAATTACGCCCTGCAGCCTCCAGGCCAGCTTTCCGATGCCTCCCGAGAACTTGCCCGCCGCCGTCCGTTCTTCCGCGATCGTGCCGCCCCTGGCTATGATCGTGCCGGTCAGGGCGCTGACCGGACGTTCCGCTGGAACGCGCCCGTCAAGGACATTTACGGAACCTCCGACCGCACTGCTGCCGTACAGCAGCGTGGCCGGTCCCCGTATCACCTCAATGCGGTCCGCCAAGAGCGCCTCCACTGCCGGGCTGTGATCCGGGCTTAACTCGGATACATCCGCAACGCCCACACTCTGCTGCAGGATGCTGACCCGATTGCCGCCAAGCCCTGCCCTTACCCCAAGTTATGGCCTAGTAAAACCTTTTGAGGTGGAT
>JAPPNA010000030.1 GCA_028873925.1 Bacteroidota bacterium | reverse complement strand
GGCCGCCGCACCCTCGGAATTCCGAAATTTGGCTTTTTCTGGCAAACACGACTTATCACCTGCGGTGTTCCACGCCCCGTCACAACTACCGACGACATGAGCGGTCTTGCTCCAGAATCCACCACGATCCAAGTACGTGATTTCGGGCGCATTGAGGGCGCGTTCGGGCGTTGCCGCATTGGCTGGGTCCACCCGACAGGCCATGCTACGCGACGCGAATCTCCAGCGCAGGCAAGGGCGCACAGGTTACACGCAGAGCATCCCCTGAATCAACCGGTCCCACGCCATCCGGGGTGCCGGTGTACAGAAGATCTCCAGGCTCCAGGGTAAATACCGTAGAGCACCAAGCTACCAGCGTCGCCACATCAAAAATCATGTTCGCGGTGTGCCCCAGCTGCCGCGTATCCCCGTTCACCTCCAACCGGAGCATCAGGTTTTGCGGATCTGCAATTGCACCCGATGAAACAAACGATCCCAGCGGGGCAAACGTGTCAAATCCCTTAGCCACACTCCACGGATGCCCCCTCTTCTTGGCGGTCGCCTGCAAATCCCGCGCGGTCATGTCCAACCCGACCGCATAACCGGCCACATAATCCAATGCCCGCACAATTGCCACATTCCGGCACCGCTGACCAATCAGGGCCACCAGCTCCGCTTCATGATGCACGCTATCGCTCAGCGCAGGCAAGACTACCGGATCCGGCGGTGACACAAGCGCGGTAGAGGGCTTCAGGAATACCACGGGCTCCGATGGCACCGAGTGGTTCATTTCGGCGGCATGCTTCGCGTAATTGCGGCCGATACACAGCACTTTGCCGCACCGGAGCACCTCTCCGGTGTCGGGATGGATCAGGTTCATCCTCAAGAATTCCTACCCGGATCCGGGAAACCTTACAGACCTGCAGTTGTTCTAATGTGCTGATCTCTCGCGCCCGAGGCGCTCCCTAAGCAGAGAATTGATATTCATGTACGCAATTGTTGAAATCAGCGGCAAGCAATACAAGGTTTCGCCGGAAGATCAGATCTACATCCCGTACCAGCCCGATGCGGCTGTGGGAGACTCCATCGTGCTGCCCAATGTACTGCTGTGGGCCGATGGGGACAATATCCAGGTAGGATGCCCGTGCGTGCCCGGAGCCGAGGCGAAGGCCAATGTGCTGGGCCATGTCAGCGGTGATAAGGTCATCGTCTTCAAGAAAAAGCGCCGCAAGCGCTATAAGGTGAAGCGCGGCCACCGGCAGCTGCACACCCGGATTCAAATCAGCCAGCTTACCCTCAACTGATAAGACCCGAAATGGCCCATAAGAAAGGAGTAGGTTCAACCAAGAACGGACGTGACTCAAAGCCCAAAATGCTGGGCGTGAAAGTCTACGGCGGCCAGAAAATTCTCGCTGGCGGCATAATCGTACGGCAGCGCGGCACCCGCATCCACCCCGGAACCAATGTCGGTCGTGGCGGAGATGATACGCTGTTTGCGCAGGCACCGGGCGTGGTGCGCTTTTCCAGCGGACGCGGCGACCGTAAGTTTGTCCATGTTGACACCGCAGCCTGATCAGTTCCGCATCTGCACCAGCCACCGTACGAGGCTATGGGTACAATGAATCGTATGCGGGAAAACACAGGCGTTGTCCTGTGGATTCTCGTACTCTCATTTGGCGGGCTCTGGGTACTCCAGGATTCCGGCGTTTTTGACACGATCGGTATCGATCCCCTGAGCAAAGTCATCATTGTGGATGGCGATCCGATCACCTTTGATGTCTACAATCGCCAGCTGCAGGCGCAGCTTGACCAGCTCAGGCAGTTTTCAGAAGGCGATGTGAGCCCGGCTGAACTGGAAGCTGAACGGGAACGGGCCTTTGATTTCCTGGTGGAGAGCAAGCTTCGCGAGCATGAAATGGATCGCATGGGCCTCAAGGTCAGCGAAGCAGAAATCACCGACCTGATTCTGGGTCCAGAGCCCCACCAGATTATCCAGGCCAATTTCTCCTCGGAAGGCGGCGCGCTCAACAGACAGCTGCTCCAAAGCTTCATTGATGATCCGACCCAGGAAGCCGTATGGGTGCAGATTGAGCAATTCATCCGGCTGGATCGCCGGCATCAGAAATTCGATGAGCTCATTAATGCCACCGCGCGCATCAATGATGCCGAAGTGGAGGCCACCCACCGCCTGCGCAACAGCACAGCGGACACGGAGTTCTTTTTCCTGCGTTACGCGGATGTGCCGAATGATTCTGTCACTGTTACCGAAGAGGATGTGGAGAGCTGGTACAACGAAAACAGCGATCAGTACCGGCAAAATCGGCTCTATACCATGGAACTGGCGGTAAAGTCAAAAGTAGCGACCGCCGAAGATACACTCGCCATTATGCGAGAGCTGGAGCGGCTGCGTCCCGAATTTGAGACGACCGCTGACGACTCGCTGTTTGTAGCCCGCAGCGGTAGCGAAACTGACTGGTCGACCTCATTCTTGGGACCCTCCGGTTATTCGCCATCGGTCGCAGCCCTACTCTTTGAAGGCGACTCCGAGCCTGAGGCAGGACAGGTGTTTGGCCCGGTTGTTGTCGACGACCAGGCCGATCTCATCAAGGTGATTGCAACACGTCCGCCCAGCGATACAAACGTGCGCGCCCGTCATATTCTGGCGAGCACCGACGATGACGATCCCGGAGCCGCCAGACGGAAAATCAACGAGGCACTTCAACGCGTTCGCGGCGGCGAAGACTTTGCCGTGGTGGCCAGCGACGTTAGCGATGATGTGGGGTCGGGCCGCAACGGCGGCGATCTTGGGTGGTTCGGTCCCGGGGCGATGGTTAAACCGTTTGAGGATGCAGCGTTCGGCGCAGCCATCGGACGCGTAGTCGGACCCGTTGAGACGAACTTCGGACTGCACCTAATTGAAGTCACCCATCGCGCGGGCAGCGATCTTCAGGTGGCCCGTATCACGTTTTCCCTGGATGCGTCCGTCGCAACACTCAATGCTAATACGGAAGAGCTTGAAGATCTCAGGTACTACGCCGAGGAAGAAGGCAGCTTTGCCGAAGAAGCCCAACGCCGGAATGTGGAAATCCAGCCCATGACCCTGTCGGAAGGGCAGATCAGTATCCCGATCTACGGCATCAGCCGGGCAATCCCGAACTTTCTGGCAACAGCCGAGGTTGGCGAGATCAGCCCCATCATCGAATTGGATGACTGGGTTCTGGTGGTTCACGTAACGACCATCCAGCCGGAGGGCATTCGTCCGCTGGAGGAGGTGGAAAGTGCAGCGCGCCAGCAGGCTGAACTGGAAGCCAAGAAAGAAGTGCAGATGGCCCGAATGCAGCAGGCCTACAGTGTGGCGGGATTTGATGGGCTTTCTACGCAACTTGGCCTGCCTGCGCAAACAGCCGCCGTAGGATTTGAACAAGCCATCATCAGCGGAATCGGACGTGACCTGCAGTTTGCCGGTATCGCGCTCAGCCTGACTGCCGGAGAGGATTCCGGTGTGATTGAAGGAGAAAACGGAGCCTATGTGATCCGCACTACCCATGTCAACGAAGCACCTGATATGTCCGACAGCGAACGGGAAGCCCTGCGTACGGAACTGGAGCAGCGCTTGGAACGCCGCGTAGTCAATGATTACATTGCCGGGCTTCGGGAAGCCGCCAGGATCGAAGACCTCAGGCGGGACGTGATCCAGCAGTAGCTCCCAGCGGGGCCAGAAGGCGGGCAAGATCTTCTATCAAGTCTTCCACATCCTCCACACCCACTGATAGGCGCAGCAGTCCGTCCGTTATGCCGAGTATGGCCCGCTCACTGCCCGGCAGCGATGCATGGGACATCGTGGCCGGATGACTTATCAGGCTTTCCACCCCGCCCAGACTCTCGGCGAACCGAAGTAAACGCAGGTTAAAATCAAGCGCCGAGATATCAGCGACCTCAAAGGCCAGCATACCGCCGTAATCGCGCATCTGGCGAGTGGCGGTGTCATGGTCCCTGTTTTCGGGAAGTCCCGGATAGTACACCGCGCTCACCGAGGGATGACCCTGCAGCCAACAGGCAATGCGCCACGCGCCAGCACAGTGCTGACGCATCCGCAAATGGAGCGTCTTGATGCCCCGAAGCAGCAGAAAGCAGTCCATCGGACCCGGAACAGCGCCCGTACAGGTGATCTGATAGCGCAAATGTTCGGCCCAGTCATCGCGGTCGGTACTGACGACACCGCCAATCACATCGGAGTGTCCGCCCAGGTACTTCGTCGTTGAATGCAGCACCAGATCCGCCCCCAAGTCAAGCGGCCGCTGCAGAAAAGGGGTAGCAAAGGTGCTGTCCACCACCACCATCGTACTGCACGCACGAGCGAGCGAGCTCAGCGCTTCAATGTCCAGCACACGCAGCAGCGGATTCGTGGGGGTCTCTATCCAAATCATGGTAACAGACTGCGCCAACGCGCGATCTACTGTCGGCAAATCCGTCATGTCAACGAATTCAACCTGAATCCCGACAGGCTCATGCATGGTCTTCAGTAACCGGCGATTTCCTCCATACAGATCCATGGAGGCCAGCACCCGGTCTCCGGGTTGCAACCGGCGCAATATCGCGTCCGCCGCCGCCACACCGGAGGCAAATGCTATCGCGTGCCGGGCGTTTTCCAGCGCGGCGAGATTTGACTCAAGCGCGGCCCGCGTTGGATTGCCGACACGGCCGTACGAATAGTCCTGCACCGCACCCGGGCGACTCTGCGCAAAGGTCGCATTCTGATAGATAGGCATCATCAGCGCCCCCGTAGCCGGGTCCGGCACCTGCCCCGCATGAACAGCCTTGGTGCCAAACTTCATGCAGCCATCGCCGAGAGTCCCTACGGGCCGGACTGGCTTGTAGCGCACTGTGTCAACGCTTCGGCCCTTTCCCCTTCATTGATCTGCGCGTACGCCCGGTACAGTGCTCGGCAAACATCTGTGACTTCGCCCAGATTCTGCTGCCGTTCAATGAGCATGCGGGCCATTTCCAGATGCTCTATAGCGTCTTCAAAAAGTCCGCGTCTATGCTGCTGAAGCTCCCGCATGCGGGCCTCCATTCGGGAAATCCTGAAGGCGGGCAGCTGACCGCGCTGGGTGGTGATCGAATCATCCACCGCACGATAATCGGCATCAATGTCCACCGCCTTATTGATATAGGCCGCCCCCAGATTAAATCGGGCGTTGACATACGCGGAATCCAGACTGACCGCTCTGGACAGCATCGCAATCGCTCCGTCATAATCAGCTTCCTGAAGCATAAGGGTGCCGTAGTTGTAGAGAAATACTTTATTCTCCCCCTCTGAGGGCAATTCACGGGCGTAAAAATTCAGCGCCTGTCCGGCCTGATCCGCAAATACGTAAGCGTTCAATAGCATTGCACGCAGCTCCCGGTCGTCCGGGTGCTGGTCAAGACCCAGCTCCAGCGTCGCGGCCATCTTCCGGTAATGGTCGGAGCGATCATCATCTTCCGCCCAATCTTCGGCCAGCAGTTCGTACGTCTTCGCTAAGTAGATGTAAATCTCACGGTCCGTAAGCCCCACCGACAGTGCCGACTCGTAAGCATCAATGGCATCACCCATGAGCCCGGCCCCGAAATACGCGGCCGCTTCATTGAGGTAGGCATCGCCGGAATCCGGAAATATCACCGTTGCACTCCGAAAATGCCGCGCGGCCTCCGCAAAAGCATCCACTCTGGCCTGCCCGGGCAACTGCTCGGCCTGGTTGTACGTGTCGATCCCGGAGTTAAATTCGGTCAGGTACACGCCGTACAACCTGCGTGTCACCTGCGTCGGCCAGGCAGGATCCAGCTCCAGGCCACGCCGGTATGCCCCCACCATGGCATAGATATAATCAGCCCGCTCCCGCTTGTCCAAGACATCCGGTAGCATCTCCGACAGTACATCCCCTTTCAGAAACAGAGCCTCGGGATTGTCCGGCTCAGATTCCAGCGCCTTGTTCACATTCTCCAAGGCCCGTGCATAGTCCTTATTGCGGAGGTCCAACTTGGCCCCCTCCACATTGGGGTTGCTGCCACAGCCACCGGCAGCCATCAAAAGAATAGCCAGCAGCGGTCCGATCAGAAACAGTCTGTTTCGTGTTATGGCACCCATCTGCTGTCCAAGTTAACGGCCAAATACCCTGCTACAGTATACAGGACCTGGATGTTGCGGTTTCATCTGGTGCTAACACGCCAGCCAGGCGCGGGGAATCTCCACCGATCCACGGTAAACCGTTACGGCAGGCCCCTGCAGATACACCGCCTCATCTGACATGCCCACATGCAGAACCCCGCCCGGCATGTGGACTGCGATGCGGTCGGCTTTCAGGCGTTTTGACCAAACGGCCGTGGCGGCGGCAGCCACCGCACCGGTCCCGCAGGCCGGCGTTTCCGCTTCCACGCCTTTTTCGTAGGTCCTGACACGCAACGCGGCGGTGCCGGCGACTTCCACAAAGTTCACATTAGCACCATCGGGGGCCAGTGCCCTGTCGGACCTGATGACCGGTCCCAGGACCGGTACCGGCACACTGCTCACAGAGTCGGTGAAGCAGACCAGATGCTCCGTACCGGGCCAAAGGAATTGCACCTCCGCAATCCCCTCGTACGGCACGCCCTGCAGCTTGAAATCGGGCTGCCATCGGCTGGGCTTATTGAACCATATGCACACATCAGCCGTGGGGTCGCCCGGTACGTCGGCGGGATATGCGCCGGAGGCGGTTTCGATGACCACATGCTCGCGGTTGAGGCCCGTATTGCGCGCATAACGCGCAAGGCATCGTGCCCCGTTGCCGCACATGCTTCCTTCTGATCCGTCGGCATTGTAGTAGATCATCCGGTAATCACCCCCTTCCGCCTCGGCCAGGGCGAGAATCCCGTCAGCTCCGATCCCGTGCCGCCGTGGGCAGATCTGTTGGGCAATCTTGCTCAATTCAGCACCCGAGAACTGATAAAAACGGTTGTCCAGCACCACAAAGTCGTTGCCCGCACCACTCATCTTGGTGAATTCAACAACCAGCCGAATCGGAGTCAGCACCATCACTACACCATCAGGCAGTCCTGACCATCTGCCGACTCCTCACGCCTGCAGACTCGGCCGGAGAGCTGGCCACAAATTCGGTCCATCGGATCCCAATGATTGCTACCGGCGGTAAGTTGTGCGTTAGACATTTGCACGGCTGCGTACCCGATCCACAGGCACCCGGTGCCGGCGGCTTCAACGGCCGGCCTTGCCCGTCAATTAGGGCCAGCTGCCGGTGCGGCGGATTCGGGCACCATGGAACCGTATACGAGTAAAAGCAGTCCCTGATCATTTTTGGCACCGGTTCACTCGACTGCTACACCGTTGGAAGAAAAAACACTTACGCTCGACCAGACCAACCCCCTTTTTCTTTTCGGTACTCACGATGAGCACCTGCGGCGCATTGAGGCCGCATTCCCTGAGACCACCTTTCTGGCACGCGGCAATGAAGTGCGGCTTCGCGGCCCCGGCCCGATGCTTCGGCGTATCCAGCGGACCTTTGACGAGCTGATTGCTATTGGCGGGCGCAACGGCGGGGTGACCCGCCGCGACATTGACACCGTCCTCAACATGACCACGGCGGAAGTATCGGAGCCGCCCGACGCTTTCGGCAATGTGGTCCTCTACACGAACGGAGGGGGCATGGTGCGGACGAAGACCCCGGGGCAGGCCCGACTGGTGGCTTCAGTTGGTCAGAATGACATCGTGTTCGCCATCGGTCCGGCGGGCACCGGAAAGACGTACCTGGCCGTAGCCCTTGCGGTGGCAGCCCTGAAAGCGCGCCGGGTAAAGCGCATCATCCTGTGCCGCCCGGCGGTGGAGGCCGGCGAGCGGCTGGGCTTTCTGCCCGGAGATTTTCGAGACAAGATTGATCCCTACCTGCGCCCGCTCTATGATGCGCTTGAGGAGTTTCTACCAAGAGACAAACTGGAAACCTATTTGGACAACCGCACCATCGAAATCGTACCGCTGGCCTACATGCGTGGACGCACCCTCAATTCGGCATACGTGATTCTGGACGAGGCCCAGAATGCCACGGCGGTACAGATGAAGATGTTTCTGACGCGTCTCGGTGTCAATAGCCGCGCAATCATTACCGGTGATGTAACACAGATTGACCTGACCAACCGGCACCAGAGCGGCCTGGTTGAGGTGGTGGACCTGCTCGACGACATAGATGGCATTTCGTTTGTCCACTTTTCCAGAATAGATGTTGTACGCCACCGCCTGGTCAAAGCCATCATTGACGCGTACGACCGCAAGGATGCCTAACGCGGCACAGGTTGCTGCCGCCAGATCCACCGACCATCAAGCCCGATATAGCCGGAGCGTCCATCCTGCGTTACGTAAGACAGCCCTTCGGTGAACGAGCGCGCACGCTCAAAGGCCGCGGGAATAACCTCCAGCCCGTCCGGATCCACAAATCCGTACTTACCACCGGTCATCACCAAGGCAAGACCATCGGAGAAATCATCTGCACGCTCATAGACAGGGGGGATTACGATTCCACCTTCACGGTCTATAAAGCCCCACAAACCCTCTGACGTAATGCGGGCGCGGCCATCTGAAAACGAAAACACCTGATCGTAGTCCACCTCAAGCATCATGGATCCGGTCGGGGCTATAAATCCCCACTGGCGACCCAGGCGCACCAGAGCTAATCCTTCGGAAAAACTCCGGGCGGAATGGAATTGCGGTTCAATCACCCAATGGCCCAGAGAATCCACAAACCCCCAGCGGGTGTTGAGGCTGACGATCACCGCCTTGCGCACTTTCTCAACCGCAGCCAGACCTTCAGAAAACGGCAGTGCCCGTTCAAACATATCATCAATAACGAGCTCACCATCCAGACCGGTGTAGCCCCAGTTGGGCTCCAGTCCGGCTACCGTTCCGGCCGGGGAACGCGTTGGAGCCAAGTGGCCATGGAAGTCCAGCGCGGCCGAAAACAACCGATCATTGATCAGTGCCCCGGAATGATCAATAAACCCCCAACCCCTGCCCATTTCCACGCGTGCACGGCCTTGAGAAAACGGATACACGGAGTCAAACCGGGTATCTATGACGATCGAGTCTTCGCTGTTGATAAAGCCCCAGTATCCTCCCAGCCTTATGGCCGCCAGCCCTTCAGAAGAGATCTGGGCACCCTCATATCTGGCCTCAATAACAACCTCTCCCGCTTTGTTGATGAAACCGTACCGGCTGCGGTCAACCATGGGGAACAGTGTTTCTTCGCTCTGCCCGAAGGCCGGCAGGAGCCAGACCAGGGCTACCCCGGCATTCACGAGCAGCTTAAGTCGGAAACTCAGCATACGTGCGGAACCTGAACAATTTCGTTGTCAATCAGACGGATCCGGTCAAAAAATACGGCAACTGCGGCCAGCACTTTCTCGCCGGGCTCCAGCCCGGCTACGGGCTCAAGTGTTTCTGCGCCCACCACTTCCGCATATTGCAGCTCGACCAGTGGCGCCTTGATTAACGCCTGCTCCATGGCTTCTTCCACGGCCGCCGCACTGCGCTCGCCGGACTCAATCAGCTCTCTGGCAAGCCATACTGCCCGGCTCAGCGCCGGTGCTTGGGCCCGCTGATCTTCTGTCAGAAACGTGTTGCGTGACGAGATGGCCAGTCCGTCCTGCTCACGGACTGTTTCAATGCCGATGATGCGTGTGGGTAGCGCGAGATCCTGAGCCATTCGCCGTATCATGCAGTACTGCTGAATATCCTTGAGCCCGAATACGGCGGACTGGGGCTCGCAAATCGCCAGCAGCTTAGCTACAACGGTCAGCACCCCTCTGAAGTGGCCCGGGCGATGCCGTCCGCAGAGTGCAGCAGACATTCCTGGACTGTCCACCCAAACCCGCTGGGCCTCCCGCCCGCCGGGATAGAGTTCATTCACATCCGGCGCAAAAATCACATTCACCCCGCCTAGGCCCTCCAGCAGCTGTCTGTCCGCGTCCAGGTCCCTCGGATAACGAAGGTAGTCTTCGCCCGGGCCAAATTGGGTGGGGTTGACAAACACGGAAACCGTAACATGCCCGGCCTCCCGGCGTGCACGGCGGATCAGGGCACAATGTCCCGCATGCAACGCACCCATGGTGGGCACCAATGCGTGGGAACGGCCCGTTGCGCGAAGTTCGTCAACCCGTGCACGCATGGCCGCGATGCTGCGCAGAATCTCCACTGCCTTGCATGTCCGGCCCCCGGCCGGGTTGGTCCGTGAATCACGCAAAATACCGATTCCCGGCTTATGTCTGGGCCTGACTCAGACAGGCGACTGGCAGACACGACCTACAGCACCTGCGGTCTTCCAGGTCAGGGCACCTTCGCAGAGGCCGGACACTTCCATTCAAGATACTCGCAGAGCTAACCGACGCACGCAAATGGGTATATTGGGATCCAAGACGCTCAACAGCTCCAGACGCGGATATGGTCGTTCAAATGCCGCCGTGGTTCACGCATATAAGGTGATGTCCGCATTCCTTCACGGTACAGGGGCTCTGCCAGCCGGAAATTGGGCTGACCCTGGCTGGCCACCCGCAGGCAGCTCAGCCGGATATGGCGATCTCCCCTGCGCGCTGGCGGCCTCAGTCTTGAGGTTTCAAACCCAAGCTTGGAAATTCGCAAAAACCGGCATTGCACTGCTGATTGTCCCGTGGGTGCTCGCGCCTTGCGTGAACGCGCAGCAGACAGGTGCCTGGTGGAATACCTTCGGTGAAACCGTTCTGGATCGGATCGTCGAGGAGGTACTGGAATCCAGCCTTGATCTTGAGGCTGCGGTTGCGCGTGTAGAACAGGCCCGAATGGAGGCGCGACTGGCCAGGGCTTCCCGCTGGCCGTTGGCTGAGCCCTCAGCCAGCGGCGTTGACATCCGTACGCCCACCAATGCCGGTATAGGCGCACAACTGGATGAATTGGGGCTGGGCGGCTCGCTGGAGGAGCTCACCGGAGTTGCCCTGCCGGACCGCTTGGGGCTGACCACATACACGGCAGGGCTTGAGTTTGCTTATGAGGCGGATTTCTGGGGCCGTAACCGCAACTATGCCCGATCCGCGCGGGCGAAGCAACTTGCATCTGAGTCAGAATTTGCGGCCGCCCGCATTGGAATAATCGCCGAAACCATCTCCACATACTTTGAGATTGTCAACCTCCGCACGCAGCGCAATTTGGCTCAGCAAAGCGTTGGGGTTGCCGAGGAGCTGAGCGCACTTGCGACCTCGGAATACGAGCGAGGGCTCACGGAACTGGACAACCTTTACGCCGCCCGCAGACAGCTTCGGAGTGCGGAAGCCGCTGTGTCGCGCCTTGAAGCCATGCAGGCAAAGGCGGAGGGGCGGCTTTGGTCACTGCTGGGGGGCTACAGCGAGGAACTGGCCATCGCCCTGCCCGATTCCATGACCGCTCCAGAGGACCTGCTCACCGTACCTGAGCAGATTGAGACGGACCTGCTGCTGCAACGCCCTGATGTCAGTGCTGCGAGGCTGCGCGTGGATGCGGCCAGCCATGCTGTCGGGGCGCGACGTGCAGAACTGTGGCCACGCCTTGCTCTTCAGGGATTTATCGGATTCCAAGGTACCCGTGCGGAAGAGTGGTTTGATGTGGATCAGTGGTTCCGGAATCTGAGCCTGAACCTGGCGGGGCCGCTGATTCAGAGATCCCGACGCCGCAGTCAGCTGGCTTTGGCGCGGGCACAACTGGATGAAGCTGCCGCCCGCTACGGACAGTCTGTAATTACAGCCGTAAGTGAAGTTGAGGCGGCCCTATTGCAGCTCAAGGCGAGCCAGCGGCGATACGAGCTTCTTGACATGCTGGCGGAGGATTCCGAAACCCAGCAGGAACTGCTGGAGGATCGGTATAATGCGGGGATTGTGAATTACGGTCAGTTTCTCACCGGAAGGCAGGCACACATCAGTGCGCAGGCCTTACTGGCGGCCGCCGATCTTGATTTGCGCAATGTTCATCTGGCCCTGAATCGCGCCTTGGGCGGCGCATGGGCGGCGGATAGACCTGAATCGTCGGAGTAACCTTTCCTGGACCAAGCCCGATTTGCCTCATGTCCCGCTTCAAGAGTTGGCTGATAGCCGGAATGATTCTCATTGCAGCCGGAGCTATCACCTTGATCATGGTCCTGCTGCGGCCGGATCCGGTGCAGACCGAACCTCCGCCCCAGAGACCCTTTGCCCGGACCGCCACCATCACGGTCGGTACCGGACCTGTTCCAGTTTACGGTGCCGGTACCGTAAGGCCCACGGCAGAGATTAACATTGCCCCACAGGTAGGTGGTCGGGTGGACTCGGTGGCTGCGGAATTCAAGAGCGGCAGTCAGGTGACCCTGGGCCAGCCGCTGTTTTGGATTGAGCCGGACGATTACGCGTACCGGGTGGAGGAAGCGGAAGCGGGCCTCGCCGCCCGACGGGTTGCGCTGCTGGAGGAGCAGCAGCGCGCCGCCATCGCTCGGAGCCGGTATGAACAGTATGCCGAAGGTCGCAATGATGCCGCTGTGAGCCCTCTGACGCTCCGGCAGCCGCAGCTTGAGGCGGCCATCGCCGCAGTCCGCAGAGATTCAGCCCGACTTGCCGGTGCCCGACTTGCACTTTCGCGCACGTTGGTAACGGCTCCCTTCAACGGTATTGTGCGTCATGAGCAGGTTGATGCGGGTCAGATTGTGATGGCTGGCCAGCCGGTGGGCCAGCTGTTTGCCTCGGATGCCGCCGAGGTGGTCGTACCGCTTTCCGACACGGAGGCTGCGCTGATTCCCAACCTTTGGGCGACCGATCGGATACCTGGAGCTTTGGCCACCGTGACCCTGCAGCACGGGGCCAATCACTACACGCGTGATGGCTATGTGGACCGGGCTGAAGCCTTTCTAGACGTTCAAACGCGGACTGTAGACGTAATTGTCCGGGTGCCGCGACCGTTTTCTGCTGGCGCTCCGCCCCTTCTTGTGGGTGAGTTTGTTGAGGTTACCATTGAGGGCCTTGCGGCGGAGCCGTTTTACACCCTTCCGCGTGCGGCCCTGCATCCTGACCATGAAGTATGGGTCGTACAGGATGGGACGGTACATATTGTCCGTGTTGAGGTGCTCCAGCGGGCGGATGATCGTGTCTTCGTCACCGGTCCGCTGGCGGACGGAGATACCGTGATTACCGGAGGCATCCAGTATGCCGTGGAAGGCATGCTTGTTCTGACGGAGACCGGCCTTGCGCAATGACTTCAAGAGGTGTGCTTAGCGGCGAAAGACCCGGGCCGATTGCCTATATGGCGAGCAACAGTGTTGCCGCCAATCTGCTCATGTGGAGCATTATCGCGGCCGGAATCATCGGCCTGACCGGGCTGGAGCGAGAGGCGTGGCCGGAGGTACCGTTCTACCATATTGAAGTCAGCATGGTCTATCCGGGGGCCACTCCAGATGAGATTGAGGAATCAATCATCGCTAAGATCGAAGATGAGGTCAGCGGCCTGGATGATGTGCTCGCGGTGAAGTCCACCGCGGCCCCGGGGATCGCATCGGTAAGGATTGAGGTGAAGTCGGGCACGGATATGTCCCGGGCGATGACCGATATTGAATCCGCCATCAATCAGATACAGACCTTCCCGATAAGCGCCGAACGGCCAACGATTCGGGAAATGACCAATCGCCAGAGCCTGATGCGCCTCATTGTGCATGGGGATGTGTCTGAGCGCACCCTCAAGGAACTGGCTTACCAGATTGAGGCGGAGTTGGCGGCGCTGCCATCGGTGTCCCAGGTCGATGTGACCGGAATCCGGGATTATGAGATTTCGGTGGAGGTGCCGCAGCACCGGCTCCGGTCCCTGGGGCTGACGCTTGAAGATGTAGCCGGCATTATCCGGAGCAGCTCATTGGACCTGTCTGCGGGCAGCATGAACACGCGGGAATCCAAGGTGCGGATTCGTACGCTCGGTCAGAACTATGATCAGCAGGACTTTGAGGACATCATTGTACTCAGTGGCCGTGATGGTACGGTCGTGCGGTTGGGAGACATAGCAGAGGTGCATGACGGTTTTCAGGAATCCAATCTGATCGTACGTCACCAGAACCATCCGGCGGTCTTTGTGGAGGTATTCAGGTCGGGGGGTGAGAATGTGACCCAAGTAGCCGGGAGCGTCCGTCAATACCTTGATGAGGAGCTGTTGCCCACCCTTCCTGAGGGCATCGGGATTACCGTTTGGAATGATGAGTCGCAGGACTATCAGGAGCGGGCTGATCTGCTGGCCAAGAACGGGATTATGGGGCTGATACTCGTACTTGTGGCGCTGGGGCTCTTTCTCCAGATCCAGCTTGCGATCTGGGTCTCGGTCGGGCTCGTGGTCGCGGGGGTTGGAGCATTGGCGGCAATGCTGGCCCTGGACATTCCGATCAACACCGTTTCGCTGTTTTCCTTTTTCCTTGCAATCGGCATCATCATTGACGATGCCATTGTGGTCTCCGAGCACATTCAATACGAGCGCAGTAGAGGGACACCCGCGCTTTTGGCTGCCATCCGCGGAGCGCGCCGCATCAAAGTGCCGCTCACCTTTGCCGTACTAACTTCAATAGCGGCATTCGTCCCGTTGCTGTTCATTCCCGGTGGTGTCGGAGACGTATGGCGGGCCCTCCCCATCATCCTCATCAGCATGCTGCTGATTTCACTGGTGGAATCGTTATTCGTGCTGCCCAATCACTTATCACATCTGCGTGGGCCCGACTGGCAGCCGACCCATGCCATAAGCCGCTTTATTGTGCGCATTCAGAGCATTGTGAACCGCCAGCTTACCCGCTTTATTGAAGGACCTGTAGATCGTGCCTTGACCTTTGCTACCGATCAGCCCGCCATTACGCTCGCGCTGGCGGTCGGGGCGCTGCTGGTCAGCATCGGTCTGGTGGCCGGGGGTATAATTCCCACCACGCTGGCGGACGAAATTGAGGGCGACCTGGTTACCGTTACTCTGGTCATGCCTGCCAGGACGACCGCCGATGAGACCTTCGCAATGGCCATCCGGCTGAAGGATGCCGGTCTGCGCGTTATGGACAATCTGTCTGCGGATCGAGGCGCGGATGCGCCTCCGCTGCTGCTGGGCTCCCTGATCACCGTGGGCCAGGGACCCCGTATACAGGGTGGCGGGCTGAACCCGGAACCGACACTGAATCCGCTGGCCAACCTGGCCACCGTTGAATTCAAGCTCCTCAGCGCGCAGGAGCGGACTCTCACTACGGGCGATGTAGCGCAGGCATGGCGTGAGGAGGTGGGTGCGTTGCCGGAGACAAGAGGCATCACGTTCAGCGGCGACCTGATCAATCTGGGCAGTCCCATTGAAGTCGTGCTGGCGCACCCGGATCCTGACCAGCTGACACAGATCGGCGAGGCGGTGGTCAATCGGCTGCGCGGGGTCGGAGGTGTGTTTGATATACGTTCGGACCGCACGCCCGGTGTCCCGGAAATACAGCTTGAGCTGCGTCCAGAAGCACGAACGCTCGGAATTACGGTCGCTGAGCTGGCCCGTCAGACCCGGGGTGCGTTCTTTGGATCTGAAGCTGTGAGAATTCAGCGGGGCCGGGACGAAGTCCGGGTATACGTTCGTCTGCCGGAAGAGGAAAGAAATTCCATCACCAGTGTGGAGGGTTTCCGACTCAGCACACCCGGCGGCTCGGATGTGCCGTTGGTCAACGTTGCGTCAATCCGCTCCGGCGTGGCTCCGCCTGTTATTCGCCGACGCGATGGCAGGCGGGTAATCACGGTCACCGCAGAGGTGGATGCCGCGACCATCACGAGTGACGAGGCCAACACCATCCTGGAAAACTCAATCCTGGCGGACCTTGTAGACACGCATCAGGCGCTGACCTACACTTTCGGCGGCGAGGCCCAGCAGCAGCTCCAGTCCCTGGGAGCATTGTATCGGGGGTTTGCCATTGCCATGCTGATGGTTTTTGCCCTTCTGGCCATTCCGCTTCGTTCCTACACCAAGCCGTTCATCATCATGGCGGTGATCCCGTTCGGCCTGGTGGGGGTTATTTTGGGGCATCTGGCCCTGGGCATCGCGCTTAGTGCGGTGTCTTTCATGGGAGTGTTCGGTCTCAGTGGCGTAGTGGTCAATGACTCCCTGGTGATGATTGACTTCATTGACCAGAAACTCAGGGAAGGATCCCCGGTCCGCACGGCCATAATTGAGGGCGCAAAGGGGCGATTCAGGCCGATCATGCTTACCTCGGTGACCACCTTCCTCGGCTTTTCGCCGCTGATCTTTGAGCGTGCCATTCAGGCCCAGTTCATGCTCCCGTTCGGCGCGTCGCTCGGGTTCGGCATTCTTGCAACAACCGCGCTGCTGATGATCGTGGTGCCTGCGCTGTACGCCCTCCACCGGCAGATCACCCGCCGCGGGGCCACATCCAACTGATGGATCCTAACCAATATTTAACCCGGCTGAAATGATTGAACGAAAGACTTTTCGTGCTTTGGCTGTCCTTGGGTTGTGTTTATTCGCCGCGGGTGCGGCTGCCCAGACCACGGAAGAGGTAAGGCAGAAGTTCGATCAAGGCGAATTCCTGGAGGCGGCGGACCTTGGCGAGGCGGTCGGGACCTCTGAGAGCCTTGCCCTGGCGGCAGGCGCACTGGGTGTTTACGGCCATTATGTGGCCGACAAGAGCGCGCGGCTGCCCGTTCTGGAACGCGGCGTTGAATTGGCCAGGCGTGCTGTAGAGGCGGACACCACCAATTTTGAAGCTTACCACCAGTCCGCGCATGTCGTGGGTCGCTATGCGGAAAACATCGGAAAAATGAAGGCCGTCCGGGAGGGGGTAGCGGCAGATATTCGAGACTTCCTGGAGGCCGCCATCAGATTAAACCCGGACTATGCGGATGCTCATGTTGCGCTGGGGGGCTGGCATGCCGAAGTTGCCCGCAACCGAATTGCCCGCTGGATGTACGGCGGCGGCAAAGAGGAAGCTCTGTACCATCTCAGCCGCGCCTTGGAGCTGGCACCTGACGAAAAGGTGGTGCTTTACGAATACGGGGTTCGGATTCAGCAGCTGGATTCAGACAATGGCCAGGCACGCGCCCGCGAATTGCTTACGCGCGCGAAAGAGATCCCGGCCAAAAACGCCTACGAAGAGTTCCTCCACCAAGACGTTCTGACCGCCCTGGCAGCGCTGGACAAGTAATGGTCCGGCGGGCAATTCGCCTCACCATGGGTGCACCCTTTCTGCGGACTCGCAAACATGGCATCCGTTTATGCGCTCAGTCACGGCAGTACGTAACGGAAAAGGCACCTGACCAGGGCTTATTTGAAGTACCGGCCGATATTTGTGCACTCTGGCACCCTCAGGAGTAGTCCCTACCAGATAGACATTCCCGCTGCGGTCGGCTTGTGCCAGGGTCATGCGCGGCGGAAGATCAACCACGCTCTTGACTCCACCCGAAAAGTCCATATCGTATATTCGGCGACTCGGCAGGCATCCTGCCTACCTCCCCTCCGCCTTCAAGAAGAATGTGTCCTTTATGATCCAGCGCAGCGCCCGTGAACACCAGTCCGCCCGGTACATACCGGGCCGCCTGAAGGGCTCTGATAACCCGCTCCGAAACCACAGAGGCCTGCTCCGGGAGATCCGTGAATGATCCCGGAATTCTGTGGGGAAGGTCAGCAACAAGTGCCCTTCGGCATTTTGGATGTCAACGCGGTTAATCGCTTGGAACACCAGCACGATCCGATCCTCCTGTCCTGCAAGGAGCCGAAACCGGTTCTCCATATTAATGCTCGCTGAGCTCGTCGATGCTCCATTGGGTCAGTTCGGTTCCGTCCGGTGCCATTTTGGTCACATACTGGACGGATAGTATATCGGGAATACTCATATATATCCGTCCATCCGGTCCTGCGTCAATGGTCATGGGGGCACGAGGCCGCAGGCTCTGGATGTAGTTCAGATCCGCGTCAAACCGATGGACCGCGAGGCCACCCAAATCCGAGATCAGCAGACCACCGTTGACCAGTGCCATATGATGTGGCCCTCCTGCAAACTCGCCGGGACCCAGACCTCTGCCCCCGCTCCGCTTGATCAAACGACCGTCACGGTTGAACTTAGCCACCTCCGTGCCCCGCACATCTGATACGAAAATGCTGCCATCTCCCGCGACCTCTATATCTCCTACATCGACGAAGTCGCCGATCACGAGGCTCTCCTGCAGCTCTACAGTTTGCGCTCTAATGCCCAGGACGCACAGTACGGCGAAGACGAGCGTATTCTTGACATTGGGTGATATTGCGTTCATTGAGTGCATCCATTTGAGGCCGGAACTAGTCAACGGGCTGCCGGCGTGCGTGGTTGGGGATCGAGACATCAGCCAGTGAGTTCGCGGGTAAGAATTCTCAATGCCTACCCTTTACGGCTTCTCCGCGTATTCCACATCTGCCCCTGTACCCGGTTTTTCCGTATGCACCCGGAGCAGGGACCTACCTTCGGGACCGGTCAACAATTTGAGCGGGATTCCGTATACCCTTGGTGCACTGATTTTGTGGCACGATGGCATCATTCCGAACAGAAAAAGATTCCCTGGGACCCGTGCAGGTTCCGTCCCGGGCCATATACGGAGCGCAAACGCAGCGCGCCGTAGACAACTTTCCCATCAGCGGTCAGCGGATGCCGCGCGCCTTTATCCGGGCGCTCGGTGAAATCAAACGTGCCGCCGCCCGGGCCAATCTGGAAACCGGACTTCTGGATGAACCGGTGGCGCGGACCATTGGAGAGGCGGCCGCGCATGTGATCTCCGGTGAACTGGATGATCAGTTCCCGATTGATGTCTATCAGACCGGCAGCGGTACCTCCAGCAACATGAACGCCAATGAGGTGATCGCACGGCTGGCCACGCGCAGTCTCGGCAGAGCCGTCCACCCGAATGATCAGGTCAATCTGTGCCAATCGTCCAACGATGTGATCCCCACAGCCATTCATGTGGCGGCGGCCTGCGGAATAGCAGATTCGCTACTGCCAGCGCTTCGTCGGCTGCAGGATGCACTGGCGGAAAAACAACGGGCCTTTGATGATGTGGTCAAAAGCGCGCGCACGCATCTTATGGATGCAACACCCATCCGGCTGGGGCAGGAGTTTGGCGGGTTTGCGATGCAGATTACACGCGGGATCCAGCGCGTTCAGCACGCCTTGGATGAATTGACCGAGGTACCCCTGGGAGGGACCGCCACAGGATCCGGCATAAACCGTCACCTTGAATTCCCGAAGCGCACGCTTCGCCATGTGAGCCAGACAACAGGGGTGACCTTCCGAGAGGCCGAGGATCACTTTGAAGCCCAGTCCGCACGCGATGCCATCGTTTCCGCATCCGGCGCACTCAATACGCTGGCGGTGTCACTGATGAAGATTGCAAACGATATCCGACTGCTCTCAAGCGGACCCACCAGCGGTCTCGCCGAAATCCGACTCAAACCGCTGCAGCCGGGATCTTCCATCATGCCCGGTAAAGTCAATCCGGTACTGTGCGAAGCCATGATGATGGTGTGCGCCCGTGTGATGGGCAATCACACGACGCTGACCGTATGCGGCCAGCACGGCAATCTGGAGCTCAATGTGATGATGCCGGTGATGGCAGCCTCCCTGTTGGAGAGCATCGCGATTCTGGCTGGAGCTGCGGAGTCCTTCATCGATCGATGTCTGGAGGGTATGGAAGTGGATCGTGCGCGATGCCGGAGCCTGCTTGAGCTCAACCCCTCTATAGCGACCGCCCTCAACGGCACCATCGGGTACGACCTGGCGGCCACCGTAGCTAAGGAGGCGGCCGCCAGCGGACGAACGGTACGAGAAGTCGCCCTGGAAATGAAGTTGGTTGAACCTGCCGAACTGGACCGGCTCCTGGATGTCCGATCACTGACAGAACCGGGATTCCCTGACGCGGACTGACTGACAAAACAGAGCCATTCCACCCTTTGGCTCGTTTATTGCGAACGATTTCGTGGCAACCATTGAGGACACTGATGAATCTGAAACGCTTTATTCCCGTCACCATTATCGTGGTCAGCACCTTCGTGGCCAGCGTTCTGTTTGCGACACTCGGCGCGAACTTATTCAGTCAGGGCGACCGGGTGGGCTCCGACCTGCAGGCTGGCACGCCTTCCATTGTCCGGGGCGCGGAGCTGGCTCCGCAGTACTCTCTTGAGGAGGCCTTCATCAATGTGACCGCGACGATTAACCCAACGGTGGTGCAGATCAACTCATTGCAGGAAGTCGAGGTGCCCCGGGCGATGCGACAGTTCTTTGATGGCGGTCCTCGACAGGGACTTGGATCCGGCGTAATCGTTCGCTCAGATGGCTATATCGTGACCAATAATCATGTGATTGCGGGTGCCAGCAAACTGCATGTCATGCTCCATGATGGCTCGGTTGAAAGGGCCGAGGTCGTGGGGGCTGACAGCAGCAGTGATCTCGCGCTGATCAAGATTGACCTGGATGATCTTCCCTCGATCCCGCTCGGCGATTCAGAGGACATCCGTGTCGGGCAGTGGGTACTTGCGTTCGGATCACCACTTTCACAGGCATTGGACAACTCTGTGACGGCCGGTATCGTGAGTGCGCTCAATCGTACCAGTGCGCAGCTGACCAGCCTGAATCTGCATTCCTCTTTCATCCAGACAGATGCCGCGATTAACCGCGGCAATTCGGGAGGCCCCCTGGTGAATCTCAAGGGCCAACTGATTGGCATCAATACGGCCATTCTGTCCCCCACCGGGCTCAACAGCGGTGTTGGCTTTGCCATCCCCGTTGATGTGGTGGACAATGTGATCACCCAGCTCATTGAGAAGGGGCGGGTTGATCGGGGCTTTTTGGGCATCCGATTCCAGAATGTCTCTCTGGCGCTGGTACAAGCCTTGAGCGTTCCACCGGGCGCAGCCCAAATCACAGCCGTGATCCCGGACGGCCCCGCGTACGAAGCGGGTCTTGAAACAGGAATGATCATTACCAGGATCAATGGAATCCTCCTGAATGAGTCCAATCAGCTGCGCGTGATGATCGCCAACATGAAGCCTGGAGATGAGGTTGAATTAGATGTTTCCGATGGCACGGAGTCCAAACAGTATACCGTCCGGCTGGGGCTGCTTGATCTGGAGAGTATACTGGGGGTAGCGTCCACTGAGGACGATAGCGATGCTCGCACCGATAATCTCCAGGAATTGGGCCTAACGCTGCGGACCTTCAATGCGGACGATTTTGCCCGCCAGGCGGAATTGGATTTCGCGCCGGGATTCCAAGGTGTCATCGTTGAAGATGTTGACCGGTACGGCTCGGCATACACCGATTCTGAAATCCGACGGGGAGACATCATTGTTGAAGTCGACCGTAGGTCCATCAGCAATCTGAGAGAATTCCAGCGGATCTACAACAGGCTGGACCGTGGCGGCGTGGTGATCGTGAAGGTGAAGCGCCTGGTGGGGATCCAGGAGGACACCAGGGAATTCATTGATGTGCTCACCGCCCTGACCAAGCCTGAATAATTGCGAGCCTCGGACCGAATGGTGGGCCCAAAACCGCAAGCAGGCAGGCAATGAACCCGTCAGGTACTGTGGATCTGCAACTGATGGGAAGATCACGACGCGGATCCGCCGGAAATCGGATCTGGGTGGTGCTGGCACTGATCTTGTCGATCGGTTGCGCATCGTCAGAGTCCAATCCGCCGACTCCCCCGGGAGGTATCCTGAATGCGGCCTTTGTGGCACTGGATGGTGTCTTTAACTCCGAGCTGATGGCACCCTATGATGTACTTCATCACTCGATTTTCCGGGATTCGGTGAACTATATTCAGCCGTACCTGGTCACCCCGGATGGCGGTCCGGTCACAACCTTTGAGGGCCTCACCATTGATGCCCACTACAGTTTTGAGACCGCACCTGCCGCCGCAATACTGGTGATACCGAGCACACTCGGCAGCATGGACCGGGATCTACGCAATGAGGCGTACATTAGCTGGATCCATGACGCTGCGGAAGGGGCAGATTGGGTTGTGACCGTGTGCGACGGAACTTTTCCGCTGGCTGCTACCGGGCTGATTGCGGGGCGCCAGGTCACGACTTTCCCGGCGGACCGGCATCGGCTGGCGAGCATGTTTCCAAAACTCAATGTGCGATTCGATTCGCGATTCGTAGTGGACGGGAAATTCATTTCGTCCGTTGGGGGTGCCATGAGCTACGAACCCGCCCTGTACCTGGTGGAGAGGCTGTATGGCACAGACCATGCGGTCAGGACCGCCGAAGGAATTGCACTGGACTGGGATCTTTCCCTAGTGCCGTATACAGTTGCTGAGTAACATTCCCTTCCGTCTATGATTCCATGCAGGCTGACACGCCTGTCACTTTTGTTGGCATTTACCCAAACCCCAATGATAACTCGTACCTGTTTTTTGGTAATCGGCCTGCTGCTGCCTGTTGGCCTGCGCGCACAGGAGATGGCCATTCCCGATATCGCATTTGAGAAATTCACGTTGGACAACGGCCTGACGGTCATTGTGCACGAAGACCACAAGGCCCCGCTGGTGGCCGTTAACCTGTGGTACCATGTCGGATCAAAAAATGAACCCTTCGGACGCAGTGGCTTTGCCCACTTATTTGAGCATCTGATGTTCAACGGATCGGAGAATTTCAATGACGATTACTTCCAGGTGCTTGAGCGCATTGGAGCTACCGATTTGAATGGCACTACCAACCAGGACCGTACGAATTACTTCCAGACCGTCCCCGTCAATGCCGTTGAGCTGGCCCTCTGGATGGAATCTGATCGCATGGGTCATCTTCTCGGTGCCATTGATCAGGCAAAACTGGACGAACAGCGCGGCGTGGTACAGAACGAAAAGCGGCAGGGTGAGAATCAGCCCTACGGCCAGGTGTACAACCGGATCACCAACGCGACCTACCCGGAGGGGCATCCGTATGCCCACACCGTGATCGGCTCCATGGAGGATCTTAATGCGGCGACACTGGAGGACGTTTATGACTGGTTCCGCGCCTTCTACGGCCCCAACAATGCGGTGGTGTCCGTTGCCGGTGCCATTACGGTCGACCATGCCCGCGGGCTGGTCGAGAAGTATTTTGGGGACATCCCGCCCGGTCCGCCGGTATCGCGTTTTGATACCTGGGTTGCAAAACGGAGTGGTAAGCAGCGGGAAACCCTGCAGGATCGCGTGCCGCAGGCCCGCATATATAAGGTTTGGAACGTACCGGAGGTTTACTCCAAAGAATACCACCAGTTGGAGTTGGCCGCTGATGTTTTGGCCAGCGGAAAGAACTCCAGATTCTACAAGCGCCTGGTGTACACGGATCAGACCGCCACCAGTGTGAGTGCCTATGTTTCGGGAGGTGAGATCGGCTCCCAGTTCGTAGTCGAAGCTACCGCAAGGCCTGAAGTAGACCTGACATCGGTAGAATCCGCGCTTGACGAAGAACTGGCACTCCTGCTCGCAGACGGACCCACCCCTGCGGAGCTTGAACGCGTTCGCGTCCAGGAAAAGGCCAGCTTTATCCGGGGCATGGAACGCATCGGGGGATTCGGAGGAAAGTCAGATATTCTGGCATCCAGCCAGATATACGGAGGAGCACCGGATGCTTACAAGCGGTCCTTCACGGACAAGGATGCGGCCTCACCCGAGGACGTTCGGCAGGCCGCGGCAGAATGGCTTTCCGATGGTGTCTATGTGCTGGAAGTCCATCCTTTCCCTACCTTGGCCGCCTTGGAAGAGGGGGCTGATCGTGCCAGTCTGCCGGAAGCGGGCCCGGAGCCTGCGGTGAGCTTTCCAGAGCTGCACTACGGCACCCTGTCCAATGGCCTCAATGTAGTGCTGGCACACCGCGATGCGGTGCCGACAGTCGGCATGACACTCCAGGTGGATGCGGGATATGCTGCGGATCACGGCATCAAGCCCGGAACAGCCCAAATGACCATGAATATGCTCGATGAGGGCACGAAAACACGCACATCACTTCAGATCAACGAAGATCTGGCCGACTTGGGTGCCACCCTGGTAGCCGGATCCAATCTGGATGGCTCATCTGTGACGCTAACTACTCTGACGGCCCAACTGGGACCGAGCCTTGATGTGTTTGCGGACGTAATATTGAATCCGTCCTTTCCTGAGGCTGACTTTGAGCGCCTTCGCAACCAGCAGCTGGCCAGCATTCAGGCCCAGAAATCCTCCCCGATTCAGATGGCGTTGCGGGTGTTCCCAGCCCTGTTCTATGGAGAGGGACACGCATACAGTCTGCCGTTCACCGGTTCAGGCAATGAGGAAAGTGTTGCTTCGCTTACCCTTGATGATCTAAGGAACTTCCACTCAAGCTGGTTCAAGCCGAACAATGCTACGCTCGCGGTTGTCGGAGATATCACATTGGATGAACTGATGCCCCGCTTGGAAGAGCGTTTTGGCCAGTGGGCTGCAGGGGATGTTCCGAAAAAGAATGTGGCGGAGGTGGCGCATGCAGCAATGTCGCGCGTGTATCTGATGGACCGCCCCCAGGCCCAGCAGTCAGTCATCCTCGCTGGCCATCTGGCTCCGCCGCGTAATGCGCCGGACAATATCGGCATTGAGACCATGAACACGATCCTGGGAGGTGCCTTTATTTCCCGCATCAACATGAACCTGCGGGAGGAAAAGGGCTGGTCGTACGGGGCGAGTTCCCTACTGCTGCCAGCGCGGGGACAGCGTCCGTTCCTGGTCTATGCGCCGGTTCAGACGGATAAGACGAAGGAGTCCATTCAGGAGATTCTCCTGGAGATTGAGAATTACATTGGTGACCTACCACCCACCGAAGATGAGGTGTTGACCGCACAGCAAAACCAGACGCTGGCTCTTCCCGGATTGTGGGAGACCAATTCGTCGGTCAGAGTCTCAATCCTAGACCTGGTTCAGTACGACCTTCCCGAGGATTACCATGACACGTATGCGGAGCAGGTACGCGCCCTTACGCTTGATCAGGTGGCGGCGGCCGCCAAGGATGTGCTGCACCCGGAGAAACTCATCTGGGTCGTAGTGGGTGATCTCAGTGTAATTGAGCCCGGCATTCGCGAGCTTGGATTTGACGAAGTGATCCAACTGGATGCGGATGGCAACATAATCAACTGAGGTGCCCGTGCTCCGGGGCTGCGATTGGAGAGCCGCAGCCCCAAAGCGCTGACCCTTGACTCGGGGGGGGGCTGGCTACCATCAATTGCCTGCCACTGATGAGCCGCAGAATCGTTTGCGACACTCATATCAGGCATTCCCGGATCAGTCATTCAAAGTACCGCGTCCGACCAAACGGCTTGACCCGCTGCTCTTTTGGAATGGCAGCGAGAAAGGTGCTTATGCACAGGGCATTGGCACCTTTGGATACGCTTCGGCTTGAGCAACCCAATTCACCGAGAAGAAGCGCTCAGCACTCAACTTACCCCGCTGGCTGTTGATTCTGGTCAAAAACAGACCGCGCCCCGGCTACCGGCTGTGTCAGCTTTTCGTGCATCCTGGTCACGACCGGAAAAGCTAAACCATGCCGGGGACACAAGCGCTCTTCAGTTTAGAAATTTCTTCTTCATCCAATCGCGCATGGAGGGGATGGGGATGTCAAAGTCAAAATTCCCGCTCTGAGCGACTACGCCTTTCTCAACAGCGAGGGCAAATGCAGCCTTAGCATCCTGCTCTGCGTAGTCACGACCAAGGCTTGCGAGGATCTCAACTTCAGAGCAAGCCCCATTTGCAAGGCTTCCAATTAATGCCCTAAGAAGCGTATCGGTCAGCCCTTCCGCCCGGCTCTGGTAATAGCGCTCCCGACCTTGCCGCCCCTCCATAAGCACATGGGGCAGGCCCCCGTCCATTATAAGTCCGCCATCGGCTCGCAGGCGCAGGACTGCTGGCTTAACATAGACCATGATGTGCTGCGGCCATCCGTATGACTCTTCAGCGATTGCATTCACCCAGCTACGGACATCCTCCTTTGCCTTGCCATCCATCTGGAGCCAGTCTCGTACAACTGCGCGTGCCGCGTCCGGCTCCAGCCGACCCAAGTCTGTTTTTCTCTCATTAACAAATCGCGAGATTCCGAATTTCCGAAATGCCTCAGCACTTCCGCTGAGTCCACCGGCCAGAAGGATCACGGGGTGATCCAGTTTGCCGTTGTGAATTGCCTGCAACGCTTTGGTGGCTGCATCTAAGGCTCCTCCGCTTAAGTCCGTGTTGCCAATCAGTTGTGCCTCGTCCAGGATGAGCAGGATGCCTGACCTAGCCCGACCGGCATGCAACTGCAACAAATCGTGTGCATCCGGTTGATGCTTGGAACCGAAAATGGCCAAATTCGCAATACCGGGCACGCCCCCGCTTGCGGATGCACCTTCAATGCGGTACCGCCTGCGTTTAGGCTTGAATGCGTGATGCAAAGCTGATGGGTTCCAAAACGCATCGTGCGTGATCTCAATCGTTTTCCAGCCCCACATTCCGGCCCTACCCGCGCATTCATGCAGAAGAGCGGTCTTGCCAGCCCCGGGGGGGCCCTGAACCAGGAAAATCGTTCCGCCGTTCCTGCTCTCCGCTGACCGGCAGGCAGTCGCGAACTGATCGAGCAACTGTACCCGACCATGAAAATACTTGGCCGGTCCTCGGTCATCTGCGAAATCCAACGGATCGGCAGATGGGGGAAGTGTAGCTGTACGCTTGCCGCGGCGTAAAAACTTCGGCCACTTCATATTCTGCCGGTAGTGTCACTGAATGGCCCAACATAGAACACTTCGCTGCGCCGTTTGGGTCCCACGGTCCGCTTTCGCCCATGCTGGGGGCGAATGCCAGTCACCCTGGTCTTGCCGGATACATCCTGTACGCTTAACTCCATGCGATTGGAATCAGACCAGGCGAAAGGCCACTGCGCGGTAGCGGGGCGGCTGCATGCGCGGAATCCGCGTCTGTCACCCCGCCGTTGCAACAGGGTCACAGTCAAGTCTTCATCGCCAAACTCGGTTACCATCCGCGCGGCTGCATTACTGGCCTTCAAGCGCTCAAACAGCGGGGTAGCCTCACTCTCTACAGCAATCATGACGCTCTCACGAATCCCGTTATACGCTCAGATGCTTTGATGTCATACTGCGCTGGGCGGGACGCAGACCCACGGCGAATGTGCCCAGATTGAGAGCTGATACGCCGCACGCCCTTCGTGGGTAGCCAACCTGGGTCTACCCCAAATAGAGTGGGCATGTTCGTAAATTTGGGGGTTTTCCACCCGATTTATTTTGGAATTATGCATATACCCACGGCAGATTTTGGCCAGCTTCTTGACATCGAAGCGCCATGGCGAGTCTTAAAAGTGACGCTTACCCATTAGGAGAAGCAAGTCCAGTCTGAGGTGGTTTGTGAGGATGGTGCCGAGCTGACCTGCCCCGAGTGCGGTGCGGTGTGTCCAGGCTATGATCACCGCACGCGGAAATGGCATCACTTGGATGTGTGCCGGTACCAGTTCGGTGGTAATTGCGGATGTTCCCCGTGTGAAATGTCCGAAGCACGGGGTCCGTACGGTGTCGGTTTCTTGGGCGGACCGAAGGTCCCGGTTTACCGGAGCGTATGAGGCTTTAGTGATTGACTGGCTGAAGGAGGCCAGCATATCGGCAGTGTCCCGCCTGATGGGGTTGAGCTGGAATGCGGTAGACGGGATCATGCAGCGGACCGTGAAGCGGGGACTTGCCCGGCGACAAGAGCAGACCGTTGCCCAGATCGGGGTGGACGAGACATCTTTCCGCAGGCGGCACAACTACGCTACTATCGCAAAAGGACACCCAATCGGGCACGGTCCTGTATGTGGGCGAAGATCGCAAGATAAGTACACTTACGGACTGGTATGAAGGGCTTTCCACGGAGCAGTTGAATGCAGCGTTAGCATGGATGGCTCTACCGCGAATGTTGTGGAAAGAGGTCTAAACCGCCATGAAAAAAGAGGATTGCACTCTGGAAATTTTTGAACGTTCTGTATCCTCTTCCAACGGTCTTCACTTCTTGGATCTTACCGCTGATTCGTTCCGCTCTGGCATTGGACTGCTCACGGCAAAGTGCATTACAGACCCCCTTTCGGTGTGGTTCAAACATCTCGGCGATCTCGATGACCTCCTGTACGGCCTGCTCCTTCCCACTGTGAATTGTGAAACGCAACGGTCCAAGTTTCTGGATGGTTGTGTGTC
>JAPPNA010000126.1 GCA_028873925.1 Bacteroidota bacterium | reverse complement strand
TCCGTGTAGGAGGTGGACCTGTTACGGCCGAGAGTAGTGGACTACTCTCCAACGTCATGCGTGGGAGCGCGACCCGAGGGAGGAGCCGGATGCGTTAGCGCGCACGTCCGGATCTGTGCGGGGCCCCCGGGGAAACCCGGGGGCTACCGCGATGAACAACCGTAGAGAGCGATACCAAAAGGAGACTGGGGGCTACGCCGGTGGGACGCAATGAGCCCATTGAGCATGCTCTTGCCATCCGATTGCCGCAAGGATTACGCGAGACTTCTGCGCTAACGGATTCGGAGTTTGAGTTTTGCATTTTCACCGATCTGAATCCGTACGACCTTGTCCGTAAGGCCGAGCGCTGGCCAGCGGCGGGGTGGCTTTCGGGCTCCCTCGCTAATATCGCGGACATTGCAGAAACGCTGACCGTCTCGCAGCGCCTGATCAACGAAAGCCTGGAGTTATTGGAAAAGGCCGTTCGCGCGGCGAGTGACCTGATGGGGCAGGCAACGGATCTGGACTTCATTGGCTTTGAGCACGGGTTCGGTCAGGTTCTTCAGCAACGGGCGGGCACGCAGACG
Organism: Bacteroidota bacterium; assembly: GCA_028873925.1. Taxonomy (GTDB): domain Bacteria; phylum Bacteroidota; class Rhodothermia; order Rhodothermales; family Bin80; genus JAPPNA01. Next base: position 27,845 of record JAPPNA010000126.1, on the reverse strand, counting down.
ACTTGGATGGCCATGGTGATTATCGCGAACGCCCTGGCGTTTCACGACACGATCTCCGCCGCATTTGACGTGCCATCGGTGTCATCGATTCGCAGCGATCCTGAGACGAGTTCTCTTATGGGGCTGCGGAGTGCATGGCGCAAGATCATGTATGGCATCAATTATTGGCCAATTTTTCATGTGGCAGATCAATTGCTGGACCTGTTGAATGAGCGATGAGGCGGACCTGTGATTGATGCCTTGGCGGATGCTACGCAGAAGCTGGCTCATATGGGTATTACGACGCGGCATGATGTGGTCGGCAAGATGTTCCAGAGTCTGATTGTGGATCGCAAGTTCCTGGCTACGTTTTACACTCGGCCCACGAGTGCAGCGCTGATTTCGGAACTGGCCATAGGTCGGCTGCGGCATAACTGGAAGGACCTGGACAGCTACGATCAGCTCAGAATAGCCGACTTATCGTGTGGTACCGGCACTTTGCTCTCAGCGGCCTATCGATCTTCACTCATGCGTTTTCGTCGCGCAGGCGGCGATGACAGCACGATTCACGCCCGAATGATTGAGCGTGCCATCATCGCCGCGGATATCATGCCGGCGGCTGCGCACTTATGTGCGTCACAGCTGTCCAGCTTTCATCCTACCGTAGCCTTCGGCAATACGCAGGTGTTCACGATGCCCTACGGCAGGATCAGGGAAGAAGATGGCAGTGAGCGATACGCAATTGGCTCGCTGGATTTGACCGATGCCAATCACCTCTCCACGCTGTTCACTACCGGTGCCGACCAGATCAAGGGAGTCAATAACACCGCTGAATCCTCGATTAGGCTTCCAGAGCATTCACTTGACCTGGTGATTATGAATCCCCCCTTTACCCGGCCCACCAATCACGCGCTATCCGAGGTTCCGGTCCCGTCCTTTGCGGGATTTGATACCAGCTCTCAGGAACAAGTGGCCATGTCCTCCCGCCTGAAGTTACTGCGCAGAAGGCTCAGTTCGCCTATGGGAGATGGTAACGCCGGGTTGGCGACCTACTTTATGGACTTAGCGCATGCAAAGGTCAAGGAGGGAGGGCTGATCGCGTTTGTGATTCCCAAGACTCTTGTATCCGGGGCATCCTGGGCTGGTGTCCGCAGGGTGCTGCGCCAGCATTACACGAACATTGTGATTGTGTCCATCGCATCGGCAAACGCAAAGAACCTGTCATTCTCAGCGGACACAAATCTGGCTGAAGTTCTTCTGGTCGCAGAGCAGGACGACTCCTGCCCGCAATTATGCGGGGGTTGTGCTGTACTTGAACCTGCATGAGCAGCCGCAGACCATACTGGAGGCAATCGTGATCGCCCGGTCCTGCTGCAGCCTGAATCCAGAGCGTCCTTCAGGCCGCCTGAAGATTGGTGATACGGTGGCGGCATCCTATGTGCGGGCGGGTATAGATGACGGAGGCTGTGCTGCTGTACGCCATGTAGGTTTGGCCCGTGTTTTCAGGAAATTCACGGAAGGCCAGCTATCGCTGCCACGGGCTGCCGCCGATTTTCAAATCCCTATCTCACGTCTGGGCGATCTGGGCGAACGAGGCAAAGTTCATCGAGATATCTACGGCAGTCGGGAAAAGATGGCTCCGTTCACACTGGGTCCGGTGGAGCCTGCATCCAGCTACCCGATTCTCTGGAGCCATGATGTGCGGCGGGAGCGTAGTATGATGGTGGCACCGGACCACAGCGGGCTGGTGCGCCCCGGGTGCCATGAACACGCCAGGAGCGTATGGGCGACAGCAACCCGGTTGCACCTGCGCACCGGTCTGAGACTGAATTCAGAATGTGTGGCGGCCTGCAGAAACTCACAACCCGCCCTCGGTGGAGCCGCCCATTTTTGCCTGTTGTGAAGAGTTGTGGGAAGGGATTCTGGCACTTTGGTTCAATTCCACGCTTGAGCTGATGAGCTACTGGTGGCACGGCTCACGGCAGCAGCTCGGAAGAACAGTGTTGACCATCACGACGCTACCGATGCTTACATGCGTTGACCCCCGGCAACTGGCACCGGCACAGATTGAGAGGGCACAGGAGGTATTCCAGGCTCTTAAGTCTGAAAGTTTCCTGCCTGCCAATGAAGCGTATCGGGATGCCCGGCGCCAGGCGCTTGACAGGGTGCTGCTGGTAGACGTACTCGGTCTGGATCCCGGGATTGAGCCGTTGCTGGACCATGTAAGGATGCAGTGGTGCAGCGAGCCAACAGTGCACGGAGGCAAGAAAACAGCCCCGAAGTAGCGGCTTTGTCCGTGTATCGATCTATTCCTGGCTTGGGGCTTCCAGCCGGTAGAGGTTGGCCGCATTGGACCAGAGCATCGCATCGAGCACCTCCCCGGGCAGTCCGGGAATATCCAGTTTGGCACGCTCAGAAGGATATCGCCCCCACGGCGTGTCGGTGGCAAATAGCACCCGGTCATATCCCAGGTTGTAACGGTCCAGCTCCTCCAGGAGCCACGGAGGACCGAATCCCGGTACGATGGATGTGTCAGTATATACCCTCAGCCCGCATTGTACCCAGTCCACAAACCGGGGAACGAAGGCGAATACGGGCGCAATGGTCTCACCCATATGAACCAGTTGAAATCGCGCCCGGTGCCCGAATTCCTGCAGGAAACTGTCAAATGCTAAGGGTTCCGCGCCCGGCAGATAGCCCGTGTGGCAATGGATAACCAGATGGTGCTGCTCGGCCACATCCAGGATGCGCTCCATCCGCCATCGCACCTTTTGGTCCCAAGTGTCCGGGTCAATGCTGTAGCGTCGTGGCCAGGTGTTGGATGCGATCTTCAGTGCGCGAATGCGGGGATGCGGCAGGATTTTCAGCGCGGCCTCGCACAATTTCCACAGGTGCTCCAGTGGAGAAACCCATAAACCGCCGATCAGCCGGTCGTCGCCAGCCAGCTCCTGCATAAGCAGACGATTGTATCGGAACGCGGCCGTCTCGTCGTCCAGGTAGGTGGGCACAATGAGGCCGCCCGCCAGCCCATACCGGTCCAGATACTCGGAGCAGGCTCCCGGCTGTTCCCGTTGCGGGGCAATGGGCCGAACGACTCGGCCAGCGATCCTCTGCGCGCCAAAGGCTCCAACATGGAAATGCGCGTCAAAGACGCGCTTATCTGCCGCTGCGGCCATCTATGACTGGCGGGAAAAATGCCGATACAACAGCCAGGTAACCCCGAAAGCCACCAGAAATATGAACGCCGGAACGCCAATGCCCCAAAAGGGGCTGGTCGCGGCCGATTGTAGAGCAGGCAGCATCAAGACTCCTTTTTGTGGTGGATGCGATAGGCGCGATAGGCCAGCAGCAGCCCCAGGAACGAAGCCACATAGGCTATCGTCATCCCGATTACCGTATAGAACGCCTGATTCATGACTCGTCCGGGTTGCGGTGCTCCCAGCGCACCTTAGCTTCAAGTTCACTTAAGTACTGCTGCTGCCTGGATTCGTATTCGGTGCTGATAGCCTTGAGCTTGGGGTCAATCACCCAGTGCAGCAGCACGGTCAGCACGATGCCCACGCCCAGCATGATATAGCCGCTGACCAGCATGAAAATGGTAAGCGCCGTTCCCAGTGTCAGCAGTATATAGCAGAGCGGCGACAGCACAATGGCGATCCAATCCTCCTTGCGCCATTCGTCCGCTTCCTGCGGGGTCCAATGCCGTTTGATCATCTAAAAATCGGATGCAGGTCGGCTCAGGTAGGCCGCCTCAGCGACCGCTTCGCCGTTTGAAAGCAGATAGCCGCGCTGCTCGGCCTCACGCCGGACCGGTCCCCACCACCCGATGGGGCGGGACATGACGTAGTAGTGCACCAAATGGTCCATGGACTCCGCCTTTGTCAGCAGGGTTACCGGAATATAAACCAGGGCACCCAGCACCATCAGGATCCAGAACTGCTGATAGTCGGGTAGCGGAGGGATCACATTGAGTGCCGGTAGGATCCAGACTACCAGCCAACTGAATCCCAGATTGGCAATCCATGAGGACAGATAACCCCACGCATTGAACCGCCACCAGACTACCTGCAGAATATTGGGCAGCCAGATCCCGGCCGCCATTATCCAAAGCGCAAAAATCAGCCAGGAGGTGATGTCCTCCATCATGAGCCCGTAAAAGAAGGATCCCAAGAGCAGGATCGCGGTCGATATCCGGCCGACCAGGATCAGTTTTTTCTGGCTGGCCTTAGGATTGACATAATGCTGGTACAAATCGCGCGTGGCATACAGTGCGCCCAGATTCAGGTGGGACGATATCGTGGAAAGATGGATCGCCAGAATCGCGGCAAAAAAGAATCCCAGCATGCCGGCGGGCAGATAGTCAAATCCGAGCCGGAACCAGCCCATTTCATATTCGCTCGTCTCGGTAAGTCCTGGGAACATCACAAAAAACGCCAGAATGGCCACCGCCCAGACCGAGTTGCGGATCAGCCCCAGAATGGTACCCCACCAGATGCTGTAACTAGCATCCCGCACGGTCTTGGAAGACTGGATCCGCTGAGCCTCCACATACCAGTCGATGGTCGTACCCATACCGAATCCGCCCAGAATGGCAATCATCATCATGGTGATGAACCAGGCTATGGGGAAATCCCCCGACCACCACCCGGTAAAGGCAAACGGATTGATACGGTCGAGCTCACCCAAGGCAGCCAGCTGGTCCATGATGCCGGTCGGGCCACCGGCGGTGTGTATGCCCCAGGCGGATACGATGATGATAACCAGAAAGGCGATGATGCCCTGCTGAAAATCCGCCATGACCACCCCCCAGTAGCCCGATGCCAGCACATAGATGGCGCAGACCAGGGAAAAGACCACCAGCCCGATCCAGGTCGGCCACCCAAACAGAAACTCGCATACCTTGCCCATGGCAATGCCGACCCATCCAAGCACGAACATGTTCATGAAGAACTGCCACCCGGCCATCCAGCCCCGCAGCAGTTCGCTGCCCAATCCGGTGAAGCGCACGACATTCCACTCCGCCTGTGTATAGGCTAAAGATCTTCGGAAAATACGTGTGGACACAAACGCGCTGATCGCGGCCCAGCCGCAGAAGAAGGTGTACCAGATGCCCGCCATGCCATGGCGGTAGATCACCCCGGTGATCCACATGGGGGTATCGGTTGCGGTGTGCGTTGCGTAAACGCTGCTGGCCGGCAGCCACCAGGGCAGTCCCCGTCCCGCTAGGAAGAAGTCGGATTCCGACCGACGGCCCAGTCGGTAGAACAGAATACCACTGCCGACCATCAGGGCCAGAAACAGCCCCACCCAGAGCCAGTCCAGAAACGTGAACGTCACATTCATCCGGCCATCAATTCATTCCGCCCCCAATAATAGGACAACCGGGCTTAGTGTTTGGGGTCTGCATCGGGCCAGTTGTTCAGCAAACGCCAGCACAGCCACAATGCCCGCGGCACATGAAAGCACCCCTTGTAGGGTCCCCCTTTGAATCGGTGAGTCACGCGGCCTTCACGATCCAGGTAGCCGAACCATTCCGCATGGTCGGTGTCCACAAAATGATTCCAGAGATATCGGGAGACCGACGCAAAGTCGGACAGATCTTGCTGCGCTCCAGTGAGAGAATAATTCAGCAGGTGAGCATAGAGCGCCTCACAATGAGGCCACCAGAGTTTCATGGACCACTCGAGTTGTACCGGGCTGAAGCCTTGCGCGTCCAGGAAGTAATACAATCCTCCGTGCTGTTTATCCCAACCCAGCGCATGGGACGACCGAACCATTCGGAGGGCCAGATCCTGCATGTCGCGGTCTTTCAGTCGAATCCCCAGATGTTGGAGAAACCACCCCGCCTCAATGGCATGGCCGGGGTTGAGCAGACGACCGACTGGCCCCGGCAGCCTTGAGCCATCCGGTGCCACATGCTCAAGAACCTCGTCGCCGTGCACATGCAGCTTAATCCGCCGGTAGCACTCACGGATTTCCGAGTCGCAGTCCTGCTCCGGCATAACTTCATCCAGAAGGTTCAGCAGCATCATGGGCACCGCCAGCATCTGCATCGGTGCCGCCCCGGTGTGGACCGGGCGACCGACCTTACTCCAGTCATAAGCCCATGACCAGATCAGCTCCACCATACGGTGTGCCTCGCGAATCAGCTCAATCCGGCCGGATGTCCGGCCGAATTCAGCCAGGGCGAGCGCGTAGAAGCACTCCGTGAATATCTTGCGCTGCTGGTATATCGGGCTTCCGTCCCGGGCGAGGGCAAAGTATACCTGACCGCCGGAATGGATGGCGTGTTTACGCAGGAATTGCATTCCGTTTGCGGCCAGTGTGCGCCAGGCTTCGTTAGGTCGGACATGGTTGTAGAGCTTGCTGAACATCCAGACCTGACGGGCCAACAGCCAGATGTGCTTGGTGGTGTCGTACACCGAGCCATCCCGGTCCAGGTTGTTGAAAAAGCCTCCGTGGATTTTGTCGGGTGAGAACCGTTCCCAAAATGGCAGCACCCGCTCAAAGAGCTCGTTTTCGATGCGATTGCGATACGTGTTCCGCGCCTGCCAGGTCATGTTCACAGGGTTGTCTCCATCAAGTTAAGGGGCACGCGATTAAACCTCCTTAACCTGGCGGATCATCCGCCGTGATTACGGCTCCTGGTCACCGTAGGCGATGGAATAGGTACCGTAATGGGGAGGCTTGCGCATGGAAGCATCAAAGGTATTTGCGGGAGGCTGCCGGCATCGGGGGTTAATGCCACTATCGCCGCCCGGCAGGGCTGTTAACACCGAAGCCATGGTCGCCATACTGGAGGCCCTGAAAACGGCAGCAGTCGCGCAGGGGTGGGAATCTGAATGCCGCATTCAGTTTGACCCTGCTACCGTAGATGGCGCAACGAGTACAGGCGAGCAGCTGAGCAGGCACCCTGATCGGTATCCCTTAGCAGCGTTTTGGCCGGACAATCCCACATTCTGATGGCGATTTGGGTGCCGCCACCGGTTAGCCCTGTTCATTTGGGCGCATTTTGCATTAAATTAATGCAGACTTAGCACATCACAAATCGGGAGGTACGACCATCAAGCAGAGCAGACGAGAATTTCTGACCGCCGCGTCCGCCGGCGCAGCCGGACTGGCTCTGGGAGGCGGGGTGTCGCCGCGCGCCGCGCGCCCGAACCCGATTGGGGTCTCCACCTACTCCTTCTGGCGGTTCAACGGGCGCAAGGAAGACTACCCGATTGAGCAGTGCATTGATCAGGCAGCGGCCATGGGGTTTGATGGCATAGAGCTGCTGCATGTCCAGATGGCTTCTGAAGAACCCGGTTATCTGCAGAATCTCAAGAAGCGCGCGTTTATCAACGGGCTGGACCTGATGGGTTTCTCAACACATCAGGGATTTGTTTCTCCCGACCCGAATGTGAGACAGCGCAACATCAATAACACCATCCGGCAGATTGAAATCTGCTATGAGCTGGGAATCCCGACGATGCGGCTCAATACCGGGCGCTGGGGCACCTCAGCCTCGTTTACCGCTCTGATGGACAATCGGGGTATAGAGCCGCCACTGGAAGGCTATACCGATGAGGAGGCGTTTGACTGGGTAATCGGCTCTATTGAACGCCTGATCCCCAAAGCGGAGCAGTGCGGCGTATTACTGGGACTGGAGAATCACTGGGGGTTGGGCCGCACGCCGGAAGGGGTCCTGCGTATCGTGCAGGCTGTGGATTCCCCATGGCTGCAGGTCACCCTGGATACAGGCAATTTCCTGGAAGATCCCTACGATAAACTGGAAATGCTCGCCCCCTACACGGTCCTTATGCAGGCGAAGACCTATTACGGGGGCGGCACCTGGTATACGCTGGAGCTGGACTACGACAGGATTGCTGCGATCATGCGACGGCACAATTTCGCGGGCTATGTGTCGCTTGAGTTTGAAGGGAAGGAAGACGAGCAGACGGCGATTCCGAAGAGTCTGGCGCTGCTGCGCAGTGCATTCAGCTAAGCCTGATGCTGGCCGCCCAGTACACCGCGCCGGGTGCTGTGTCGCTGGTGCAAACGCCGGATCCAGAATGTCCGCCTGAAGGGCTGCTGCTGCGTGTGGAAACGCTGGGCATCTGCGGGAGTGATCTGCACTTTTGCCATGATGTCGCCACGGCGGAATATCCCTGCGGACCGGGATTCTCCGGCCATGAGTGTGTGGCCATCGTGGAGGAAGGCCGAGGGCTTCCTGTCGGGACACGCGTACTGGCACTGGCACCGGATTACAATGCGTTCGCCGAAGGTCTCAGCGCCACCGGTGACTCGGTAATTCGGGTCCCGGAGCATTTATCATCCGAGCGCGCGGTATTGGCGCAGCAGCTGGGAACCGTCATTTACTGCTGCCGCAAACTCCCCAACATACTGGATCGGCATGTGGTCGTGGTCGGCCAGGGGCCAGCCGGGTTGTTTTTTACGATGCTGCTGAGTCGGATGGGTGCCCGCAGCCTGACCGGTGTGGACACTGAGCCCCACCGGCTGACGCTGGCCCGGCAGATGGGGGCTACCTGCGTGGTAAATCCCGATGTAACCGATTGCGAAGCTGCCGTACGCGAGCACACGCGAGGTGACATGGCGGATGTTGTCGTTGAAGCGGTGGGAAAGGCGGAGACGCTCAACCTGTGCACCAGTCTGGTGCGGAAAGAGGGGGACATTGCCCTGTTTGGCGTACCTAAAACTCATGTACTGCCTGTGGATGTGGAGGCGCTGCTGCGGCGGAATGTACGCCTGACCACGAGTGTATTTGCTCAGCGCGAGCCGGGCCTGCATTCTTTCCGGCTGGCGCTGCAGATGATCGCTGATGGTCGCATTGATCCGATGCCGCTGGTATCTCACCGACTGGGATTTGCTGAGATCGCGCAGGGTTTTGAGTTGGCCCACACGCGCAGCGATGGGACCATCAAGGTGCTGCTGAGATGCGGATGAAGAGCGTTGCAGGATTGTTTCGGGCTTATCTGCTGCCGGCTATCGTCTTTCAGTCGGTGCTGATTGGGGGAGCGTACGCGACCGGACGCGAAATCGTACAGTACGGTGCCCGTTACGGGGCGGATGGCTGGTGGTGCATTGCGGCCATCGGTGCAGGGTTCTCCCTGATGGCTGCGCTGACGTTCGAGTTCGCACGGCGGCACAAGGCCTATGACTACTGGCAGTTTATGCGTGCGCTGACCGGTCCGTTCTGGCCGCTTTTTGACATGATTTATGCGGTTATGGTCATCGTTACCGTTGCGGTGGTGATTGCGGCCTCGGTGGAAGTGAGCCAGCGCGTGCTGGGTATGCCCTACGGCTTGGCCGTGGGATTGGTCATGTTGGTGGTCACAGTCCTGGAGATGGCGGGCCGGAGGCATATTGAGCGATTTAAGACCGCCGGTTCACTTCTGCTGTTTGGGTCCTTTGCAATATTTGCGGTGGTAGTGCTGGAGTCGACCTGGGACAATGTGGAGCGCGTTTTTGAAACGGCCGATGTGAGTTTTGTGCCGCAGGAAGCGCCGCTGGCACTGCTGTTTGTCGGCATCCTCTACGTCGGCTACAATCTCGGCGCGATGCCAGCCACGCTCTTTGTCCTTGACGGACAGACGCGTCTGCGTCACAGCGTGATCGCCGGTCTCATCACGGGCGTGGTGTCAACGGTGCCGTTCATGTTGACCTATCTGGCCCTGATGGGGCATTACCCTGACGCGGGCGTACTGGGTGCGCAGGTCCCCTGGCTGCAGATGCTACCCGACTGGCTCACACACGCCTATGCAGTGATCATCCTGTGGACCCTGGTGGAGACCAGTACCGGGATGATCCATGCCGTGGTGCACCGGGTGGACGCACACCTGCAGGGAGCAGCCTGTCCCCAGCTTACCAGACTGCAGACCGGCTTGGTGACCGGCGGCATTCTCCTTACCGCCACCGTGTTGTCCGGTGTCGGCCTGATCGCGCTGGTAGCCCGCGGCTACGGCCTGCTGGCCTACGGTTTTCTGGCGCTATTCGCGCTGCCGCTGGTCGGACGCCTGGTCCTCAAACGGCTGTAGGACGGGACCTCCGCGTCCTGCCCGGCATTTCTGCTAGGCGGATGTCACGTCCTGGGCCTGATCCCCTTTGGGCCCGGTGGTCACCGTAAACTCCACGCGCTGATTTTCCTGGAGGGTACGGAATCCTTCCATCTTTATTTCCGAATGGTGGACGAACACATCTTTGTGCCCATTATCGCGCGCGATGAAGCCGTAGCCTTTATCGGCGCTGAACCATTTAACGGTGCCCTGCTCACGATCCTGCATTTTCAAGTACTGTTCAAGCTGTTCAAAAGAGAAAAACAGGCAGATAGCTCAGCTGCGCTGCGCAACTTAGCGTGTCCGCCGGATGCACTTTAACTAAGATTTCCGCCCAAGGTCCACATTTTTGCCCCTTGAAAAGTGTAGATTCTGTAAATAATTTCGCGACAGCGGACATTTCGGCCATGATTCCCCTCAAAAAGACGCGTCAGTTTGACGTTTGCATCATCGGTTCCGGTGCCGGAGGGGGTATGGCGGCCAAGGTTCTGACGGATGCGGGGGCCAGCGTGGTCATGCTGGAGGCGGGGCATCCCTGGTATGCTGAGACCCACAGTGCCATGTTCCAGTGGAACTATGCCTCTTCTCGCAGAGGGGCGGCGACACCGGAGAAGCACTTCGGTGAATTTGACGGGACGACCGGCGGTTGGGAGATTGCCGGTGAGCCGTACACCCATGTGGAGGGAACGGCGTGGGACTGGTTCCGGGCGCGGTGTCTGGGCGGCCGGACTAATCACTGGGGTCGTATTTCGCTCCGATTCGGCCCGGACGATTTCAAGCGGCGCAGCATTGACGGGCTGGGAGACGACTGGCCCATCGGGTATGAGGACATCAGTCCGTACTATGATAAGGTGGAAAGGCTCGTGGGTGTCTTCGGATCGCGTGAGGGCCTCAGGAACGAGCCGGACGGGCATTTTCTGCCGCCGCCGGAGCCGCGATGCTATGAGCATCTGCTCAGGAAGGCCTGCGGTGGGCTCGGGATCCCGGTTATCCCGTCCCGACTGTCCATTCTCACCCGGCCGCATAACGGGCGCCCTGCCTGTCACTATTGCGGGCAGTGCGGACGAGGTTGCACGGTGAACGCCAATTTCTCGTCTCCGTCGGTTTTGATCCGCCCGTCTGAGTCCACCGGCAACCTTACGCTGATCACGCACGCCATGGCCCGCGAAATTCTCACGGACGGAAACGGGCTGGCTACCGCTGTGTCGTATGTCAGCAAAGAGGACAGCCAGGAATATCAGGTACGGGCGCGGATTGTCGTAGTGGCGGCAAGTGCCTGTGAATCTGCGCGGCTGCTGCTGAATTCGCACAGTTCGCAGCATCCGGCCGGATTGGCCAACTCCAGTGATACGGTGGGGCGCTATCTGACGGATTCCACCGGCACTACGGTGGCGGGCATCATCCCGGATCTATTGGGCAATATTCCGCACAACGAAGACGGGGTAGGGGGCATGCATGTATACGTTCCCTGGTGGCTTGAGGACGAGAATCTGGACTTTGCGCGCGGATATCACATTGAACCCTGGGGTGGCCGCAATATGCCGGCGTACGGCTTTATGGGCGGCATTCACCGATACAATCATACCGATGCTGACGGACGACCCCGAACCCGGGGCGGAGGCGGGTACGGCATTCAGCTGAAGGAGGACTACCGTCGTTACTATGGAGCCATGGTGGGTCTCAGCGGGCGCGGCGAGATGATTGCCCGTCGCGACAACCGATGCGAGATAGATCCGACCACGGTGGATCAGTACGGCGTTCCGGTATTACGGTTTGATGTGACCTGGAGTGATCAGGAGTACGCGCAGGTCAGGCACATGCAGGAGACGATGCGGAGCATTATCCGGGCCATGGGTGGTGAGCCGCTTGATCCGATGCCGACCCGGGCGGAGGGGTACGGGATTCTTCCCCCCGGACGCATCATCCATGAAGGGGGCACCACCCGAATGGGGCACGATCCCCGCACCAGTGTGCTCAACGGGTGGTGTCAGGCGCACGACGCAAAGAATGTGTTTGTGGTCGATGGCGGGCCATTGGTTTCGCAGGCGCACAAGAACATCACCTGGACCATTCTCGCTCTTGCCTGGCGAACTGCCGAGTACATTGCAGACGAAAGCAGGAGGGGGAATCTGTAATGGATCGCAGGGAATCACTGAAGTTATTGGCCTCGGCCCCGTTCCTGCCGATCACCGGTACAGAGGCATCGGGAGAGCCGGTGCGTGGAGCGGCGGAGTTTTTCACGGATGAGGAGTTCAGGCTGGTTACGGTGATGTCGGACCTGATTCTGCCTGCGGATCAGCGAAGCGGCAGTGCGTCGGAGGCCGGTGTACCGGAGTTTATTGATTTCATGATGACGGACCGGCCCGAGCTGCAGGTCCCCATGCGGGGTGGTCTGGCCTGGCTGGATGCTTACAGCCGAAAGCTTGCGGGGGCTGAATTTGCAGATTTAGCCCCGGATGTTCAGCGGCGGATTCTTGACGACCTGGCGTGGCCCGAGCGTGCTCCGCCCCAATTGGCGGCCGGGGTGGCATTCTTCAATTCCTTTCGCGACATGGTCGCTTCAGGATTCTGGACCAGTCAGATGGGAGTTGAGGATCTCCAGTATCAGGGCAATGTGTATGTCCAGGAGTGGACCGGCTGCCCGCCGGCGGTCCTCGCCCGCTTGGGCCTGTCCCCCGCCCAGGAGTAGTTGGGGACTGCTTGGCTGCCATGGCAGGTCCGGTTCAGGTGTCTTGTGGGTAAGTCGCAGAACTTCCTATGCTGTAAGGAATCATTGGTCCACTAGGTACTCAATGGAGAGTCTCGGACATGTGCGGAGTCCAATGGCTCTCCAAAGGAGTGTGACCCGTACAGAGCTTTCGGAAGGCCACGCGGATGACTTTTGCGATTAGCACACGCCGATGCTGCAAGAACTCCCAATAGTCCATCTGCTCCCAGCCCTCAGGCAGTGCATGCCAGAAGCGTGCTGCTTCCTGTAGGTCAGGCGGTAGCTGCTCAAACAGCTGAGGGAAATATTCCCGTGGTGCCTTAGCACCGATCTTAACATTGTCTGGCCATTCAACGAAAGCGTAGTTCGCAATCTGATTCCGATGGACGGGCCGATCAATGCCGATCCCGGCTAAGTACGCCTTTGGAAAAAGATGATGCCGTTCAACCCCCCTGGGTGCATGGGAGGATGGTTCCAGAAACTGATTGAGAGGTAGATTCGAAAAAAGCGGTCGCGCATTGAGCAGGATTAGACTGGCGTGATACGCGAAAACAACAGGGCCGTATGCCAACGAAGTCTCAAGTTGCTCGGGGAGCTGTATAGTCCAGAAATCATCAGTCAGAGTCGTATTAGTGATTCCGGTCAGGATTGCCGCCAGTTCATCGCCGGACTTTGCGTCCGCGATTTGCCGGAGATCCTGCTCAACCTGGCTTTCAAAATTGCCGGTATATCTTCCAGTAAGGGAAGTCATAAAGAACCATTGCGCGATCGTTTCCCGGAGGGATTTGCGGTCCATCCTATGGTCTTGGTGGGCGATCAGGTACATCAGGTAGGAGAACAGCAGGTTATTCTCCGAACTGATCATGGCCCGGCTGGTGTACCCGGCTCGCCGGTCAGCATTGAGGTACTCGTGCCAGTTTGTAAGATTCAAGGTAACAGCTTGGGCCTCCTGCAAGGCTTTGAACTGCTGCTCACGGATTTCAGCAGAAACCTCTCCAGTCTTCAGGTCTTTGCCCCTCAGCATCTGATAGACATGCTGCAGCCGGCCGCGCCTGAGGGCAAGGCCTGCGACGACCCGCAACATCTGATCTGCCATCGGACCATGAGCGGGTTTGCCGGGGACGGGCCTGTTGGGCGGAGCTTGGAATTGCGGGCAAAAGCCTCCAGTTGTTTCCGACCTTCGTCCCACCATACCGACATCACAGTGAGAATAAAGTCGGCTTTCCCAGGGCGAACGCCTGCCTTCACTGTTGATCCGCACAAACACATCCGCAACCTGCTCCTCTGCTACACTCGACCCGAGCTCCATAACCTTGAAGGGGTAATTCTGGAGGTCATAGAGTCGGTCGATAGCCTCAGCAAGATTATCTTTCTGGTATTCCGTCAGGTTGCCTCTGGCGGTCTCTAAGTGCTGAGGGAACTGGCGCTCCCTCTTGCGTCTGCCTTTTTCGTCCCAGAGAATGGATATATCGGGAATAAACTCAGGGTTCTTTGCAACCGCAGCGTTCGTGACTTCAAATTTCGCGTCTCGCGGACGAAATGCAATCCGAATGCGAGACTCAGTATAGTCCTGCCGCAGCACCGCCTTGCCCGTTAGCACACTTTAGAGGCTGGTCAGACGTTGCTGGCCATCTACGATCATCAGGCGCGGAGTGGCCTGATGGGATTGCGGTCCGATTTGTCGTGCTCCCTGCTGGGCACCAGTTTCCCAAAACAGCAGATTGCCCACGGGGAATCCACGATACATGGAGTCAAAGAGGTCTCGGACCTTGGCGGGCTTCCAGACAAATGGGCGCTGGATGTCGGGCAGCGCAATATCCCCTCTGTCGATCTGATCCAACAGGATGGACAGACTGAACGAGCTATCCTTGAAGACTGTAATGGCCATGCTGATTTGGGAGGGTCTATGCTTTGAATCGCTCGTTCAATTGTCGGTCTGAGCAGCCGTGAGTCCGCTTTATTGCAGTCAGATCGGCCCGATATATGACTTTTGAGTCCATTTTGTCGCCATCGCCATCCGTGCTGATTCTTCCAATCCCTGCTATGTGTCGCGGCTTGTTCGTGGCGGCCAAGTCCGGTACTCGCCGGTGCAGAACTGGATGCATTAAATGCTTAACCTGCTGCGAGCTGACGATATATCACCAGATGCCCGGCTACCGGCTCCACATGCACTGTTATGATTCAGAAGCCGGTCAGTTGCAAGTTGGTCGATAACCATGCCCCGACCGCGGGTCCGCGATATTGCGGCTCAAATGGCAACAGCTGATGCGGCGTATTGGGAATTTCAGAATCTTTCGGCCTGTAACTCGAACCACTGAAAGCGACGGTCGGCTTCCAGTTCAGGATCCACAGAAAGCAGTTTGTCCAATAGCTTAGGCAGATCATAAGAGTGGCGGGTGTGAGGGTGTCCGCAGACTGTCCAGAGCAGTTCCAAGGTTTCGCGCGGAAACTTCTCGGGTACTACCGAATCCATAACGAGCCAAATACAGCGGCCATCGTCCGACACAGGGCTCATAAACGGGGTCAATAGCCTCAGAGCCTCAGGAAACTCTTCTCCGGCGCTACAGGCTAGTTTTACGAATGCGCCAGAGAGCTCGGCTTTCACATATTTGGCCTCTTTGGGCCACACTTCTCTAAAGAATGGGACAATAAGCTCTTGCCAAGAGCTTTCCAGTCCATTGCGGCGTTCCTTCACGCTCCGGCTGAGTACATCAAGCGCACCCTTTCGCAATCCTGCGCAGGAATCTCTCAAGGCTTGAGCCGCGTGAGAAATTGTAATGCTCCACTCATTATTGGCTGGATCCTTGAGCTGGGCCAGCGCAGGCCGGATGATCCACGCCGCTGCCTGTTGTGAATGAGACTTATCCCAGTTGCACTCCCGGATGCCCTTTAGGATTGCATCCTTAAACAGCGTCGTGACTTCCGGCCGGACTTGTTCCGTCTGCAGGAATACAGCGCGAAGAGCCTTGCCCGCTTGGGTGTTTGCGGCGATCGTAGCAATTAATTGTGCGATGGCATCCGTGAGCTTCCAGTGAGTAATTGACCATATATAGCGTGCCAATACGGCGCATCCTGTCAATCCTGGCCCACTTGGACAACCTGCAATCGCCTCCAAGAGCTCAATCTGCTGCGTAGTAGGCTCCGTTCCCCCACGCTTGCAATCCTCGATTCTCAGCAAGAGCATTTCGGATATCTGGCCCGCGGTCGTTCCTGCGGCCCTTTTGACCAGTTCCGCAGAGGGAACGATTGGCGACTCGGGCTCATAAACGAGTGCCTCCCACAACTTGCATAGCCAATCGTCCAGCTTTGAATATGTGCTGCCCTCGTCCCACCGGATCATGTAAGCGATGGCGGGTACCATGGGTCGCAACACGTCCACCGGTAAATCAAAGAGGTGCTCAAGCGCCTGAACACGCAGGCTGGCCTTCTGTTCTTCATCCCCAGCCCAAGCCCACAACAGCTGATCCCACAGCTTCATGTCCGCAGGGTCAAACCTTTTCTGTGTCAGCGTCAATAAAGCGTCTCGTGGATTTGACTTACAGTAAGCTGACCAATTCTGTCGATCGTCTATATCATGGCTGGAACTCATTTGTCGAGCCATTTCCAATCGTTCGGAAGCCTCTACCTGCGCTATTGGCTCGGGACTCCCTTCTGCAAAGCGCGGCTTGGAAACGTAGGAGTCAAAGAAATCGTGGTCTTCCACTTTCCGATCCAAATCAGGGTATCGCTTTGTGATGTCATGGAGTGTCTTGGTCCCGCTCAAAGAAAGGGCACCGGCCTCCTCCAGCATCTTCAGGCGTAACCAAGCGGCTAAAGCTATTGTCGCTATTCTCCAATCGGAATTTTCTGGCGACAAGTCATGATGCCTTTCATAGCTCCTGTATGAATTCAGGATCCGCTCTTCCAATCTGCCGAGCAGGACACGGTCCGCCTCTCCGGACCGGTCCTTAATCAGGAGTGCAAGCTCCCTTCGCGTCCGCCAGAATTGGGATTCCGTTAGAGAGAGCAGTGTGTTGATGGCATCGTCCGCACTGAATAGCTCCTTTTGCCGCATGGCATGGAGGTAGAGTCGGATTCCCAGCCGCCCTGGGAGATGCTTCCATGAGCGCACGATGTGCAATGTTTGATCGTGGTCCTGCTTCAGTGATTCAGGCAGGATTGCGGACAATAGCTGGACAAGAATATTCTTCCCGTCGATCAGGGCGTTCATGCGGTGCGCATCCACTGATGGCACATCTGAGTCGCTTCTGTCATGTTCGTCGCCAATACGCCCCAACACCTTTTCGAGCTCAAGTGCAGAGCGCAATTCTGCGGTGGTTAGCTCAAGAATGCGCACGCTGTGCTCGTTGAAGCTACTAAGCGCCTTGGCCAAATGCTTGGTGCCATCACGGTCAGTTGTGTAAAGGCGGGCCTGCAGGAGCACATAGAGCGGGAGTACGCATGCGGGGCCATTAGCCTCCAGCTCACAGGGACTCCCCTGCAACTCCAGTTTTGGAGTCAGCAGACCTATTGCCGAACGCAAATCGCTATCCAGTATCACCTCATTCTGGAGCCTCCGTTCAGCGCGATAGAACTCACTATCATGGGTACCGTGCCTGTTAGGTTCTGCAAGGCAGAACAGGCGCCACACCAGACTCCAGACTGCGCTTGAGCATTTCTCAGTGCGGAGCCATTTAGCCACATGGTCCGTGAAAGGTTTCCCCGCCTTTCGTTGCCATTGAAGCGCAAACTGGAATCGGTCAGCACTCTGCCAGTTCCGGCGAACCCAAGCAGCCGCCAGCTGAGGGATTCTTTCATTGGATACCCCCTCGGAATCCCACAAGAAATCAAACCAGGCGGGGTCCGTGATTGAATCAAGCGCGTCCTTCCACAGATTTCTTGGCTCACTCAGGAGCCATGCAACTTCCTTTCGTGACTGGTGGGACGAATTCGCACGATCATGCCCAAGAAGTCGGCGCACATGCGTCTTGTATGCCGCATTTGGGCGCTCCACGAAATCGGCCAATTTATTCAGAGAGCACCACAGACTATCATGGTCTTGTCTACTGCCGATGCTCCGAATCCGATACGGAAGGGCTTGGACTGCCAGTAGATCCCATTTGTCCAATATGCGTTGCTCATCGCCTTTGTGCCCGTCCAGTGCGAATACCCGATGAGGGTCAAGGAATCGCTTGCGATCCGTCTCAAGGACGCTTAACATATATCGGATGGGCACATCACTTGCACTGTATCCGACGAGTACTATGTGCTTGCACCGTATCAAGTCAAAGAAGAAGCGCGATGCCCAGCCGGAGCGCATGTAGGCTTCCCCGTAGTCGGAACTGATGAGGATCAGTTGACTCTGATCCAAGTGGAGCGCAGGATCGGCCAGTCTGCCGTGAATGTGTACGATACCCGCGAAGTCGGTTCGTCCGGGCGCGGGCAGTGTTTGTCCAGCGAAGCTGATTTTCCGACTGGGGCAGTCGTTCTCAAGCGATTCCCAAGCCCGCTCAAAGAGGGTGTCAAAATTAGTGGTCACCACCGCGACCCGATTGTCAAGAGAACGGGAAAGCCGGAGGATCGTCCCATGATTGTCAAGGCAGGGCGAATCCGGCACCGAGAGTATTTCGGAAACGGCACGCGTAACCTCTCTGGGATCACTCAATCGCCTCTTGAGCGATCCCAGCACCTCCTCATACCGCCCATTCTTGAACGCTTCGCATTCGGGCGGCGACATCTCCATTCTGAGTCTCTCAAATGTGGCCACAACCATGTCCTCATAACTGGGCAGTTGAGGCGAGCTTACTCCCGAACCGCATAGGAATACCACATCACCTCTCATGATGGCATCTACAAGCTGACCGGGGAATTCCGGCCCATCATCTTGGAGGCAGAGGGACATTCGGCACGGCGATAGACTTGAGGCTCCCTAAACCACAGGGGATAGGGCAGGTTCTCCCGATTGTACAAGCAGCTCTCGCTGACGGATGCTCCCGGAATTCGGGAAAGGACGGCATGGCGTTCGCAGGCAGAGATGGCTCTTTGAATCAGATCCGAGCAGATCCATCGACCCGGATCGAAGACGCACTTGGGCCACAACAGAAAGGCAGATCATGGAGGTGAATGACTATTCCGATTCAATTCCCATCCAACAGTAAAGCTCAATGTCGTCAGGCGCTATCGGCGGCAGTTCCCTCGGTGGATTTGGTGCTTCAAGCCCCGTTTGCATGATGCCATCGATCAAATGACCGGCGAGCGTGGGACCGCTTAATGCGTCTGAGTTGAACCATCCGCGCAGCATGGCTTCCTCACGGCGCGGCCAAGGGGACTCAACTATGTTAAGCGCTGCTTCTATACGTTCAGTGGGTATGCCGTGCGGTGCGTGTTTTCGGATGAATTCGGCTACCTGATGGTTCAAGCGGCGAATCGGCGGCTGCAGATAAGCTGGATCAGTTTCCAGCGTCCAATGGGCCCAAATGTCGGACTTGGCGACTTCCCAAAAATCATAGACCCACTCCTCAATACCCTCCGGGTGGAAGGTGGGAGTATCTGACGTACATTCCAACAGACGCAGGCAGGTCGCAGTCTCCCGGACGATTTCGCGGTCGTCGGATGTGGGATTCCATTCTTCGGTGGCCGGGACAAAGCGCAGGTATGTGCGCTCATATTTTGAATCAGCTCCAACAACTGCGCAGAAGGCAATCCCCCGCCGATTTCCCTTAACCATCGCAGATCCCACTTTCCAGGGCATACGCTTTATCTGGTTTGAATCCTCGGCCAGCGCAATTCGCAGGGTCTGCCGGTATTCCTCACCGGTCTGCGCAGCGGCAACTGTGCCTCCGCGCTCAAAGAGCGACGCGTCTTCCTTGACGATTTTCTCAATTTCCTTACGAGCTTCGGTGAAGACCTGCTCACCCTGCGCCGCACCCTCAATCGGGGAAACTACGCCAATACTAGCAGCTGCCATGGCGAGCTTGCCCAGAATCCGCTCATTCAGATTCAAAAGGTCATCCAGCCGATCTGCAGGGAAAATTGACCGCAGAAATACCCGGGTGTGCGGGCTTCCGATCCGGTCAATGCGTCCGTGCCTCTGCACGAGTCGCATCGGATTCCATGGTAAGTCGAAATTGATAATGTGCCGACACTGCTGGAGGTTAACTCCCTCGGCAAGAACATCAGTCGTAATGAGTAGGTCGTACAGGTCTGAATCCTGACCGCTTGGGGCTTCCATAGACTTCGGTGCAAATCCTTGCACAGCCTCATAGCGCTCAATGTCATCAATATCTCCCGATCCTCTGACAGCTGCAATCCTGCCCCGATATGGTTCAAGTTCAGGCCGCCGGCTCACTTCGTCCTTTAGGAAGTTCCAGATCCAAATTACGGTGTCTGCATACTGCGAGTACACCAGGACCTTTCGTTTTTGCGCTTCGTCAATGAAACTTGCGGCTTCATTTTCGGCCTGATGGCTGATTGAGACCAATGCGTCCGATAGTGCCTGGACCTTCGGGTCTCGTGTCGCCGAAATGGACTCCGTTGCGGCCGCCAGTTTTCGCAATAGGGCAAGGTCATGTCGCACATCGGCCTCAAGACGCTCCGCATGGAATTCCTGCACACTGATTTGGTCTTCGGACTGCCCTGCTAACTCATCAAGAATTTCGATGTCATCGGCTGAAATTTCTCGTAGGAATGCGGTTGTGACCACGAATCCGGCATATAGCGCGTCAAGGAAGGCTTCGTGCTCACGCACCATCTTGGTCACTGTCTTTAGGAATGCGAATGCAGAAGATTCAAATCTCTTCAGCAATCCCGTCCGCAAGAGTCCGGTCAGTACAATGTCACGTGCTGACTCTTCCGGGTCTAGCGAGCCGATTCGATATGCTCCCGGTACGTACCGGGCAAATCTAATCCCCTCGCCAGAATCAGAGTTCAATGCTCGCTCCAATTGGTCGAAAAATCCGGGCAGTCGATCCTCAAGCGCGTATCGGATGGTAATGGCGTGTGGCTTTGGGAACACGATGGTTTGCGGCCGGCCATCTTCATCGGGAATCGTATCGCCTGAATAGTGTTTCCTGACGAACTGGCGCGTACGCTTGACGGTCGTGGCATCAATGATTGGGTAGAGTAGATCCGGGTCCAGTTTGGACGGATTCACCCGCATGGCCGATTCAAACTGCCGTCGAATGGACAGGATGCCGTGAGAGGCAAGTTGGGCATCCTGTCGAATAAAGAACCGGATCAGGTGGTAGAGGTCCCAGAGTGAATTGTTCACCGGAGTCGCCGTGAGCAGCAGCAGATGGCGTTTTTTTCCGAACAGCAGGCGTCGCAGAACTGCTGCCCGCATTGGCGTATTTGGGTTGCGATAATTGTGCGCTTCGTCAACTATGACGAGCTGGTATTCCTCAACGCTGCGCGCAAGATGAGACTTATTGGCATCCGGACGTAGATGCCGGTCTCTCAATTGCCTGTCGCCTGCGAGTTGGTGATAGGACAGGCATTCCACATATAGCTGATACTTGTCAAGGAAACTGCGCCAGGTGCTGTCGCGAAGTGCTGCGGGGCAAATCAGGAGTGCCCGTTGTCGCCGGTCGGTGTAGCGCCGGAGGATTTCGCCCGCGATGAAGGTCTTGCCGAGCCCCACCTCGTCGGCCACTATGACACCGCCGATTTCCCGGATTAGTCGCAGCGCGCGAACAACGCCGTGCTCCTGAAAGCTTGTTAGCTGTAAGTTTGTCACGCTTGAATCACCTGTCTCTTCCTCGCGTTGAATCTCTTTGCCATAAAGCCTCCAAAGCACCCGCAAGAATATCTCCTCTGGTGTTCGTGGCTGAAGAGCGATCTCAAAGATTGACGTGAGATCATAGGGCACTGCATCATTCCACAGCTCGTCAAACCATTTGATGGCCCGTGTGCCAACTTCCCCGCCAAACTGCCCCAGATTCAGTTCAAGATTCTGGACAAGACCTGCCCCCGTCAGATTGGACGACCCGGCAATTACGCCTTCAGGAAGGCCATTAAAGCCGGGATCAGGCGTGAAGATATAGGCTTTGGCATGCAGGAAGGTCCGCTCGTAGCGGCGGACCTCCAAGTTTCCGGCACTGAGCACTTCAACCAGTTTCGCCAGTGCGGTATAGCTCGTTCGGTTAAATGGCAGATGATCCCGCTCCCGCTCAAGTCCATCGGTCTGGTCTTGCAGCTGGGCCGCCATGCGTCGGCGCTCAAAGCTAACCTCAGTTTCGTCCAGCTCTTTTCGATCCGTGGGCGAGTTTGCCGCCAGATCAACGCCCAGAAGGAGACGTACTTTGGGGACCCCGCCCAGTCCTTCGGCAATCTGGGCGAAGCCCGTTGGGGTGAAAAAGGCAGTCGCGATTCGCACTTGCTGGATTTGCGGAGCCGAAGTCTCTGAATCCGAAATATCGGATGCTCCCAGTATGAGGTTGATTGCCCGAGACAATGTATTCCCAGTGCGGTTGTCAATAAAGGTAGGCGTGCTGTTCATGGCGATTCCCCCAGAACGAATTGCACTCTCGCCTGAAGAAGCATTTGGAACGGCGTGAGGCATTTCACTCCGAGACCTTTGCACGCATCTGGAATTTTGACTCGTTGGATTGAAGTCGACGAAGTCTCGTGGGTAACGACCGCATAGTCCAGTTCAAGTGCCAGTGCAATCAGAACGCTGTCTGCCGCCTCCGCAAAGGCTTGAACGGCAACATCTGAATAGTGCCGCTCGTGCGCTCAGTCGCCCACCTTTCCCAGAGTTGCGTGATGCTCCGGCATAATGTCGAGAAAAAAGCCATCATCCAGTCGGTGCACCCAATCTACAAGCGGATCTTCACCTACAAGGAGTTCGGCACGCACATGTTGGATGCTGAATACAATCCCACGTTTGTTGGCGAGAAGTAACCAGTCCCAGAATGCGGGGCAGAAATCGAATCCATAGTGGTCATTCTTGGCAGAGATGAACACATTCGTGTCAAGAAGGTACATGTCTGCCTACGCCACCCCAAGAACTTCACCAAATTTGCGCAGCGTGGACACTCTCCTAATACCCAAGTACCGAAACGCCTCCGTGTATGTGGTCCGGCCTGCCAGCGTACTGATGACCAGCGCCGAACCGAATCGTCTGCCGACCCGGGCCCTAAGGGCCGGATGAAAGCTGCCACCGCTTCTCTTGGTGGCAAATTGTACGCGTTTCAGCTCTTCGTGGTAGGCATCTTCAAAACTAGGTTTGTCCAGCGCACCGGCATCGTAGGCTCTTCTGAGAACAACTAGTTTGCTGACCTTGTACAGGCGTGCGAGACGTTGCAACTCGGCCGACAATTTCGCTCTGCCCCGAAACTCATCATGCAGCGATGTCAGCGGGACAAGTACTTCCGCAGCGACCCGATTGCACCATTGTTCCACCTCGTGGGATGGGCGTGAAGTTAACGCTACGTTGGATACAGCCGATTCGCCGAGCCAAATGTGCGCCAGTTCGTGTGCAAGGGTGAACATTTGTGCGGCCTTGCTGTCGGCACCGTTTACGAAGATCAACGGGGCATATTCGTCGGCTAGAGCAAAGCCGCGGAACTCATTCGGATCCAGTCTGCGGTGGGTATTGCTGCCCACGATTCCGCTAATCATTACCAGCACTCCACTCGCATCTGCCTGGTCCACGAAACGGCGCAGCGCGTCGGTCCAAGTTGGCAGCTCTGCGCGCTCGTCCAGATCAAAGGCCAAGACTCCCCTAATGCTCGCGGCAACTTTCTCTACCTTGCAGGTCCTCGTAGCGGAGCCTACAAACGGCAGTGGCAACTCGCCCTCCAACTGGGCATGTTCCCGGTACCAGTCCTGACGTTGCAGGCATAAGTAAACCGTGTCTCGGAGATCTGGGCTGGGCCTCTTTGGATCTCTGTTTCCTATTGTTCTGAAGTCAGGTACACCGAGATCAAATTTGAGCGGCTCGGAAAGAAAGAAGGCTCCAAATGGTACGCGAGTAATCTTGGCCAGCAATTCCAACTGCCGTATCGTAGGATTGAGTGTGCCGCGCTCCCACTCCAGGTACTTGGGGAATCGCCTGATCAGTTCACTGGACTCAATCCCGGACTGCTCTCTGGCCCACTGAATCCGATTTGGCTTCACGGGTATACGTTGGGTCATGTATTCTCCCTCCACGCTTCAAAGTGCCGGAGTACATTAAGCAGGCGCTCACCGTAATCCCAACTGGCATGAAATGTTTCAATAACATGGATGACCTGGGATTCCGTGAGGCCATACAGGTGAGACACGACGGCATCAAGTTCGTGGATCAAGTCTTGTTTCTCATCGGCTGCCAAAGGGCCATGCCTAACGCCCACAGACTTGGCCCAATCAGCAAAGCGGTTATCGGGGCACGCCAGTCGACCGGCAAGCTCAACGACTCGCCGCCAGAGTGCGCTGTTGCGGCTTGGGCGGGGAATCGGGAATGGATTGATCACATAAAAATTCACATGCAGTTCCACGAATCTGCGCGCGTACCAGTCTAATGGAATTGAAGAGAGGATGCCAACTAGGTACGCCTGATCCTTTTCATCCCCGCGAGGCCACAGAAAATAGGGTGCCTGGTTGCCAATGAACACTTCAGGAGGGACCAAGCACGCAATGATCGTTCGAGCATCCGTTGATCTAGCGACATCCCGAAACGCCACTCGCGGCGCATGGCATGGCAGCGTGCGCATATCCTGCAGGAAACTCTCTTGGAATTCCGAATGGGCACTGCGCCTGTTGTTCCTTGCTCGGTAGCGCTTATTTGCAGCCATTCAGTGATTGGCTGCGGATCGGCCCACGCATAGTAGGTGCCAGTATCCGGTGTCCACAGGTTGAAGGATTTGCCCTTGTAGACTGGCCAAAAGCCTTCGGGACATTCTTCGCTCTCAAGGTCCATAAGTTTCTTCTGATTGGTAGCATCAAGCTCTCTGTCCGGTCGCGCTCGCCATGTGCCCGTCTCTTGCAGGTCAAGCCGGGGTGCCGTGCGAAGCTGCGCAAACACTTCAATTGAACTCTCATTTGGAAGCAGGGGCAGTGATAATGTATCGTTCCAAGCGCGGATTTCGCCACTGGAAAACATGGTGGGAGCCCTCTCTACCCCGGCCGCGAAGTTTTCCAGGTTCATGAAAGGTCCCCGTATGCGAACGGACTTGTTCTCCGGCTCACCGCGCTCAAGGCATACGAGACCGATCGTATACTGCGCAGTTACCGTGTGAAATACCCAGCCAGCCCGGTTTGTCAACATATCAACGCTCACTCGGGTTGCGTGGGACAGGAGTTCTTGGCGGAAGTTTTTAGAGCCTTTGGCGGCCAACGCACTGCGCGGCAGCACAACACCAATACGCCCGGCCTTCGCCGTGACTAATCGCCAGAAGCGCCAGCAGAATGCCTTGTAGAGATCCGGGTCGCCGATTCCCATGCCGGGGTATAGTCCGCCACCAAGCGCTTTCCTCAAGAGGCGGGCCTCTTTTACTTCAGCCTCATACTGCAGGACCAAATCAGGACGCTCTCGTCGCAGGCGCTTTATTTCGGCTTCCTGCTGGCGTTGAACACCAGAGCGCAGGCCGGGGAAGTGTCGCGCCCAAAAGGCATGCTTTTCTACCGTTGCCTCCTGCCACGGTGGGTTGCCAAGTATCACATCAAATCCGGGCCGTTCGCGGAGAAACACTTCGGGAAAGGCAATAGGGAAATGCAACGGGGAGAGCGGATACAGCCGGTTCCGCGCCTTTTGGACTACTGTTGCAAGATCGGGATCGTCCGCAAGCGCATCTTCCAAGAGGTGCTCCCACTTTTGTACGATTGTATCCGTTATCACGGACTCGTCACAAAGTGTGCGGGATGCGATTAGGTCAAAGAGCATTTTCGTGGTGCGAAGTGCTTCGCAGGCCTCCCGTGTCGCTTGGCGCGCGTCGGCAACGTCTTCCAAGGACGCATCATTTAGGTTTGCCAGCCGCCGTAGCGGCTTTTCAGCTCCGCCGACCAGTTTCTGCTCGTCGATAGCAAAGAGCGGCATCGAAAGCTGTTGGAAGGTGCTCCTAACCTCATCAACCGTACCGATGCCTACCAGCGAATTGCCTCGCACGAGATTATGATCGAGGAACGAAAGTGGCAAGCCGGGTACGAACGTATGGATCCAAACAGCCAGCCGCGCCAGTTGGACTGCAAGCGGATTCAGATCAACCCCGTAAATGCACCTCCGCGCAATCAGTCGCCGGAGCAATTGACTGTCGTCAATCGGATCATTCATCCCAAGATCACCCAGATTGCTATGGCCAGCTGCACGCAGATGATTCAATTCGCTCAGCACCCCCGGTAGAGTGTGCGTGGTGAGATAGTCCGCCATGCCCCTCTCAATCCGATCGATGGCCTCAATCAGAAAGTGCCCCGATCCCATGGCGATATCAGCCACGCGGAAGTCAAAGAATGCTTCGCTTGCGGCAGTGTCATCAAGTGCGTCAAGCCGCACAAAGTGATCTTTGAGCGCAGGCTCCAAGGCGTTGTCCAATAGATGTCCTACGGCGAACGACTTCGTGTAATAGCTGCCCGATGATTTGCGCGCCCCCGATCGATTGTGCAAGTAGACTTCACCGGCGGATACTACCGGAGCCTGATTGTCCGTTGCCGGGACGTACACAAGCCCGTTATTTTGATTCTTGAGGACCAGATCAGATTCCGCACGGGCGAGTTCTGACTCCAGCAGACCCTCATAAATGGTCCCAAACTCCCGGACACTAAGCGCCCGAAAGTCTACTGGACCATAGCCACCCTCTGGAGTCTCAATCACGAGGAGGTGGCGGAGTGCGGATTCAAAGCATTCGTTGGGAAGCGTAATACTAGCCAGCTCCGCTCCCGCCCGCGATACCATCGCGTCGTCCTCAAAAAGCGCTCCCCCGTAGGCGGGTACGCCCCATTCAACATTTCCCGATGCAATCGCCTGCCACAATCCAGCAGTTTCGTGCCAGTGCGTCGTGCCACCAGCGATGGGTGTCTGCCTTTCAACGGCTACCGCCAGTTCTTTGGCTTTTTCTGTAATTGAACGGCGCCGGTAGCTGTTATTGGTCCGAAAAGGCAGGAGGTCACGGTCTTCCGCGTACGCAATAAACAGTAGCCTGAACAGAACGGTGAGGACCATCTCGTAAGTCAGGGCCAGATCGGGCATGCTTGCTTGTTCTGTATGCCGCTCTTGAGCGATCCCATGGGCGAGCTTGGGCACAACGCGGTCGTAGATGCGCTCACGCAGCTGCTTGGCCAGATCTCCCGCAAAGCGCTGTGATCCATCCAGAATCTGCCGAAGGCTGCCCTCAGGCTCTAAGGCTGTAGCGGAAAACAATAGCCACAGATAGCCAAGGTGTTGCTGTGAGAGCAACCAAGGCTGGCATTCAATATAGCTTTCGGTGCGACCGCGACGCCCGACACCTTGATTGACATCAGTGGCGTACAGTCGAATTCGACTGCCCTGAGTGAGGACTATCCAAGGCAGACCCTCATCATCGGCCTTCTTGAACGCATAGCTGACAGGCGATAAGCTGTTGAATCGAACAGATCCTGTGTCCGCCGATTCACTGTCGTGCAATACGACCGCAAGGGCAGTTCGACGATCATTGCTGCGCAAAAGGCTGGTCAGGTTGTCCAATGGTTCTATGTCAAACCCAAGCGACCGCAACAGGTTTTCATTGCGGTCGTTGAGCGCCCTGCGGGCCCGTAGATTAGCATCCCTCCAGTCTTCGAGTTGTGGAACGCCCTGCTCCAACTCGTGAAAAGCAAGGAACCCCTCGTTGTTCAGCCCCGGCAAATTCGTTTCCAGGGATGGCAGGGCTTGGGACAGTAGGCGCAGTGCAGCATGACGGTCGGGCTGGCTGAGCACTTCTTGGCAGAGCCTTTCCGCCTGCCCGGCATCAACATTATAAACAGGGGGTGTGATGCCGGAGGCACCGCACAGGAGTGCCTGCTGCCCATTTAGCACCACCAACAGCACTGG
Source organism: Bacteroidota bacterium (assembly GCA_028873925.1). Lineage (GTDB taxonomy): Bacteria > Bacteroidota > Rhodothermia > Rhodothermales > Bin80 > JAPPNA01. The sequence goes on along the minus strand of JAPPNA010000126.1, from coordinate 145 downwards.
GGCGGCCCGGCCCTGCCTCCGCGCCTTCCAAGTCCGTAGAATCACTGAATTTGTGGCCTGGGTAGAGGACTTGGCTACAGCAACCTCTATCCCTTTTTATTCACCACGGCATCGCCCTGACCTTCTGAGGCGGCATCGGATCACC
>JAPPNA010000132.1 GCA_028873925.1 Bacteroidota bacterium | reverse complement strand
TCACCCTGAATGCCGCCCCTATCCGGCCCAGTACCTATTTTTCTGGCAAGCACTATCTACCGACACAACATACCGCCCTGTACGAGCACGCGGGGCGAAGCCGTTGATGCGGCGGTCAGCGAATTCCTCTTAGCCACGGTCAATCCCGAGTCCCTGGCCCTTACCCTTGCGGTGCGTGAGTATGTTCGGACAGGATGGTTACAGACGAGCAGGTAAAGGTTTCCCTCGGGTTGGTGAGCAGGCAGGACGCTCGGGGCAGGACGGGAGCGGCAAGGGCTGGCATGGGAGAGACGATGGCGCGGTAGTATCCGGGGCGGAAGAAGATGCCGAGATTTGTAAAGATTGGGTCAGCAGCGCCATACCAACCGGATTCAGCGCTGGCTGCGACAGTCGCAGTTGCTCAGATAGAAAACGCTGGGAACCTATGATGGTGGCCAGCGCTGATTGACCACCATCTGAGCGTTCTGCTGCAGGGATAATTACTGGACCGTTGTGAGAATGTGCTGGGGATTGGCCGCCCGGCGGGTGATCTTTTACAATTGCGCTGCACTGGTGCAAATACTGCGGACCAAGCAGGAACTACCGCTGCCGCAGCTGCAGCAGAGGCTTTCCCGCATCGCGGCATCGATTATTGACCCTATCGGCTGTGGTCGCTCAGGCCGGAAGTGCCTATTATCCTGCTGTCACAGCGTGCTGGTGACCACAAAGTGTCTCATTCTAGCTGGCACAGCCCGCCGCAAGAAGAATCTGCTGCTCGGCGAGGCGGCCAGCGCCCTGCGGGTAGGCTGGTCGCTGGGACGGCGAAGTTCTATGGCCTTGAAATCCAGAAAGATCACTTCTCGTATGCGTGGAGAAAGAATCGCCTGTCCCTGACCGTACGTTGCAATTATCGTTGACCAGTCCCCATGCTGAATTTGTTCACCCTGAATCGCTGCTCACCAGCCATGCTCGTCGCGCTGGTCATTTTCGATGCTGCCTGTGGCGGTCAGCCGCCCACTGAATCCGTCGTCACAGACCTGCCCGCAATGGACCCTGTCACCTTGGATACCACGGAGGCCGTAATCGTCACAAGCGACCCCCTGAGTTCGGATGCCACCTGCACCATCAGCGAAGAACCCACGCTGATCATCGGCGACAATGAGTACGATGAAAATCAATGGTTCTCCCAGATTCGGGGTGCCGGGCGACTGTCCGATGGATCCATCGTGGTAGCCGACCGCCAAGCTCACGAAGTGCGCATCTTTGATCGTGAAGGGCGGTATCTGCGGTCTATGGGGCGATCCGGGGAAGGGCCGGGAGAATTTCGGGATCTGTGGAAACTGTGGGTCATGCCGGGTGATACCCTGTGGGTAGGTGACTACCGCCCCTGGCGATACAATATCTTCACCGCAAGAGGTGAATTCGTGCGGCAGATGAATCTCAAGCCTGAGTATTTAAACCCTTCTCGGGGCGGAGGCGTGCTGGATAATAGGTTCACTATCAATGCAAGAGAGACGTGGGCGCGTAAGTCAGATTTTTCTGAACGTCGGTCCTTTTTCGTGGAAGTCCATGATCCTATTGGAAACCTTACAGATGGGCCCATCCAAATGCAGGGAAGAAGGCAAGGCCAAATCAGTGAAGGCCCGCCAAATTATGTGACCAGCGAACTGTACGACTCAATCCCGAATGTTGATGCACTGGGTTCCACTATCGCACTTGTGCATGGAAGCAGGCCGGAATTCCTACTCCTGGACCAAAAGCTCCGTGTGAAGATGATTGTGCAATACAAAGATCCGGGCCAAGAGGTAACAAGTGCGCATGTGCGCCAGTACCACGACCGCCTAAGGGAGCGCCGGGGCGACGACTGGGACGAATATGATGAGGTCCGAGTCAGCCCGAAACGTCCTGTGGCGGATATGTTTCCCTATATTTCGTCTGTCAGGATCGGGCGTGACGGACGGATCTGGATCAACAGATACAACCTACCTGACGAAACACGCGGCTGGCTTGCGTTTGAAGGTGATGGCCGTTTTATCTGCCACCTGGCCGCAATGCCCGGCTACGTTCAGGAGTTCGGAGCGGATTATGTGCTCCTGGAATCCGAAGAAGGTGCTCCGACTGTTCGCGTGCATGAGCTCAAGCTGCCTTCCTGACCAGCGCGGACAGTCAGTTTCTCGCGCGCATCACCTGTGGGAAGCTGCTGCGCCAGATGCCGAATGGATATGGCAGGTCAGATCAGCGGCAGCAGGGTCTCCGCTGAACGGTGGACATGCAGCTCATAGAAATCGGCGCTGAATACACTGCTGCCGTGGTCCTCCAGGAACTTGCGTTCGGACGCTGAAATCCCCTCGGGATTCAAATCCACACTCTCCAGAAAACGATTGGCCGGAGTGCGATCCAGCGGGGGGCAGAATTCAACCGATAAGGCCCCGTCATAACCCACCCCGCGCAAGGCACCAACAATCTCCGACCAGTTGAGACTTCCCATTCCGCAAGCCATTCGGTTATTGTCCGCCACATGGAAGTTCACCAGCCGATCTCCGGCCTCATGAATGGCGGCAATAGGGTCGTCCTCCTCAATATTCATGTGGAAAATATCCAGACACACGCCGCAATCCGGCCCGACGGCCTCAGCCAATGCAAGTGCCTGCGCACCCCGATTGATGAAGTACGTCTCAAAGCGGTTGATGGGCTCAATGCCGATCCTGACTCCGCAGGCACGTCCGTGCGTATTGATCTCCTTCAACGCCGCCACGCACCAGCCCCATTCGTTTTCAGGTGTTGAGTCCGGCACAATCTTGCCTACCGTACTGGGCACCACTGAAATAACCTCCCCACCCAACTCCATGATCATCGTGATGCAATCCTTCACATACCTGACGGACTCGGCCCGCTGATCCTCATCGCGTGCCAACAGATTCCGTTCGTCCAGCATCAGCGTCACGCTTCCCCAGCACCGGATCCGGTGCGCATCCAACAGAGCCTTCACGGCTTTGGTGTCGTACTTGTACGGCTCGCCCTGAATCTCCAGACTCTTATAGCCGTACTTGGCCAGTCGCTGAACCGTAACCTCTATCGGCTCAACCTTCATCCAGTTGTGTATTGCAAGGTGCATCAGCGGCTGTTATGGTCCAGAACAAAGATACTCGTCCCGCTCTTCTGTTGCGTTACGCTGCACGGTGCACCTGGCGGGAAGAGGTTACGCGCCGGACAAATTCGTCGGCGATCACCCCGATAAGAATGACTGCACCGATGATGGCAAACTCCAGCTGCGTGGAAATGCCGAGGATGTTGATGGCGTTGTACAACAACCGCAGCACGGCAGCTCCAATTACGACACCCAGAATTGACCCCTCACCTCCCCGGAGACTGCAACCGCCCAATACAGCAGCCGCAATCGCATACAATTCATAGAAGTTTCCGTGCACGGCAGGCTGCACCGAGTTAACATCCAGCGCAAACAGCAGCCCACCCAGCCCGGCGGTCATGACCGCGATGATGTAGGCAAGAATAATCATCCGGTCAGTGTTGATGCCGCTGTATCGGGCCGCCTCCTCGCTGTGACCCAAAGCCAGCATGTACCGGCCCCAGACCGTGTAATTGAGTACCGCCCCGGCGATTAGGGCCAGTCCCACCATCACCACGAACGGGATTGGCAGTCCGAATGAATCCGTAATCACAATCCGCCCAATGGCTAGCTGGCGCAGCCCCTCAAAGGCGGCACCAAAGCCCTGGGTCTGATCGCCGGAAATCCACCGCGCCAGCCCACGATAAAACAACAGTCCGCACAGGGTTACCACAAAAGGCTGCAGGCTGAGTTTGGTCACCAGTATCCCGTGCAGGAGCCCCAACACCAAAAGCAGTGCCACCACCATAAGCAGCACCAGGGCGAGCGGCCACTCCGCACCAACCAACATCATGGGGGTCAGCACACCAACCAGCGCGATCACGCTCCCGGTGGACAAATCAATCCCTCCCGTAATGATCACAAAGGCAGCTCCGATACTGATGATGCCGAACAGCCCGGTCCAGCGCAATGTATTCTGAAGATTGTAGGCCGTCAGAAAATTGGGCTCCAATGCCGCTGTCAGCACAAATACCGCGACCAGAAGCCCCAGAATGCCCAAGTTCTTGCGCATTGCTATGCCCTCGCTTTGTGGCCGGTGGCCAAATGCATTATGGATTCCTCGGATAACTCGTCCGCGGCCAGCTCACCCGCCATGCCCCACTGGTGCATGACCAATACACGTTCCGCCAGGGCAAGCAGTTCTTCCATCTCACTGCTGGCTAACATGATGGCCATACCCCTGCCCGCCAGCTCCTCAATCACCTGGTAGATTTCCCGCTTCGCGGCCAGATCAATCCCGCGGGTCGGTTCATCCAGCAGCAGCACTTTGGGAGCCAACAGCAGCCATTTACCGAGAACAACCTTCTGCTGATTGCCCCCCGACAACAGCCGGGCCAACTTACCGTCCCGCACGCCGCGAATGCCGAGCTGTGATATCATGGTCCGGGATGCCTGGCGCTCCCAGGGACGATTCAGCCAACCCTTCCAGATCAGATGCCGATGCAGCGCCCCCAGACTGATGTTGGGGCGGGTTTCCATGTTGAGCAAAATCCCCTGGGAAGCCCGATCTTCGGGTACCAGTCCCATACCGGCCGCTATAGCATTCTGTGGCGAGCCGGGCCGCACAGCCTGGCCATTCATCCAAATGGTGCCACCGGTGCGGGATTCAATCCCAAAAAGTGTCCGCAGCAGCGTTGATCGCCCGGAGCCGACCAATCCGGCCAAACCTACGATTTCTCCCGCCCTGATCGAAAAAGACAGAGAACTATGCCGCCCGACTCCGTACTGCAGCCGGTCCACATTCAAGACCACCTCACCAGGTTTCCGCTTCATACGCGTGTGAGTGCGCGCTATGTCGCGCCCCACCATACACCGGACCATTTTGCGGCGTACAATTTCCCGGCCAGTCAGCCGGCCGGTCACCTCACCATCGCGCAACACCACCACCCGATCCGCAATGGCTTCCACCTCGGTTAAACGATGGGATACGTAGAGAACAGCTACATCCTTGGCCTTAAGTTCGCCGATCACGCCAAACAGGGTATCCACCTCCTGCGCTGACAGGCTTGAAGTGGGCTCATCCATGATTAACAGCCGGGCATCCATGGCGAGTGCGCGGGCAACCTCCACCAGCTGCCGCTGCCCGATGGTAAGGGTGGACACCGGATTTCCGGGATCAATGTTCAGTCCCACTTTTTCCAATAGGCGGACTGAATCAGTATGCATGCGGCTCTTGTCCATCCAACCCGCCTTGTTGGGTTCGCGCCCCAGAAACAGATTGGCCGCGACGGACAAATTGACCAGCAGACTCAGCTCCTGATGGATCAGGGCAATGCCCAGGTCCGTGGCCTGCCGCACCGAGGCCAGTTGGGCCGCCTGGCCATCCAGTTCTATGGCCCCTTCATCAGCGGCCAGCACCCCCGCCAGGATCTTCATCAATGTGCTCTTACCAGCACCGTTTTCACCGATCACCGCGATTACCTCGCCCGGATGTACCCGCAAGTCCACGCCGGACAATGCTAACGTACCCGGAAAACGCTTGGTCAGGCGGTGGACCTCAAGGAAAGGAGCCGGAGAAACTGCGGGCGCATAGCCAGGGGGCTCTGGAATCACTGTCCAATCAGCAGCTTCAGCTCCGCTTCAAATTCATCCACATTGGCGGATGTAATTGAGCGTGCAGGGATATCAATAAACTCACTCTCCGGGATCACCGACTGATCTCCGCGGGCGAGTGCCGCCAGAATGCGTACCGATTCGTACCCGTACCGATACGGGTTCTGCACGATGGTGCCTGCGATGGTGCCCTGTCTGATACCCTGTAGGGTCGCCTCGTCTTCGTCAAATCCCACGATCGTGATTTCATCCAGTTTGCCGGCTTCACGAACGGCCTCCAGAATCTGAACCGGGTTGTAGACAAACAACCCGATCATGGCATCAAGGTCAGGATACCGTGCCATCGCATCTTCGGCCTGTCCCTTCGCGCGCGCGAAGTCAAACTGATCCACCCGCGTATCCAGGATGGTATACCTATCATTGCCGATAATTTCATCGACCGGATCTCGCCGCGAGCTGTCGGATGGCCGATCCATGAGTTCATCTATTACTCCCTGCCGGCGCAGGTCTGCATTGAGCTGCCCCAACAGTCCGATAAACAACACAACTGAGCCACCCCCCGGCAGCGCCTCCTTGAGCAGCCGCCCGCACATCCGTCCGGCCTCATAGTTGTCCATCCCCACATAAACGAGACGCTCGCTTTCCGGCGCATCGGAGTCATGCGTGATCAGATGCGCACTGCGGGCAATCTCACTGAGCAGCCCCGCCTGATTGGCCGGATCGCTCGGGCTTATCGCAATGCCGCTCGCACCCCGTGCCAGCAGATCCTGCACCATCCGGCGCTGTCCCGCAGGCCCGTCCGGGGGCATCAGGACCGAAACTTCAACATCAAGCGTATCCGCAGCATCCTCGGCCCCCTGCTGAGCAATCGTCCAGAATGATGCGATCCCGTTGGTAACATACCCAACCAGCGGCCGGTCCGCTGATTCATCGCCGGGAGCACAGGATGCCATCCATAGAGCCGTGGCAGCAAACACCCAGACAAAAGGCAGACTTAATCGGGCGGGCAAGCGGACTGTCCACATCAGTGACCACAAGTCATAAGGCAAAAGATCGGCCGCCGCTTACAGTGACGCACTGCCCGGTAACAAAGGAGGCTTCGTCACTCGCATAATATACCACCGCACCAGCCACATCCTCGGGCACACCCCACCGGCCTACCGGAACTGATTTCAGATAGCGATCCTTCGCATTCTGGGGATCCCGGGCATGCCGCTCCACCGGAATCCAGCCGGGCGAAATCATATTGACTGTGATGCCGAAAGAGGCTAATTCCGTAGCCAGACTGCGCGATAATCCCACCTGTCCTCCCTTCGCCGCAGCATAGGCGGTAAACGGGGCCACACCGAGCGAAAACACTTCGGTAATGATGTTGATTATCCGGCCCCACCGCCGGCGCTTCATATCCGGCAGACATTCTTTGACCAGCAGGAACGGGCTTTTGACAAAAAAGTCCAGCATTGCCTGGTAGTCCGACCAGCTGTAGTCTTCAATTCGGCGCTGTGGCTGAACAGCCGTTGCATTTGGGATGAGAATGTCCACCGGGCCCAGTTCTTCACGCACCTGACTGACCATGGATCTGACCCCGGATTCAGTCGTCACATCCGCCCGAACCAACATCCCGGCGGCACCGGTGGCGCGCAGCTCCTCGTAGGTTCTGTAGGCACGCTCTTCGCTGTTGGCATAGTTGATAACCACCTTCGCACCAGCCCGGGCCAAGGCAAAGGCCATGGCTTTACCCAGCCCCGCAGAGCTTCCCGTAATCAGTGCAACACGACCCCTCAGATCAAACGACACGAGTTCAAGCGATGAGTCATAATGAAAAACCAGTCTCGCATCAGGTCAGCACCGCATCAATGACCCGGCCGCCCACATCTGTGAGCCGGATGTCCCTACCACTGAAGCGATACGTCAGATGCTGGTGGTCCAGCCCGAGCAGATGCAGCATGGTCGCGTGCAGATCATGAATGGTGGTGACGTTTTCCACCGCGCGATACCCATATTCGTCTGTGGCCCCATACACCGTCCCGCCGCGGATACCCGCTCCGGCCATCCAGATGCTGAACGCCGACGGATTGTGATCTCGGCCGTTATCACCCTGCGCAAAGGGAGTGCGTCCAAATTCGCCGGCCCATATCACCAGCGTATCCTCAAACATACCCCTAGCTTTAAGATCTCTAAGCAGTCCCGCAATGGGCTGGTCTACCGCATGGGCATTCTTCTCGTGACCCTCCTTAAGATTTGCATGCTGATCCCACCGGTCGGCAGCCACACGCGGGCAGGTAAGCTCCACAAACCGCACGCCGCGCTCCACCAGTCGGCGTGCCAGCAGACACTGTGCCGCGTACCCGCGCGTAAATGAATCTGTTGAATCCATTCCGTAGAGCTTTTTGGTTGCATCCGTCTCGTTGGACAGATCCGTCAGCTCCGGCACCGATGCCTGCATCCGAAAGGCCAGCTCATAATTCGTAATGGCCGATTCAATCTGCTCGGCATGTCCGATCCGCCCCAACAGATGCCGGTCCGTACGGCTCATCAGATTGAGCTTGCGCTGCTGCACCTCCGTAGCCGGTTCAAGGGGATCAATGTTGGCAAGCGGCAGATCGCCAGACCTGAATATGGATCCCTGATAACTGGCCGGCAGGAAACCGCTGTTGAAATTATCAAGTCCGCCAGGCGGGATCAGGCCGCCATCCAACACCACATAGCCAGGAAGATCCTGATTCTCGCTGCCCAGCCCGTAATTGACCCAAGCGCCCATGGAGGGCCGACCCTGTATGCCAATGCCGGTGTGCAGAAAATAATTGGCGTTGGTGTGCTCCGGAAAATCCGCCACCATCGAGCGGATAACGGCCAGATCATCCGCACATTGCCCCACATGCGGGAACAGTTCGCTCACCTCCAGACCGGACTCACCATATCGCTTGAAATCCCATGGACTCTTGAGAATCTTCCCGATACTGTTGAACTGCGTGGCATCCACGGTAAACTTGTCATACGGATTCTCCCCATGCTCGCGTGCCAGGCGCGGTTTGGGATCAAAGCTGTCCACCTGCGACACGCCGCCATCCATGTAAAGAAAGATGACGCTGCGCGCAATCGGCACGCGGTCACCCGGCCTTGGATGCAGCGGTTGCGGCTGGGCAACCTGGCCCAGCACACGTCCAAAGGCACCCGTCCCCAGTAGCCCCATAAGCGCCATGCCCCCGAAACCGTTGCGGCACATGGTCAGCATTTCGCGGCGCGTCATGCGGCAGTTCAGTCTATGCGGAGCAGCCATTAGATCAGGTAGATGAATTCCTTAAGATTAAGCACCACATGGCAGTACGCTGTCCACAATTCCGCATGCTCCATTATCCCGCTTTCATCAAGGTCAAGCCGCGCTGCTTCTTCAAGAATAAATGAGGCTGCCTGGTCCAATTCATCATGGGTGGGTCTACGGGCGAGCCCCTTTAGGTAAATATCCGTAACGCGCGCTTCAATATCCAGATGGGGCTCATTTATCAGGGCCTGCGCCCAGACTGAGGCCTGCTCGGCGACAAACGGGTCATTCAGCAGCGTCAGAGACTGCGCCGGCACATTACTGGAATTGCGCGCCCCGAAGGTCGAAAACGGAATCGGTTTGTCAAACGCCAGCATCATGGGCGACAGGAAATTCCTCCGCACGGATATATACACGCTGCGGCGTCCCTCGCCATCCAGCGGGCCGTTTTCGGCCGGCCGGCCCCTACCCTTCATGAACTCCGTCAGATGAATCGGTACCGGAGGACCGAACAAAGCAGGATCCAGGCGGCCGGACACGGCCAGCATGCCATCACGAATGGCTTCTGCTTCAAGCCGCCGCACTGGATAGTGGGCAAGAAGGAGGTTTTCGGGGTCCGAATCCGCGGACTCACCGGTTGAGCGGCGGAATGCATCAGACAGAAGGATCTCGCGCAGCATGGCTTTTACAGACCAGTCCAGCTCCACAAACCTGAGCGCGAGATAGTCCAGCAGTCCCGGGTGCGTGGGCAGTGTGCCCTGTGCACCAAAGTTATCCACTGTTTTCACAATTCCCCGCCCAAAGGCGTGATGCCACAGTCTGTTGACCATCACCCGGCCGGTAAGCGGATTGGCGGGATCAGCAATCACGGATGCCAGGTCCCGTCGGCCGCTGGCGGATCGGGTAAAGGGAGTTTCGGTGGGATCCAGTACGGTCAGCGCCCGATGGGGCACCGGTTCCCCTACGGGGGTGAGGTAATTGCCGCGCCCGAATACCGCGCTCGTCACCCTGTCACCGTCAACAACACCGATAAAGAAGGGCAATTCGGGCATACCGGCCTGTATCCGGCGGGCCCTGCGCAACTGAGCACGCAATTCAGGTCGCTCCAGCTGCCCCTCAGCCAGCGCCCGATTCAGCGCGGCCAGTTGATCGGGCGTTGCCCGAAAATGCTCCCAGGCCGCTATAGACGGACCCAACGGCGTTACTGCGGCAGCGACCGGGGGGATCTGCGGAGCAAGCGAATCGTGGGCCACTGCCCAGGCGGCAGCGATATATGAAGAATCATTCACGACCAACTGGTGATGTTCGGTAATAAAGCGGTCCTTATCGTAGGTGCCCACCAGCAGCTCCACATACGCTTTATGCCCCTTCCACATGGCCACATCAAATCGGTAGGGAGCAAGTTCTTCACTCGCCACTTCCTGATCCAGTCCTCCATGAATCGGAGCCCGAATCAACTGAAAATTGTCCACTACAATCCGGATTACCGACTTATGGCCCGCAGCCATCACCGTAATCGTGTCGTGGGCAAGGGTAAAGGTGGCTGATCGCAAGGCTCCGGGGAGACCGGTAACCAGCTGATGGCTGCTAATAAAACGCGCTTCCAGACTGTCCAACCTGCCGTTGGGTACTACAGGCGTACCCTGACCGGCCGTTTCAAACGCCGGCCCTTGGGGAAACCACCCGCTGAGCGTCCCAGACCGAAAATCCCCGAGCATCACCCAGGAATCACTGGTATCCGCAGCATGGGCTGGTGCCGTTTGCCTCGCCGCCGCCAATACGGGTGTCCGTTCCGCCGAGGCGCGCCACGCTGCGGCCATGTCTGAGCGCATGCGCTGACGCATGTCCTTCAGCGAGTCCAGCGCAGCCCGGTAGCCTGACGACATAATGGGTGTTGGGGCAAAACGGGAGCTTTCAATGATGCCGTAGAGGGAATAGTAATCCGTCGTCGGAATGGGATCAAACTTATGATCGTGGCAACGCGCACACGCAACAGTCAGGCCCTGAAACGTCTTGGTGGTCACATCAATAATGTTATCAATGCGCTCCGCCTCATCAATCCGGGTATTGACCGGGCTGTGCTTACCTTCGCCCAGCCCGAAATAGGCCGTGCCGATGACCGACTCGTTGAAGCCCTCGGTCGGATGAAGCCGGGGCGATATCAGCAGATCGCCAGCCAGATGCTCCGTCACGAAATCATCGTACGGCACATCGGCATTGAAGGCCCGGATAAGGTAGTCCCGATACTGCCAGGCACCATGGATGGTAAAGTCAAACTCATGGCCCTTGGCTTCGGCGTACCGTACCAGATCCATCCAGTGACGCGCCCATCGTTCACCAAAATGTGGCGATGCCAGCAGCTGATCCAGCACTTTTTCGTACGCCTCAGCGGAACCATCCTCCAGAAAGGCATCCACCTGCTCCGGGGTGGGTGGCAGCCCGGTAAGGACGTAAGAGGCACGTCGGATCAGGCTCTCCCGCGAGGCCTCAGCAGCGGGGGGCAGGCCGCGCTCTTCCAGTTGGCGGTTCACAAATCGGTCAATCGGCTGCAGGGATGATTCCGCATTCTCAAAATCCGTTGATTCCGGCGGAATCAACGCCCAATGCGTCTTGTATTCAGCCCCCTGGTCAATCCATTTGGATAGCAGAGCAATCTCGAATTGGGTCAGCCGTTTATTGGTTTGCGCCGGCGGCATGCGCACATCCAGATCGTCATCACTGATCCGGTCTATCAGAAGGCTCCGGTATGGATTACCCGGCACAATGGCCGGACCACCCTCCCGCCTCGCCGTGGCCCCTTCAAAGGTATCCAGCCTCAAGTCCGCCTCCCGCGTGCTGATATCGGGACCATGACAGACGTAGCACGAATTGGACAGGATCGGCCGGATATGAAAATTGAAATCCACCGCCTCCGGCAATGCATTCTCATCGGTGCCGCCTGTGCAGCCCTGCAGGAATAGGGCCGCCGCCGCAATCACTACGCCTATGCGCGGAGTCAGCATTCCTTAGAAATTGGGAAAACCGTATCATGATATTATACGTGAATTCCCTGTGATGTGCCCAATACAGGCCTCTGCCAACCCTCCTTGCTTGAGGTTGCTGCTGATTGCATTACTTGCCGGCGGTTGCAGCTCTCCTGCCGATCCTGACCCGGATCCGGTACAGTCGCTGCCCGCTTTACGGGAAGTCAGCAATTTTCCGGTCGGCATAGCCTTCCAGGCCGGCCGAATCCAGGCATCCGCCTACAATTCCATCGCCCGCGGTGTATTCAGCAGCCTGACGGCCGAATACGAAATGAAAATGCGCCACCTTTCAGCCGGGCCCGGGGTGTACACCTGGGACAATGCCGATGCGCTTGTGGAGTTTGCCCGTTCCAATGATATGCAGGTTCACGGACACGCGCTGGTCTGGCACGAATCCACACCCTCCTGGGTGGAGAACTTTACCGGTACCGATGAGGCGTTTGAAACCCAGATCCGGCAGTACATCACTGATGTGGTCGGTCGCTACGGGGATGCCATCATAAGCTGGGATGTGGTCAATGAGGCTTTTGAAAACAATACCGGCCTGTTGCGCCAGTCGGTTTTCCGCCGCCGCATGGGGTCCGACTATCTGGCCCGCCTGTTCCGGTATGCGCGAGAGGCCGACCCGGACGTACTGCTGTTCTACAATGATTATGCCACCCCTTGGGATGCTGCCAAGCGGGGGGCCATGTTTTCAATGATCGACGATTTTCAGAACCGCGGGATTCCCATTGACGGCATCGGTCTGCAGATGCATGTGACGTATGATTTTCCGAGCATTGATGCTATTGGGGCGGTTATGGATTCCGTGGCAGCGCGCGGCCTTCTGGTGCATGTGTCGGAACTTGATGTGCGTGTCAATCCCGCAGGAGACCTAACCTCGCTTACGGAGGCCCGCAGCCAGGCCCAGAAAGCTCGTATCAATGACATCGTGACCGCCTTTGTCAGCCTGCCCGCGGACCGGCAGTTTGCCATTACGCTCTGGGGGTTGCGGGACCCGGACAGCTGGTTGATTGATTTTTGGGGCAATCCGGAATGGCCGCTTCTCTACGATGAGGCCTTCAGACCCAAACCTGCCTACGAGGGTTTTCTTGAAGCCCTTTAGCCGACTGTCTGATGGCAGGTTGGGCGTGCGGCGGTCGTGGACCGAACAGCAGCAGTTCGCATGTGGTGCTAACTGCCGAAAAAAAATCATGTAGCGGCAATGTAAACGGCATGCCATCACGATATCCGAACAACCGGGCACCGGAAGCGACATTGCATACGATCCGGCATGAAACAACCCGCCGCGTCGCATTCAGGAGCGCACCACGCCGAATCTGACGGGGATCCGGGGCGGTGTCCCAACTTCCAAGGTCAAGATGTTCTTCGCCGCATAAATGTCGGCGCTATCAATATGCCCGCATCCGGTGCACCCAAAGTATTAACGAGCTGTTGCTAAAGTCCCTGCGGCGGCAGACGGTGCCTTCCCAGCTGACAGGCACAAACTCAATGTGCGCCGCCATTCAACCTGTGAAATGGGCAAACAGCGACCATCCTTGTCGTTGGACACTCATCCTATAACCCGGATTCAGGTCATAGAATCTGTTGTGACCAAATAGGCCCTTAACGGCCTGTTTACTCCCGAAAATGGACCGTGAATGCCGAAATTTGTCAAAGATGGGTTTGGCCTTGTGTCGCAAACTGGGTGCGCAGGCACAGATAACCCGGCCTTGTGAACTGCGAAACGCAACACCCCTGAAATTGGCGTTAGCGTGCCGATTGAGAAGGAAGATAGTGCCTTGCGAAGTGCCACATCTTCAGACTCGGCATTTAACAGCCCCAACCTTGCGGACCGGCAGCCCGCTCAGGAAAGGCCGCTTTTCGGTTCTTCCACCTCCACCAGCAATCGATCAATGATATCCTCAACCGTGACTTTCTCACTCTCCGCATAGAAATTGGTCAGCACGCGATGCCGAAGGACCGGATGGGCCAGCGCCCGAATGTCCTCTATTGATACGTTGAACCGCCCGTGAAACACCGCCCGTACTTTTCCGCCGAGCAGCAGACACTGGGTCGCCCGCAGTCCGGCACCCCAGCTGACCCAATTCCGGATGAATTCCGGGGCTCCCGGATTCTTGGGGCGGGAGCTGCGCACAAGATCCACCGCATACCGGGCCACATTGTTCGGTACAAAGACGTGCCGAACCTCTCGCTGGAAGTCCAGAATATCCTCCCCGGACAACACCGTTGCCAGGGTCGCCTGATCATTGGCCGTGGTTTCCAGCGCGACCTTGAGCTCGTCTTCAGCCGACAGATAGTCAATCACGATGTTGAACATGAACCGGTCCAATTGCGCCTCAGGCAACGGGTAGGTCCCCTCCAACTCTATCGGATTCTGCGTAGCCAGCACGAAAAACGGCCGCTCCAACAGGTGCAGATCGCCGGCCGCGGTAACCTGGTACTCCTGCATGGCCTCCAAGAGGGCCGCTTGTGTCTTGGGCGGCGTGCGATTGATCTCGTCGGCCAGCACGATATTGGCAAAAATCGGTCCCTTCACAAACTGGAACATCCTCCGGCCTGTTGTGCGGTCCTCCTCCAACATCTCCATGCCCGTTATGTCCGCCGGCATAAGGTCAGGCGTAAACTGGATGCGCTTGTAGGAAAGATCCAGGAGTTCTCCCAAGGACCTTATCAGCAGCGTCTTTGCCAGTCCCGGCACCCCCGTTATCAGGCAGTGTCCGCCCGCAAACATTGCAATGAGCACCTGATCAATTACGCTGTCCTGTCCGACCACGCGCCGCCGTACCTGCTCCATGATGCCCGTGCGCCCGTCCCGCAGCCGCTTCAGCACCGTTGATTCCAAATTCTTGTCCGCCACAATGATTAGCTGGTCTTGAAGGTGTTAATGGGTCAGCGCGTAAATGACAAAGTTTATGCCCATCTGAAAACTGACCGTCGATGCGTTGTCAAAGTCACGGTTGGGATATTCCCAGCCATCTCCGATATCCTGATTGCGGTTGGCCAGTGCCATTAATCGGCCATCCTCATCAAAGTAGCCCCAGTAGCTGTCCGCGTCTCTGGATCCCTGATACCCGCTGACCAACGAGGGGGCCGCCACGGGGTCAACGTCATAGTAGATGCTCCATATGGGATGCACAGCGGTGAGCTCCCGCGGCTCCACGCTAGGCAGCACACGCTGCATCTGCTCGTACAGATTGTACCATTCGTAGTCCCCGCGAAAATCGTCAAACAGAATAAAGCCTCCGCGCTCAAAGTACTCGCGTAAGCGGCCCACCTCTTCATCGGTCATCTGCCAGTACCCCGGCTCACAAAGGTACAGAATAGGATGCTCGTAAATCCTGTCGTCCGACAGTTCAAGTACCAGGTAAGGCTCCTCCACCTGGATCGATGTGGTGCGCTTCAGGGCGGTATAGAAGTTTTCCTCCGCTACCGGGTAATCATGCGCCCACATGGCACCGCCGCGACCCCAGCCCCATCCACGGCTCTCACTCTGGCCGGAGTCAAACTGAATTCGGACAAACCGGAATCCGTAATCAGTCTGCGCAGCCGCGCTGGGAGCCAGCACGACCAGCACCAAGGACAAAACGGTGCGCATGCGATGGTCAGGGTGTCATCTCCACCAGCCTAAGCAGAAGTGCCTGTGCCTTTCGGAATCCCGGTGCGATTTCGAGTGACTGCAGCACCGCACGCTTTGCCTCTTCAACAGCCTCCAGCTCATACAGGCTTTCCGCCAGCGCAAAATGCGCCTCCGCCCGGTTTACCGGCCCCATTTCCAGGATCGCACGCCGCATGTCTGTAGCCTCCCTATACCGCGCCTGCCCGGTATACAATTCCGCCATCTGCTCAAGAACCGGCAGCTCATAAGGCTCCACACGGCGGGAGCGCTCCAGATACCGCAACGCCTTCGTAGAATCACCCGACTGCAGGTGCAGGGCGGCAAGTTCCCGCGCCAGCCCAGGCCCGTATGGATACGTGTCCAGGTAGGCGGTCAACATGGCCATGAGCGCCTCCGGCTCCTGGCGCGCCCGATACACGGCCGCCAGCCCCTCATAGGGATTACCCGGCCCGGTGTAGTCGTCATACAATGCCAGCGCCGCTTCATAATGGGCCTCCGCCGCGGCATAGTCTTCGGCCTCCAGTGCCGCCTCTCCCCGGATGAGCCGATCATAAAACGAGTCTGCACCCCGTTCAGCCAGAAAATCCGCCAGCCTGCCCCCATGGACCTCCTCAGCCAGCATGTCCGGCCAGCCCCGCATGACCGGGGCCAGTTCCTGCCGGATGGTCCCAAAATGACGCTCCAGCGCCCGGTCCAGCGTCGTTGCAGTTACGCCTAACTCCGCCTCAAGGGCCGCCTCCGCCGATTGTCCGCGTCCCAGTCTGCGCAAGATGCCGATCACCGCTTCAAACCCGTAGCGGTCAATCACATACTCCATCACCCGATAGGCATGATAGTAACTCATCATCACCTGTGCGGGATAAGTGGGCCGGGTAAATCCGCGGTCCATGCCTGAGAGCCGGTGCAGCCGTTGCTGATCAAAGGCCGTCAGGAACTGAAGCTCCATGTCCCGCTTCCAGGCTGAGCTGGCATACTGCTCCTCGTATACCGACAACCCTTCGGTAAGCCAGCGGGGGACCTGGAACCGGCTGGTGCCGATGGCCAACGTATGTGCTATTTCATGCCACAGCGTACGGGCCCAGTTGTAGGACCCGCCGCTTGCCGCATTGGGCGTGACCAGGGCGATCACATCTCCAAAACAGACCCCCAGCAGCCCCACATGGGGTACACCGGCGACCCGTACGGCGAAATCATCCAGATCGTTATACGCCTCAATGATGATCTTGCGGGCCGGATGATAAGGATAGCGCGTGCCCATCACCGCCAGGGCTCGCTCCGCTTCCTGGAGTATGGCCGGTCCCAGCGTGTGATCTTCGTCCGCGTGAATCAGCAGCTGAAAGTGTTCACTCTCCAGCCGGGCGAATCCGTCCAAGGCATCCAGCAGGCTGATCGTATTGGCCGCATACAGATTAAAGGCATCCCGCTCGTAGCTGCGCTCAAAGTGTCTTCGGGCCGATCCGTACTGTCCGACGCGCATGAGGGCGGTGCCCAGCGTCGCATTCGCGGCGGCATTCATCGGATCCGCCTCTACTGCTCGCTGCGCCATACGCACCGCATCCGGATACCGGAAGCGCAGGGCCAGATCATCAGCAATGATCCGGTAGAATTCCGAATTCTGTGAGGTGATGGCGGCCACAGCGGCTTCCGCTTCAATGAATCCGGATTCGTCGCCCGAAAGAAATTGGGCGGCCGCCAGATGCCCCCACGCCTCTAACAGGCCCGGATTCAGCGCGGTCGCTGTGCCGGCGGCCTGAGCTGCCGCTTCATATTCTCCGTCCAACAGGTGCAGGCTGGCTTGAATGCTAAGCGCCGGAGGGTAGTCGTTGATCAACTCCAGAGCCTGCTGAACGAGCTCTTCCTTTTGTCCGTACCCGGAGGTTACGTCCGCGAGTCTGACCAGCGCGTCCGCACTGTTGGGGTTGACCTCCAGGGCTTGTTCGTAGAGCGTCTGCGCATAGGCCTCGTCATAGGTGACCGCATACAGATCTCCGTGCCAGATCAGAAGCTGCGTGCTGGATGGCTCAAGCCGCAGCGCGGTAGTAAAAGCCTCATTCGCATCATGGTAGTTCTCCAAGCGCATCGCCGCCCTGCCGCTGATGCCCAGCCCTTCAGCTGTTGTGAATCCGCCGCGTCGCCGGTGCGCATCAATCACCTCATACAGGCGACGGGCACGCCGGTAATCTCCCCGCAAGTTCAGCACATCAGCCAGCTCCAGCCCGGCCCGCCAGTAGTCGTTCTTCAGGTTTATCGCCTGATTATAGGCCGCTTCGGCCGCGTCCCAGTCTCCTTGGGCCATGTGCAGGTGTCCTGCCGCATAATGAAGAAAAGGATCCGATGGCCTCCGCCTTAGCATTACATCCGCGCGCCGCAGGCCCTGCGTGAATGCGCCGGACTGAAGATAAGTCTCAAAATATGCCTCAATATCCGCGCCCTCCGACCGGTCCTCAAGTTCGGCGCGAGCTTGGTCATACTGCCCCTGATTCAGCAGATCCTGCCCTGACTGGGCAGCCGCTGCTGAGGCAAAGACACCGACCGCCAGGAATGCCCACACCCTAAATGCCGCCATCAGTTGCCGGACCTGTACCGGTTCATGATGACCTCAAGGCCCGCATCCAGATCTTCTCTTGACAGCCACACTCCCCGCACCATCACGCCGGACAGATGCTGCAGATGCGCCACACCTTCCAGCGGATTATTGGGCAGCAGTAGCAGGTCCGCCCGTGACCCGGGACTGATGGTGCCGAAGATGTCCTCATTAGCGAAGTACTCGCCGACATTGCGCGTACCTGAGACAAGTATGGAGTACGGATCCATGCCCGCATCCACCATCCGAGTCAGCTCCCGATGCAGCGAAAACCCGGGAACACTGAACAGCTGCGGAGCATCCGTACCCAGGAGCATACGTGCGCCGCCCTGGTGCAGGGCAGCCAGCACACGCATCCGGGTTCGGATCAGATCCAGCGCAGCCTCCCGGTTATAGTTGGGATTATTGGCCTGGTTGTTGACGCGGTTAAACCAGCTCTCCACCACATTGGGGGGCATGTACTTGAGTTCATCGTAGGCCCGCAGGTCCTCAATATCTATAGTGCCGTTGATCGCCTCCCACAGCGCCATGGTTGGGACAATCCAGGCACCCTTCTCCAAGGTAAGCTCCAAGGCCTCCACAATGGCCTCTTCCTCCGAAAGCCCGCTGGATCGAATGTACTGCACATAGCCATCCACATGGTCGAAGGTTTCCTGCCCCATGTGAAGCGCATGCATGAGCCCGACATCCGCCGGCACATGCCCGCCGAATCGCATACCCTCCTCATGGGCGGTACGCGCCATGGCATCATACTCATCCTTGGCGAGGCCGGTAAGGATCTTTAGGAGGTTCCACCCTTCGGCCTTTTGCCGGCGAACCATGGTTGTCGCTTCCTCGGGCGAGTTGATTGACCTGCCGTTGAAACTGGGACCCGCGAGATAGAGCGTGGGGGCAATAATGCTGCTGCTGTTGGCGCGTTCACGCAGCTCTAACTGACCCTCTGCGCCCAGCATTCCGCGAACGGTGGTGATGCCGTTGGCCACAAAGAGAAACAGTACATCCTCGGTGTACTGCGCCGGTTCATCCGGTCTCGGTACATGGCCGTGCATTTCGGCAAGGCCCGGCATCAGGAATTGCCCCGTGCCGTCAATCACCATGGCTCCCGCCGGAACCGCCACATCCCCTCCCAGCTCTGTGATGCGATCTCCCTGAATGAGTACCGTTTGACCGGAGAGCACCTCGTCACTGAGCATTGGGATGACGCTGACATCCGTAAAGGCGGTTACGGCACCGGATTGTGCTTGGGCAAGTCCGCAAATCAGCGCACCTGCTGTCACCAGCCCGACTACTTTTTTCTTCATTTATTCTGGAATCCTGAAGCCCCTTTGTGTTGTTACTTTAATTGTCCCAAGCGTGATCCCGCATGACCGTTGCTTTGGCGCAGATTAACCCCGTTGTAGGAGATTTGCATGGCAACTGCACCATGGTTCTTTCTGCCGCCCGGCAGGCTGGTGCATTGGGGGCTGACCTGGTTGTGTTTCCTGAGCTAACACTGACCGGATATCCACCGGATGATCTGCTGGAGGATTCCGCCTTTGTTCGTGGTGAGTCAGACGCGCGGCGCTATATCGCCCAAAGCCTTCCGGGTAGTCTAGGCTGCATTGTCGGCGGACTGGCCCCAAACCCCGGGCGGCCCGGCAAGCCGCTCCATAATGCGGCCTATCTGTACGAAAACGGCTGCGAAGTGGCTCAGATCCACAAGTCCCTGCTGCCCACATATGATGTCTTTGACGAGCGCAGGTACTTTGAGCCTGCCCGTGAGTGCCGGATCGTAGTCTGGCGGGACCTTCGGCTGGGCCTGCATATCTGCGAGGATCTCTGGAATGCGGATGGTGGATTGCGAAATCTGTATCGCGTCGATCCTGTCGGAGAGTTGGCTGCCCAAGGCGCGGATCTGCTGATCAACATTTGTGCGTCACCGTTTTCGGACAACAAACACCAGGAGCGTGAGGCGCTTATTGATGCTGTGCGAGACCGCTACAGTATACCTTACGTGTTTGTCAATCAGGTCGGGGCCAATACGGACCTCATCTTTGACGGACGAAGCTGCATCGCCGATACGCGCGGCCGGATGTATCTGCCCGCCTTTGAAGAGGGACTGATGATCTGGCAACGAGACACGCAAACCGGCATCGCGTTCCCGCTGGAACGGAATGGACCTGGACAGCCGCCCCGGTCTGAACGAGATCGGCCCTCTGAAATGGAACTGCTTAGGGATGCACTTACCTTGGGTATCAGGGACTACTTCCGCAAGACCGCCGCCTTTCGTTGTGTCTTTATTGGTGTCTCGGGCGGTATTGATTCTGCAGTTACCTGTGCACTGGCGGTGCGTGCGCTGGGAGCCGATCAGGTGATTGGCGTGGCCATGCCATCCAGGTATTCTTCCGAAGGCTCGGTCACGGATGCCGAGGCCCTTGCCCAAAACCTGGGCATCCAGCTCATGACCCTCCCCATTGATGACATTGTCGGTGCCTTTGATTCGGCACTATTGAAGACTTTTGAGGATACCCCGCCCGGAACGGCAGAAGAAAATGTACAGGCCCGCGCGCGAGGGACGCTCCTAATGGCACTGGCCAACAAATTCAGCGGCATTGTGCTCAACACGGGCAACAAGAGCGAGCTGTCCATGGGATACGCGACCCTGTACGGGGACATGAACGGTGCGTTGGGGGTCTTGGGAGATGTCTATAAGACTGAAGTGTACGCTCTGGCCCAACTGCTCAATCGGGATGGCCCATGTATACCTCCGGCGACGATCACCAAACCTCCATCGGCTGAGCTGCGTCCTGACCAGACCGACCAGGATTCTCTACCGCCCTATGACGTTCTGGACAGCGTGCTTCAGAGGCTGATAGAACAGCGCAAGAGTGCTGCTGCGATAGCAGATGAGACCGGCATAGACCGGAAGCTCGCTGAAGACATCTGCCGACAGGTGGACCTGAACGACTATAAGCGGCATCAGGCACCGCCAAGCCTTCGAGTAAGCGTCAAGGCCTTTGGTGTCGGACGCCGACTGCCGGTTGTCAAGCACCGGACTGCTCCGCCAGCGTTTGCAGCCAAAGCACCGCCAGCCGATACCCGTCAGTTCCCAAGCCGCTGATCTGGCCGCGGCAGACCGGAGCCAGAAAGGAATGCTTGCGGAATGATTCGCGCGCGTAGATGTTGCTTATGTGCACCTCAACAACCGGAAGGCTCACGGAGCTGATGGCATCCCGCAAGGCAACGGACGTGTGGGTATAAGCCCCCGCGTTGAGCACAACGCCAAATGTGCCCGCCTTGACGGCCTCTTGCAGTCGGTCCACCAGATCACCTTCATGGTTGCTCTGGAAGAATTCCAGGGCAACCTCGGGGCAGGCCATTCGCAAGTCTGCCGCCACCTCGTCCAGGGTGGCGTGGCCGTAGTGGGCTGTTTCTCTGGACCCAAGAAGATTCAGATTGGGGCCGTTGATGACCAGAATATTGAGCGGATCGATCATGTTAGGCATGGCGCTACGGATTTGTCTCTATGCCGAGATGCGGTGAATAACTACGAAATTGCGTTCTTGAATAGCCGACCCTGTTAATCTCGCCAGCTTTGATCATTGTTACGGCAACTGCGTCCGATCCGTCCGACAGTTGCGGATTTTGCCAAGTCAGGCTGCACGCCCGGTCTTGATTCCCTCCCCGCCGATTGCAATGCAGGGCCGAGCCAGTAATAGCGAACTTTGCGCAAAGTCGGTCACTTGATTCCGCTGCAAAGCGATAAATGTGCTGAGACGGGATCCATGGCACCCGGCAGTCTTGAGGATGCTCTGGAAGACCGCATTCGGGTGTATGCCTATCCACTGGTCAACATAGTCTCAATGTACTCGCCTCTTTCGTCCGGAAAGAGTATGTGTCGCCTGGCGAAATCCTCTTTCGTCCACGACCCATCTCCGTAGCGCGACCGCAAGTCGCCATACCTGGTGGCCGACACAATGAACGAATCAAGGCTGACGTTGCTGGCCTTTTCACTGCGCAATGCAATCCCCTCCGCAAGTGCTGGCAGCCGCTCGTGCAATCTGGCCTTCTCGTCCTCCTCATAAGCCGGAGCATGCCGCATGCCGTGCGGCTCCACAAACACGACTCTCTGCCGGTCGCCGGAAATCATCCACAATATGAAGTCGGGATAGAACCCGGATCCGGTAGCCGTGAAGCCCACACCTTGCCCACGCGCCTGGTTACGTAGCACAAAGAGCTCCGTCTCGGTAAATCGCTGCCCTCCTCTTTCCTGCCAGTACTTGCGCAAGTCCGCTACGAATCTGGCTTCATTACGATTCAGGGGTGGGGGAGAGATCTGCACTTGTTCCCGATGATGCTCAACGAGCAGGGGCTGGTAAAGATGGCGGTCAAAGTAGATTCTGGGCAGCCCGCGGGATTCCTGCTCGTAAAGCAATGTCTGCTGCGCGATGAGTTCCACGATTCGATCACACAGCCCGGCATCGTCACGCTGAACACGGACAATATAGTGGGACTTCCGGATGCCACTGTCCGATTCGGCCTCGGCGAAATCGGCGTTTATGGCCAGATTGGAATCGGCATCGTCTATCTCACCGTATCTCATGTGCTCACCTTCCCACCGCTGCCGGACCCGGCGCCAGCATTTGTCGGCACAGAAGCGCAAAATTGAATGCACCAACTCCTGCAGATCCTCGCAGTCACTAAATGTCTTGGGGTTAAAGACATGACCATCTGCTGTAACGGTAATGCGTGCCTCTTTTAAGAATGACTCAAGGGAATCAGGACCCGGAACCGCCAGCGGGCGCATTGCGCTTAGCCTCAAGGCCTCGGTCAGCTTCAGGTACGCCCGCTCCCAATCCACCAATTGCAGCGGCAGCTCCGTTGCGTCGCGGGTAAGCCCGGATGTCCCCTCTGCGGAATGTTGTCCGCTGCGACCGCTAACCCAGGAATCCCCTCGGGTGGAACGATCGATGCAAGCTCCAATGACTTGGGCCGGGTCCAGATCGCAATTGGCCTCTGACGTAAAGTCCGCTCCGGCGGGCAGCCTGGGGATGATCAGTCCTCTTCTCAGGAATTCATTATTGGTGCGAATCGGAACTCGGATTTCGAACGGATCCTGCGCCTCCAGACCTTCCCGCTCCATATACTCGCGGAATTTCTTCATGTAGTCAGCCCGCACCGCAAATATGTTAAGTGTCTCCAGCAGGTCAATATTATGCGGGTGTGCACCCTCCAGATGCGTACTGCGCTTGAGTGACATTCCTCGGCCCTTGAGCCGCACTCCACGGCCGAAGAGCTGAATGATTTCCGATCCCTCGGCCCTCCCCACATTCATCAGACCCATATTTGAGACGCGCCACGAATTCCAGCCCTCCACGAATTTCTTGGCCCCGATGAGCACATTAACAGTGGCTCTGGACTCATTGACGCGACTAAATACCGATCCACCTACGGCATCCTGTTCGAGGGTAATTCCCTGGCTGATCTGTTGGACAAGCTTCCTGAACCTCGCGGTATCCCCGATATATGTCAGGCCGAAGTAATCATCCGAACCGACAGCCTTCAGCCCAATCTCGCCGGATGCACCCCGAATGTCGCACAGCCGCAGGCCACCTGGGCCCTCGGCATGAAAGACCCTCCGCAGAATATCCCCGTAAATGAGCTCAGGAGTTAACCCCAACGTCGCAAGGTTGCTGAACCGCCGGTTAAACAGATCCGTATCCAATGCGGCATAGAGTTCAGATTCTCCGAGGAGCAGTTTCCTGATCGCGCTGCAGGCCCATTCGGGATCGCTCAGGACGCGATGCAGGAATTGCTGGATGGTGAGAACATCGCTGGTATCACGACCCTGCAATTTGTAGACTGCATTAACGCTGCCTCCCACGAAGACCCACAGCGGCTGCTCCAGATTATAGGCCTTCAGATTCGCGGCACTGTCCAGGTAGGCGCGAAGCTGCTCGTAAAAGGATAGCAGATTGCCAAGTAGAAGCAATTCCGTCACTTCCGGTGACGGACTGGCCCCTGAAACGTTCAGCACACTGAAATCCTTCCCGAATCCATCCCGGTGGAAATAGCGGTATGAGTAGTCAAAGACAATGGATTTCCCGTAATCCCGCGTCAGGCGGTTATCCTTGGCCGCCGCCAGCGCCTGCCCAAAAGTGGCGCTGTATTCAAAGGTGAAGCCACGCTTGGCCAGCTTATCTCGCACCTTGCGCCATGCTTCCCCACTCGCACCTCTGTGTCCCTCGTCTACGAACACAAGATTGCGGTCACCAAGCGCCTGCACTTCAATGCTTACGCCTGTTCCCCTGCCCCTGCGTTTATCAACCAGTTTTGTAATCTCGGTCACCCACACTCTGTTCGGATCGTCCAAAAAAGTCCTTGACCCGCCGAAGCGCGCCGACGGAATGCCGGATGCTGCCAGTTCCTGAATATGCTGCGCACTTAATCCCTCATTGGGCGTAATCAGCAGGATATTATCCAGCCAGCCGGTTCCGCTGTAGTGCAGTATCTGCAGGTAGTTCAGGTGCATAATCAGGGTCTTGCCGCTACCTGTGGCCATCCAGAACGCAAGCTTGTTCAGATCAGCCTGCTTGGTGCGACGGACCGGATAAAGGTTGCCCAGATGGTACGCCTTCCGCTCAAAGTAGTCACTGAGCTCAAGCGCGAAGGCCCTCGGAGCGGCCGCGCGTCGGTGCAGGAATAACTCCGCATAGAGTGCGGCCAGCTGCTGGAAATACCGCAGGGTTATCGGCGTGCGCCTCCCATGATTGATGGACTCCAAATGTTGCCGCACATTGTTATCGTACTGGACAAGGTCACCTGCCGGAACCCGGCACGCTTCGCGGCTTCCGAGCATATGGGCCACATGGCTTCGGCCATCGGAATCGTAACCCTCGGATGCGTCCTTCATGATGTCAAAGACCTGCTGATTGGACTTAAATCCAAATTGCAGGTTGGCCCAGCCGAGCAGCAGCAACTGCGCCTCAAGCCTCTGGAGTTTCTGTGACGCTCTTAACATTGGATTTACTCCGCGCTTATTCCCCTCCCCTACTCGTTAACGGAAGCGAACATCCGTTCTTTGAAGAGATTATCAAGCTGTCTTGCCCCTTTCACGATGGAGTCCCCGTTCATCCAAATCTCGTCTGCGCCCTCAGCCAGGTTATTGGACGCGACGAAATCTCGGTCACGCGCGCGGTCTTCCAGCGTCCAGTCCGCCGTGTTCCTCCAGATGACTACTGCACTTCGGCCCTCCCGCGTGCTCCCGGCGTAAACCAGGTAGCGGCGCTTCCCATCGTAGTAGACCCGGCGCGTCCTGACAGCCAGACCCAGAAGGTAATTGAACGTCTCCGGCAGGTCCACCGGCATCTCAACTCCTTGTCCATTGCCGTTGAGTCGCAGCTTATAATCAAATGGACGGACCAGGGCCGCGACGTTAAGCAGCGTCGCGCTCCGCTTCGTCCCCCACTGAAGCATGTAGCTCAGCATGTAATCTTCAATGCCGAACAGGAGCTCGTCTTCCCGCTCAAACCCGATGTTGTTCAGGGCATCCTCGTATCCCTCCAGATGGAAGTACTTGATCATTCGCGGGCCGCGTTGAGCCTCCTCTCCTGTTGCCGGGCGTTTAGTCTTCCCTTTCTTCCATTCCGGCGAGAATGCCACCTTCTTGAGACGGGGCAGCAGCACCGTATCAAAATGGTCACCCATCTCTACTAGGATGAATTTGCGCTGGCCCCCATCCTCTCGGTTGAGATTGATGACGGCGTGACCCGTTGTCCCTGATCCGGCGAAGAAGTCAAGAATGATAGTTTCAAGGTTTATAGTCGCTGCCCCGATGGCATCTGTTACCGTGTGAACGGACTTAGGATAAGAAAACATATTTCGGTGCCCCATGATATCCGTCAAGAGGTTTGCTCCCCATTCCCCCGCATTATGGCGCTTATCAATCCAATTGCTGAAAATGGCCGCAGATCTTTCCTGTGGCTGTATTGTTTGATAGACAGTCATGTTCTCGGTGACTATTAGTTTGCCATTGTTGACTAGCCTGCGACAGGACTTGAACGATCTGCGCCACACTCTCTCGCTCCCGTCAAGACCGATTGGATAAACACGTTTGTATCCTTCAGTGGTCGGCCCAACCGGGTAACTGCCATAACCCGCCGGGGGTGGTCGCTCAATTCCCTCAACTGACAAAGAGTTAGCATCAACCAAGATAGCATAAAAACTGTTCGGACGTCCACTCCTAAAGTTGCTCTCCGCAGTTCCACTCCTCTTGAACGGCCGCCTTTCCACAGAATCTGCTCGTCCCCGAAGGACGCAGTTGCCCGCTATGCAGGTAACCAAGTACTCGTGTGTAGTAGATAGCGCCTTCCCCTTGCCGCCTTGCGGATGATGGTTCACAACAATCAATTCACGTCGCCATTCTGGCAGGATGGTGTCAACAAGGGCACAGAGATCTCGAAGTTCAAAGTCATCTATCGCCACGAAAAGCGCGGCATCGGCAGCCAGCATATGCTCCACCATCTCAATTCGATTCGCCATCAATGAGAGCCATGACGAGAGAAGATAGCCGTTCTTGTACAGGATTTCCGAGTCGCCTGTGTTATAGGGTGGATCTATAAAGACACAGGACAATCTGTCGTGGTATCGTTCACGTAGCAAGTTTAGTGCCTGCCAGTTTTCACTCTTGATGGCCACGCCATCGGTCATATCGTCAATGTCTTGGAGCGCGCCGAGCAGCTGATCAATAAATTCCGAACCAAAGTGCCGCGTGTCTAACAGAAGTCCTGGATGGGCCGTGAGAAAGTCCTGTCTGGCGGAATGGTCACCAGAGCTGGAAAGGAGGACACCATCGCCGCTGATGAATCTCAAATCCCGCCACTCCTGCCACTGTGCTGCGCATTCCAGGACCCCTGGCACGAGCTCGTCGGGGATAAGCCCCACGGCTATGCAATACTGGGGGTCCACGACAAACTTGCGCTTCTCCCAGAGCATCTTCTGGAAGCCCTCAATCTGGGCGAGAAATGCAACGATGTTCCGGCCGACATCGCGGATAATCCGAATCTTGTCCAACCAGGCATCGGCCCGCTCCTCGCTGCCCGCGCCGAACGGACTAAGCTTTAGGACTTCGGACTTAAGATAGAATTCAAGCTCTCGGCTGAGGAATCGCTCAAGGTTGCGGTGAATGAAGAAATCTGACGTTCTGCGACGAGTAAAACGGAGGGCGTGGTACGCAAAGTAGGATGCCTCCTTACCATCGCCACCCTGTCGGGGATCCAGCAGAGCCTTGATCGCGTGGGGCATCCCGGCGAGTGATTCTGCAATGGCTGCTTCCGCCTGTTCAAGGATGGTCTCCTGTTGGCCATTCCTGCCGAATTCCTTCGATTCGTCGCGCGTCAGCGGGCGATACTCAAACGGAAGCTCCAGAGCGCGACGCTCGTCGCTCCAACGGACCTCTGACAAAACCGGGAAGAAACACCTCTTCTGCCCCTTTACATCATTCTGCTTCACATCCGCTGAACGCAGGACGAACCGGACGGAAACTCCAGAGCCGGTCCGGTATACATAATCCCTGAACTGCTCGGCGGCCTTCACATAGTACTGATCACGATTCGCCCAATGGAAGTGGACTTCCTCTCCGTTGTACGGCACCACATACGGGTGCTCCCAGGAATAGCGGCGCTTCGGGATGAAATCTCCATCCTGGTAATACCGGCTGAAGAATGAGTAAAGATGGTTGTAAATGTCCCGCCGCACGCCTCCGGCCGACTGGGAATTCCGGGCACGGGCGTGCCAGAGCATGTACTTCTTCCCCAGAGGTGTCTCGTCGTACTTGAGAAGCCGCCCGTCTGGAGCAATCGTGTCCTCCCCGAAATACTCCAGCATCTGTTCCCGGGTCTCCTCCAGTACCCGGGCGCGCTCAGACTCCGTCGCGATGGCTCCCTTGCCCACTGCCTCTTCAATTGCAGCGGGCAGCTCCTGATCAATGTAGCGGTCAATGACCTGGCGCTTGTGATTCATGATCCGGTAAATGCCGAAGTCCAGATCCGCACACTCAAACTGGAAGAGCTCGCGCAAGAGCTCCTGGAACTTAATCTGCTCCGGCGATGGCGCATCCGACTTCTCCCGTCGGTTTTCGGGGGCCCACTTGATGTGGAACGGAGTACCGAGCGTGCCGCGGCCGCGGGGAAAATATCTGACCATTTTAGCCTCCGGGTTGTCTGAACAAAAAGCCTGTCAACTGCAAAATACACGATTTGGCGGGGACGGCCGCTTACGATTTTGTTACGGTTTGGACAAGAGCGACCATCAATTCGCGGAACGGCTGTGAACTGCCCGGAAATCTCAGCGCGGCCCTCTGCCGCAAAATCCTGGGTTAGATCGAGTGACTCTCGGCCAACTGCCAATTCAAGTTCCGTGCAACGGATTCGGATGCGCATATCCTGCAAGGATGCTCCCCGAGGAGCAACCTCTATCCAAGCAAGTAAGGCCTATGTTTGGATCTGCCTCCGTCCGAGTTCTACGCCTGTTGGCGCTGCTGCTGGTGCCTGAACCATGGGCGCACATGGAGCTGAATGAGCCGATACCCGTTGACAGAACGGTCACCATCGGCGCGCTGGGTAACGGCATTACCTACTAACTACCCAAGATCAATAAGTCCAATTCTTGCCTAGAGCTTCGCCTGGTCGCCGGCCTCCCTGGGCCTGATTCCGAGCGGCTTGTTGGCCGTAACTTATTTTTGGGGTAGCACTATTTGGACTTTCATGACGAAGGTTCTATTCGGACTGTCGTTGATCTGTGTGTGCCTGGCCCTCCCGAGCCCCTTTAGGGCCCATTCGGGGTCCATAGAGACCCCCGAAGCCATTCAGGATGGAGGTACCGGTTTTCCGGGCTCGGATCGTTCGGGTGCGGTGCACTTAG
>JAPPNA010000151.1 GCA_028873925.1 Bacteroidota bacterium | reverse complement strand
ACCGGATGCGGGCATATTGATAACGCCGACATTAATGCGGCAAAGAACATCTTAAAGGCCTCGGAAGCTGGGGCATCTGCATGTGGAGGTTGCGGGGCCGGCGAAACGTGAAATAGGCAAGACCCCGTGATTCACGCGTTTTGCAAGAGCTTCAGCAGCCTGTTTTACTTCTACCGTAAGGCGGCCGCCCTGCGCCATGGGCATGCGGCTTTGCGGCGCGGGTCGGTCCGGTCCGGGTACTTGCCTTTGATGATGCATCCCTGCCCTGGGCGTTTGAGCGAAAGCATGAAGATGAGCGTATGATTGTAATGATCAACCGTGGAGCATTGGAGCGCCGCATGGACTGGCCCGAGTCCGCCCGGTCGCTGGAAATCGTCCTGGCCACGGGTGACGCGGACGTACTCGTTGAGCCAGCAGCTGGCGTGGTGTTGCCTCCGCTGACCGGCGTTGTGCTGAAAGTTGCTGACCTATAAGTAGTCATGCCGACCCTGCCATTCCGCTATCTCCACTGGGATCCCGAGCGTCACGGCCAGGCGACCTCCACATTTGAGCGGTTGATGGACCTATTCCAACAGCTGCTTCAACACACTGCTGGCGATGCTGAAGAAGCCCTGCACTGGCTGACGCAGCTGGATCAGCGGTACAACCTGACCGGAGAGAACACGGGAGTCGGAGAGTTTATTGAGGAGCTGAAACGGCGCGGATACCTGCGGGAGGATGCCAAGGGTATTGCCATTACCGCGCGTACCGAGCGTGCGCTGCGCAATCGTTCGCTGGAAGAGGTGTTCCGGCAGTTGCGCAAAAGTGGCCGCGGTCGGCACAGGACACCGCATGCCGGAACCGGAGACGAGCGCCTGCCGGAAACCCGCCCCTGGACCTTCGGCGATGACCCGCATCTGCTCAACATTACAGACACGCTGTCCAACTCATACCGGCGCAGCGGACTGGATGAATGGTCTTTACACGAAGAGGATTATGAAGTGCATGAGACCGATCATCATTCCAATCAGTCCACCGTATTGATGATTGATCTGAGTCATTCGATGATTCTATACGGAGAGGATCGCATTACGCCGGCGCGCAAGACGGCAATGGCGCTGGCGGAGCTCATTCTGCGCCAGTACTCGCGCGATACTCTGGACATCGTAGCCTTCGGTGACGATGCCTGGGAGGTTTCCATAAAGGATCTGCCGTATCTCAGCGTCGGACCGTATCACACCAACACGCGGGCCGGGCTGCAGCGGGCGCGGGATATCCTGCGTCGGCGCAAGAACCGTAACAAGCAGATATTCATGATCACAGATGGCAAGCCGAGTTGCCATTTTGAGGGTGGGCGCATGTACAAGAATGTGTTCGGTTTGGACCGGCGGATCGTCAACAAGGTTTTGGATGAGGCGGTGATGTGCCGCCGTGAGGGGGTTACGATAACGACTTTTATGATCGCGCGGGACCCATACCTGCAGGGCTTTGTGCGACAGCTCACCGAGGCCAACCAGGGGCGTGCCTACTACGCCAGTCTTGACAACCTGGGCGAATTCCTGTTTGAGGATTACGTCCGCAACCGCCGCCGCCGCGTCCGGTAAGCAGGCTGGCCTTGTTGGCGACAGCAGGGGTTGACTCAGGCGGTTGATCTTGGCCGGGAGCCGTTTTTTCCGCGTGCGGCTGTGATAATGTCCGCGCCGCGTGGTACATTTTTGCGGGTCTCTATCATTTGAGAATGTCTGACGGCAGCTACCAGGTTGACATTTCACCGCAGCTCATTGCGGATGTGCTGCGCGATCTGGAGTCCGGCAGTCTGCAGGACGTGCTGGATGTGGTCAGCGGGCTCCATCCGGCGGATGCGGCCCGCGTGGTCGGGGTAGTTCCCAGGGATTCGGCAGCCCGGATGGTGGCGGCGTTGCCGCCGGATTTTGCGGCGGGTATTCTTGCGGAGCTGGATGAATCGTATTCAGCTGAGTTGCTGGAGGATGTGTCGGTGGACAAGCTGACGCGCCTGCTCAACCATCTGGATTCTGATGACGCGGCCGATGTGCTCGGTGAATTGGACGCGGCGGTTATCCCCCGCGTCCTGCAGGCGCTGGAAGATCGTGAGGCTATTACCGGTCTGTTGAAGCATGGCCCGGAAACGGCCGGTGGCATCATGGCCACCGAGTTTGTCGCTGTGCCGGAGAGCGCCACCGTAGCCGAGGCCACAGAAGCGGTGCGTCGCAACGCCGAAACTGTTGAGGAGATATTTGTTGTTTTCGTAGTTGACCACGCCGGCAGGCTGACCGGATTTGTGTCTTTGAAGCGCCTGCTGCTGTCACCATCAAATCGGCGGATCGGCGATATGATGCAGCGGGAAGTACTGTCGGTGACACCGGAGATTGACCAGGAGGAGGTAGTGCGCATCATTGAGCGGTACGACCTAACTTCGCTGGCGGTGGTGGATAGGCAGCGTCGGTTGATCGGGCGCATCACGATTGACGATGCTATTGACGTTATTCGGGAGGAGGCCGAAGAGGATTATCAGCGACTCAGCGGCATTACCGGTGACGAAGGTCCCACGGACTCCGTATTCCGGATTACGCGCGGTCGATTGCCGTGGCTGTTTCTGGGCATGATTGGGGCGGCTTTTGCGGGCAGTGTTATCGGGTGGTTTGACGACAACATCCGCCAGGCCTCCGTCCTGGCCGCCTTCATTCCGGTGGTGATGGCGATGGCGGGCAACGCGGGGATTCAAAGCTCCGCCATAATAGTACAGGGTCTGGCATCCGGTGATGTCTGGTCGGCCCATCTTATGCGCCGGTTGGGTAAGGAGGTGGCGGTGGCTGTGTTGAACGGAGTGGCGTTGGGTGTGGCCCTTGCCCTTGCAGTGTTATTGATTATGGGTGGGGGCTGGTGGGCGGGGGACCAGGCGGTGGCGGAACCGGAGCGATTGGCAGCGACGGCGGGTCTGTCCCTGTTCGTCGTGGTTCTGTTGGCGGCGGGGATTGGGGCGGCAATTCCGTTGCTGCTGGATCGCGCGGATGTGGACCCGGCCCTGGCCACCGGCCCTTTCATCACCACCAGCAATGACATCATCAGTCTGGTGGTATTCTTCACCTTGGCGACCCAGTTCTATCTGCCGTTCGTGTAGGTGCCTCCCGCCTTCGGCATGTAGTGCGCTGCAGCGCTCCCTGCCCGGAATGCGGCAACTGTTCGCCGGATGCGCCGCCAACATGGTTTCACCTGCCCTTCAAATCCAGACCCCGGCAGGAATGCGCGAGGCTGCCACCTGAGGGTCCCCGGACTGTTGAACATCGCACGTTGGGCCCCGCGCAGGGCAGGCACGTCTGAAGATGGTACAACCCATGGGTAAGAATTGCAGGTCCAACGGGATTGGCAGCGCTGACGGGAAGTGAGTTGCAGGGTTCATTGGAGCTGGCAGTGGCGTGGCATTGGCAGTTTAGGTCGGAGGTATATGTCTGGTCTCACCGGCGCAGATGGGCTGCGCCTCCGCCATTGGCAGTCGGACCAGGCACCACAATACCCTTCGTCCGGCGCGCCGTAAACTGTCGGGCCCGTTACACGCGTTGCCGGATTTACCTGAAAGCCCTAAGGGTATCCTCAGAAACACCGGATTCTCGCAGCGGTAGAACAGAAACCGCCCCGATGCTTGCGCGTGCACAGGATAACAACGGCATAACTTCAAGCCCGGGTCGGCGGCATCTGCAGAATTGTCTGAACGTCGCATACAGCGCAGCGATATGGAAATTGACAATGGGTTAGGTTTGCACCTCCCGAGTTTGAGGGTGCGGAATTTCAGGGGCATTGAAGACCTCTCCATTCAACGCTTGGGGCGGATAAACCTGATAGCGGGTCGCAATGGGGTTGGCAAGACCACTATTCTGGAGGCTGCCTGGATATTTGCCCGCAGGGGGGCCGTACAGACGTTGGAGGAAGTGCTTCAGAGGCACAATGAATTGCTGACAGCTCTTGACGAGAATCACGAGGCGCTAGTCGTACCGGATTATGCGGCCCTATTTCATGGGCGTACAGTCAAGCCGGAAGACGCGATTGTTATCGGCCCCGTGTCATCATCGGCCAGCGTGCGCATTCAGTTGGCCAAGCGGGGCGACCTGCCTGAGCAGGACAACATATGGCCGACAGCGTCCGGCTGGGGGAATACCGTGGATGTGCTGAAAGTCTCGTACAATGGGCACGAGTCTCTGTATCCGGTGTGGCCTGGTGATTTAGACCCATTTGAGCCCGTGCCGTCATGGCATCTTTCAAGGTTCTCTCCCAACTTGGGTCGTAAGGACCGAGCGTCAACGAATCATGTTCTGAAATGCGAATCTCTCGGACCGGGGCTGCCGAGTAACTACACGATGGCAAACTATCTGGATGCCGTTACGGTGATGGGAGTGAGGGAGTCTGCGGTTCGGAGCCTGCGCCTTATTGATGATCGGGTAGAGGATGCCAATGCGGTTGGAGAGTCGGATCCACGCTACCTCCGGCGCGGCCGTCGAATTCTGGTTACGCTAAGAGATATCCCCATTCCGGTCTCGCTGAACAGTCTGGGTGATGGAATTATCCGATTGTTTGCTGCGGCTTTGGCGGTGGCCCGCAGTCGCGGGGGTCTGCTGGTTATTGACGAAATTGAGAACGGAATCCACTACACTGTTCAGCAGGATTTCTGGGAGATGATTATCAAAGCGGCCATGGATCACAACGTTCAGGTTTTTGCCACAACGCACAGCTTTGACTGTGTGAGGGGATTTGCCGCGGCTGCGGAAGAATTCGAAAGAGACGCGTGCGCTTTGGTGAGAATTGATCGGTTTAGGGATGGGCTGAAGGCGATTGAATACCCACCCGAAGACTTAGAGGCGGCGGCTGTTCAGGGAATTGAAGTGCGATAGCTCAATGGTCAGTGACGCTGGTTCATCTCGTGTCTTGTTGGTGGAAGGTGTGACCGATAGGCATGCAATTCGGCACATCTGGACGAAAGTCACCCGTGAAGATCCATCATTTTCAATAAAAGATAAAGGCGGAATTGAAAATCTTTTACAGGACTTGGGTGCGGAGATTCGGGTGTCCGGTCTGAAGGTATTGGGTATAATCGTGGACGCAAACAATAATCCAACTTGCCGCTGGAAGGCTATTGCGGATCGGCTGATGGCGGCAGGAATCCAAGTGCCGAACGTAATCGATCCTTTAGGGACGATTGTCAACGGCCCGCCACTGATAGGCGTTTGGCTGATGCCCGATAATGATTCCGCTGGAGAGTTGGAGCACTTTATAGAATCCCTGATTCCAGACACGGATGTCGTGTGGCCTTTGGCGGCGCAGTACGTTGATGCGATTCCAGAGAATAGCAGGGAATTTAGGGCGCATAAGGAGCTGCGAGCCAAAATATACGCGTGGTTGGCCGTGCGGAAGGATCCTCGTAAGCCGGGTGAGGCAATTGGTGCCGGTGATCTGAACACGGATGCACCGTTAGCTAAGTCGCTGATTGCCTGGCTCCAAAGGCTGTTCGGATAAGTCCCAACAATCCAAACATGTGGTCCAGAATGTTTGGCAGGGGGGTCAACAGGATGATCGGCAAGCTGTACGAGACCTTGGGGCCGAACGGACAGCTGAGCGGTACATTAGTTGAAAAGTGGCGAGAATGGAGGAGCGTTGGAAGCGGCCGGCTCGGGCAATCGTCCCGGAACTTCCAATCACAATATTCCGTAAGTTCTTTAAGCGAGACTGACTTATTGATGCCCGGAAATGCCACACAGGCCTGAAATTTACCGCGAGACTCCGTACGAGTATCCTGAGCCGCGCGAGCCTTACTCATTTAAGGCAAAGAAGCCGAAAAGGATTCCCGTCGGTCGGCGTGTGAAATCCGATGCCATCAGGCGGATTCCGGTCCGGCGCCCGCTTGAATGGATCAGTGATCCAGAGAACGGCGATCCCTATCTGGTGTACCCTTAAGGTCGGGAAAGCCGTGTGCTGCCCCATTTGCCTTTGCAGGCAGGCGGCCCGTCAGTCTGACTGAGGTCCTTTTCGGCAGCCAGTCCCCGTGAGCGCCGGATTGCCACCAGTCTGGACTGTATGCTCATACTTGGGTGGTATCAGGGCAAGGTTCGGGGCGGCCTTCAGCGCCATCCAGACCTTAAGCGGCATGTCGGGTTCAAGTAGGTTACGCGCGCAGCGGGTGTAGCCGGAGGAAGCCTGCCCTGCGGGGCGGTAGCTAACTTGGTGTCCCTACTGCGTGTCGGACCTCACCTGCAACATGGTCGGGGAACGCTGGTTAACAGGCCCGGCTCATCCCGTTAAGGGGTGGTGCTTGGAATTGGATCAATCGTACGCCGCAGATGCGAATCTGTACTGTCGTGGGTGCCCGCCCGCAGTTTGTTAAGGCGGCTGCGGTCAGCCCGGCTCTTCAATCCGCGGGTATCCAGGAAGTGCTGGTACATACCGGTCAGCATTATGACCGGGGCCTGAGTCAGGTTTTTTTTGACGAGCTCGGGGTGCCCAATCCAGTCACAAATCTATCCGTGGGATCGGCATCCCACGCGCGTCAGACTGGTCAGATTATGGAGCGCTTGGAAGCCTTCATCCAGAACAGCACCCCCTTTGACGCTCTATTGCTGTATGGGGACACCAACAGTACCGTGGCAGGTGCCCTGGTGTCAGCCAAACTTCAGATTCCCATAGCCCATGTGGAAGCTGGTCTGCGAAGCTTTGACCGCACGATGCCGGAGGAGATCAATCGTATCGTTACGGATTGTCTGTCGCAGTGGCTGTTTGCACCGACCCAAACGGCAGTAGACAATCTGCGTGCAGAGGGGCTGAGGCAGGGCACAGTCCGGGTTGGGGATGTGATGCTGGACGTTACGCGGATGTTTGCAAAACGGGCACGCAAGCGCTTTCCACTAAGCAGCATAACCCACCACATGCCGCGGAAGTACGCACTCTCAACGGTACATCGCCCTTCCAACACCGATTCGCCAGCCAACCTCCAGGCGATATTTGCGGCCCTTGGTTGCCTGCCTCGGCCGGTCATTATGCCGCTGCATCCACGCACCCGAGCCAAAATGCAGGGCATCCGCGTGCCGGGAAATGTTGAGATTATCGAACCGATCAGCTACATGACCATGTTGGTCTTGATAGAGAATGCGTGCCGGCTGCTCACCGACAGCGGAGGGATCCAGAAGGAAGCGTACTGGCTGAAAACGCCGTGCGTAACGTTAAGAACGGACACAGAGTGGCCGGAGACCTGTCAGCACGGATGGAATTCATGCGTAGGGACCAACCCTGAGGCGATCGTGAAGGCTGCCACGACAGACCCTACGGGTCCGCAGTTTCCCTTCGGGCATGCACCGAGGGGTACCGCATCCGGCCTGATTGCCGAGGCTTTGACGGGGCGACTCGGAACAGGTGTTGAACCGCATCTATCCGAATCCGGGATCGCAAAGCAGGGTAATGCATGATCACCAACTGATCCCGGACCCCCATATGGCTGCATTGGAGACCGGTGATCCATCGTCCCGAGTCGCCGGGCGTGCGGGGACCGAAGCGGCACCGGGAAGTATTGACAACGGGGTCGAGCGGGCCGTGCCGGAGTTGATGGATAGTCGCGGCCAGTTGAATCCGCACTCCTGCAACGACCCTATGACACGATGAATCCTGAAGGTATGCACACCAGGAACAGCCGGCCTCAGCGGATATTGATGCTGCTTGACAACACGTTTCCACCCGATGTGCGCGTGGAAAACGAGGCGTTGTCGCTGGTTGAGGCGGGCTTTGAGGTCGTTTTGCTCGCGATAGGCCCCGATAATCGCCCTCGGGTAGAAATGCACCGGGGGTTTACCGTTGTCCGGTGCCGCATTCATCGTAAGTTGCGGGATTGGATGCGCGGTCTTTCCGGGACGATCCCGTTGCTGTCTTTCTTCATCTTGTGGCAGGTTCGGCGCATGTGGCGGCGCTACCCGTTTGACGCAGTGCATGCCCACGACCTGTATATGTGCGGAGGGGCCTTGCGGGCCGCACGCAGATTCGGCAAACCTGTTGTCGCTGATCTGCACGAGAACTGGGTCCATGTTTTGAGGCACTATGCGTGGAGCACGCGCTTTCCAGGCAAGCTGTTCATCAGCCTGCGGCGCTGGCGCTGGCTTGAGCGGAAATGGGTCCTGGAGGCTGCGCGGCTACTGGTGATTGTGCCCAGAACCAAGACCCGATACGTGCAATTGGGTGTGTCAGCCCACCGTATCACCGTGCTTCCCAACACGATCAATGTGAGGGATTTCGATGCGTATCCGATTGATCAGGCCGTGATAGATGAACTTGAATCCTCGTTCACCATTACCTACACGGGCACGATCAACCTGCATCGGGGGCTGGACCTGCTCGTTCGTGCTTTACCGGCGGTGGTGAATGCCTGCCACGCACGGCTGGTAGTTGTAGGCGACGGACGTATTCGGAGTGAACTTGAGGCGCTGGTGCGCCGACTTGGGATCGCGGCCCATGTGTGGTTCACTGGATGGCAGGATCAGCATTTGCTGAAGAGCTTTATTCTCGGTAGCGACGTGTGCGTGGCTCCTCATGTAAAGGGGCCGCACAACGACGCAGCCCTTCCGCATAAGCTGTTTCATTACATGTATCTCAAGCGGCCGGTGGTTGTTACCGATTGTGCGCCCATGCAGCGGATTGTGGAGCAGCACAATTGTGGCGTGGTGACCCCATATGGTGATGTGAACGCGCTCAGCAGCGCACTCTTGGAATTGCATGGGAATTCGGAATTAAGGAGGCAGATGGGCGCAAATGGATATCGCGCAGTAGTGGAACGGTACAATTGGAGCTGTTCCGCTCGTGAACTGGTGCGGATGTACCGGGAATTGTTCAGCTGATTGCACGCTGCGGGAGGCAGGTACCTTCCCCGGGTAATCAGGCTGGCTCCGGTATAGCCGGGCCATTCTTGGTCAGGCAGAAACTTGCGCAGATGTTCAATGATAACTTTATCAGTGACTGTTGGTCTGCCTGGCGGTCACTATCGCCAGCTTTGCTTGGTTGATTCAGGGCAGTTAGACTCATCGATACGCAACCGATTACGCGGTAGACCCACAGTAAGAGGGGTGATGTCGCTCAAAATCCAATTGTCGCCAAACGGACGAAGATCGATGCTGGCTGGTGTGCACGCCGTACGACTCCCAAGGCATGCATCCGCCCGTGAAGGGATCTGCAGGAGCGACGGAAGATGGGCCAAGACGGATTTCATACCGTAATGGAGTGCCATAACTGGGATCATACCGCCCGGGCGACGGTGCGGATGTATGAGGAGCTGCTCCGCTGAATCGGCGCTACAGAAAGGCCAGCGGCAGGGCTGTATCGCCACCACCCAGTGCTCCCAGGCTGCCTCCGGTATGGATCACGTATCCGGGGTGCAAGCGGTCAGGCATGAGCTTGCGAAGGCGCCGGATTGATCGGCTCATGCCGCGGTGAGGTGTTGAGCCGGACTTTACTTCAACGGGGATCAGGCCTTGCGGGGTTTCAACGATAAAGTCTACTTCCAGACCATCCGAAGTGCGCCAGAACCACAAACGATCCTGGGACCGGTGATGCGCAAATGCCTTGGACAGTTCCATGGCCACGGCCGTCTCCATGATTGCTCCCTTGAACGGGCTGTCCACAGCCGCGTTGGCATCGCGTATGCCAAGGAGGTGGCACAACAGGCCGGTGTCGGTGAGATACACCTTTGGCGATTTAACCAGGCGTTTGCTTAGGCTGCTGAAGTACGGTCGTACGAGAATTACCTGGTAGGTGGCTTCCAGCAGGGACAGCCAGGACTTGACCGCATTCAGTGAGACACCGACCTTTCGGGACAGCGTGGTCAGATTCAGCAGCTGCCCACTCTGCAGGGCGATTTGAACCAGAAATGACTGGAATTGGGCAAACATGCTGATTCTGCGAATTTGGCGCACATCCCGCTCAAGGTAGGTCAGCACATAGCTCTCAAACCAGTCCGATCGGTCCGCTGGCGAGAGGCTCACCGGTTCCGGGTAGCCGCCGGCAGCCAGTTGCTGCCAAATGTCCAAATGGGCGACTTGAGGCAACGGCTTGGACGGATGTGTGCGTTCCCATGGGAGTTTGGCCTGGGGTAATCCGGCTCGCTCGTGTCCCGAAAGCGGCCACAGCCTCGCGAAAACAGTCCGCCCGCTAAGCACCTGCGTGACCTCTTGAGACAGAAGCAGGTTTTGAGAGCCTGTTAGGATATACTGTCCCTTCATGTCCGAGCGATCGTCAATTTTGAGCTTGACAAACGATATGAGGTCAGGCGCGTACTGAACCTCATCTATGATCAAGGGAGGGGGATTTAAAGCAAGGAATGATTCAGGGTCCGTAAGGGCCTCCGCGCGGCGAGCGGGAGATTCCAGTGACATATAGCTGAAGCGCTCCGCGAACTGGTGCTTCAGTAGGGTGGTCTTGCCGGATTGGCGCGGTCCCGTCAGCACCATGGACCGAAAACTACCGACAATTCGTTCCAACTCAGGCTCGATAGTGCGAACGAGATAGCGCATAAATTCCCGCAGTCACAGCGCAGAATTTACGGATTATGGGGTTGCCAGTTCCTCTCGCTTTTCCATTCGCTGGAATGAGCCTTAATACCGAGGGCATCTGTCGGGGTGACTGAAGATTCCTCCCCAGTACCTTGAAGCGCTTGGGTAGAGTGCCCCCAGAGTGTTGGGCAACAGTTGTTCAACGACAAGTACAACTGGGGTCAGCGATAAGTCCTTTACCTGACGGTTGCGGTAACCATGGCTAACTCCGATTGGTTGAGGCAGGTGAAGTACCTCACTGAGACTACGGGGGAGATGGGGGTCACATAGTAGTGGGGCCGCTGTCGCCCGGCTTATAAGATCTTATTTTCGCCGCTCCTGATGCTAATTGTCGCCAGACAGTATGAGGAATGTAGCATTGTCCGCCAGGAGCCGCACCTGTTTGAAGCTCAGTGGCAGCGCCGTAGGCACCACATCTTCAGCAAAATGGCGTTTGGGTCCAGGTGCGAGACCCCAGGACTGCCAGCGGATCCATATCTGCGCCGATACAGTTGAGACCGGACTCGGCGGCCAGTCGGTCGGACCCGCACATGGGATCCAGCACATAGCTCTTGGCAGGCACACCCTGAAGTGCGCCAGGCCCGGTGCATGCGGTCCGCCAACGGACGGATCGTCGCCGGTACCGGCTATAATTCCATGTCTTCCAACTCCAGCACCCCAACCCGCCGATTCAGCTCATCACGAATCTGCGTCGCAGTCTGGTGCAGGGTGACTCTGCCCGATTCTTCCACATGGAGCCACCGTTCACCGATAATCTTCTCCACAGCCTGCATTCGTGCGATGAGGCGTTCCGGAAGGAAATCCATCAATTCCGAATTCAGCCTGCGGGCAACCATTACGTGCGGCACAGCCTTGACATCTTCGTTCAGATCTTCAAGCGCCTGCAACAGCAGTGCTGTGGGAACAGGTCGCGCCGCCAGTTCGTGCCGATTGCCGCTGATCCACGCATCAACCTCTGCAACAGTTCGGCACTGCTCAAACAGGCTCCGAATGTCCAAGAGCGTCAGACCGTAGTTAAGATGCAACCCGACCAGTCGGCTCAGATGTTCGATCTTCAGCAGGGTCAGATGCCGGAACGGTCCCGGGTCGCTCCTAGAGGACATCCTGCGATTGATGTTGCCATCAGGATCCCCCTCGGCGGCATATTGGGCTGCAATGAAGAAACCGAATTGGGCCGACTCCTCCACGCGACAGCGCTCCAGACGGGAAGGATCAATCCGGTCCGCCGGTACAGACGGATGCGCCGTGTGCCTGGCATCGTAAACCAGTGTGAGATCCCCGTTCGCCTGCGCAGGCCGGCGACCCAAGCGGGCGAACAGCACTCCATCCGCGCCATGCCGATTACCGCCCTTTCGCTCGTACTCAAATCCAAGCACGCGGAAGGCGGCTCCGGTGGCGCGTTCCAATGCGTCCGGGCTATCGCTGGCGGCCCTGAGCAACCTGAAAGCTTCTTCCAGGGAAGGCGGTGCCTCGCCTGCTGTCAGTCTGAGCGTACGATCTCTATGCCTCAGAAATGCCGCAATCGCGTCAGGTCTGATACCCAGGTCCTGCAGCAATCCTTCAATGAGTACCTCGGACAGGGCGAAGATCTTCGCCGGATTCCGGTTTTTGCCATCACCGGTCAGTCTGCTGACAAAGGGGTGTTCAAGATTTATGGCAAGGCTTTGGGTAATTGGGTCATATCGCAGAGCTGCTGCGTGCGGGCCGTGCTTCACGAAGCGCGGCCCCTCAAAAGGCTTTACCGCAATCTGACTGCGGACACCCTCACGCCACTGCGGATCTTCAAGGTCGGAGCCGTTTCTGGGGGCATCAATGTAGAACGAGCTC
This sequence comes from Bacteroidota bacterium, assembly GCA_028873925.1. Taxonomy (GTDB): domain Bacteria; phylum Bacteroidota; class Rhodothermia; order Rhodothermales; family Bin80; genus JAPPNA01. The sequence goes on along the minus strand of JAPPNA010000151.1, from coordinate 16,693 downwards.
TCACCGGATTCCAGAGACGTATGTACGGCACTGAGTAGCGGATCAAGAATCTGATGGCTGGGAATGTCGGACAACAGCGCCCGGATTTCCAGGTCTTCAGTCTGATTCCATCTATCAAAAGCGGACCGGCATCGGTTGAAGATATCGGCCAGAAATTCCCGAAAGGTGTGGATATCCTGCGAATCTCTGACCCCTTCACGTGACGAGAGTAGGTGGTCACGCAGCCCTTCAGCACGCACCTCCAGCGCAAAACGCGTCCAAGCGGCATGATCCGGCTGATTGATTCCAAACAGCTCATCTTCAAGGTTTATGACGCGCCCGCGAACTCGGATAAAGAACCCATGGCTGCGGCCGACCTCGGCGGACTTGCCCTGCGTGAGGGGTTTTTCGTAAATCCGGGCCACTCCCATGACAGCACCGATGCCCTCCAGACTTGAATCAATTTCAAGCTCCTTGACTGGGTTAAGCCTGGCCTTGCTTGAAGGGATCGGCTCGTTATCCAGGTAAATCTGGAAGTCGGAATGGAGCGGCATCCCCGTGCTCAGCACCCATCGCAGTGTTCCAGCCGACAGCCGATGGTAAAAATCCTTAAAGTCAGTCAATCCCGCGACAGTCCACGAAGAATCAGAATTGCCGGATCCGAACATGAGATTCCAGGCCTCGGAACTGCGCCTTCTGACATCGGACAGAAGCTCCCTGGCCATGGATTCGTCCAATTCACGGAGCAAGACACTGACCGGATCAGTGTGGTCAGCCCGGCGACCCCTGACCGCGCGAAAATCCATCTCGGTCAGCAGATAGCGATTCGCCACCCGGCTTACATGAATCAGTCGCCAGGCCAGAACGTAGGCGGCGAGTTTGCCGATCCCGAACTGCCCGATCGGGGGTCGCCCGTTTGTGGCAGACGCTTGCGCCTTATCAGAATCGGCCACCCTCCAGAGCTTGTGAAATCCCTGGTCTTCCATCCCGTGTCCATCATCAATCACCCAGAGAGGGGTATCCGGGGTGTCCGCGTCGGACTGGTCCGGAAGGAGGATGTGAACGCGCTCAGCTCCGGCATCATAACTGTTGCTGACGAGTTCCTCTACAGCCTTGTGCGGGCTTTTGTACAACCCTTCCGAAAAGAGGCGGATGATTGCGTAGCTGAGGGACACCGGAATCTCGCTGATCCGGGTGCCGGCTTCCCTGAAGGTCAGATTGTTCGGCATCATTTGTGCTTTGGCTCAAAGAGTTGGCAACGGCCGTTTGAACACCGCCTGGCAGCAATGCAAATCTACGCACGGAAGGGTGGGCGCGCAGTTCGGGAGCCGACATCGGGCTGCCCGACGAGACCCTGCGGTGAAGAGACCTTCCCGTATCGCCCTGGCGGGCCACCGCCATCCAAATCCAATCGCACCCGGAAGCGTTCGCGCTACTCTTCGCTCAGGTACGATTCCGACGCGGCCTCTTCCAGCGCACGCGTATCGTTGTACTTGGAGGGACACTTCATCAGGATGTGGTCCGCCATAAAGACCTCACCCTCCAGTTTGCCCTGCACGACGAGTTGTTCGGCATCCTCAAAGCTGGCGGGCTTGGGGTTGCGGTAATGCACAAGGCGTTCCTGCTGCTGCTCATCCTCCATGTAAAAGGTGAACAGGTTGGACGCAGGGTCATAACGCGCAGCCTCCGGCCGGACCCAATGACCCACCACGTGGGCATGGACGGTAGTGGCCTCGGCCTCCTCAAAAGTCATGTAGCCGCCGACCTGATCTCCAAAGCTAAGCACCAGCAGCAGGCCGAATCCAGCCATGGCGACTAAGGCAACAACGGTCTTGACTCTCATGTTTTGGGGGAGGATTCAAGCGTTTGTATACGGCGCTCCAACCGGCCGATCCTGCGGTCAGTGCCGAAAATGAACAGAGCAATGCCCACCCAGATCACCAGTACCACCGCAAGGACCACATAGAGCTTATCGTTGTCCAGCATGGCGGACTCTACCGCGCCGGCGGTCTGGGCAAGTATGGACAGCCGGATCATGCCGGGATTGCGCCTTCCAGCGAGTCCAGCCGGGCACGAGCCGCAGCCAGCCGGACGCGCTGGGTATACAGAATCCAAGCCAGACCGATGAAGCCGAGCACCGCCGGGTAAAAGACCAGCCGCATCATGGGGTGCGTGATTTCGCTGAAAGCAGGGTTACCCTCCGCACCCGGATGCAGACTCTCCATTTGGCGGGGCAGTACATAGAGCAGAAAGGGTACGGTCACAAAAGCAAACAGATTGTATACCGCTGCAATCCGCGCACGTTTCTCAGGATCGTCCAGTGCGCCGCGCAGGGCGAAGTACGCACCGTAAATAAGGACCTGTGCGGCCGCCATCGTCTGCTTCGGATCAAAATTCCACCAGATGTTTGTACCCTCATACCAGGTATAGTGCGCCCAGACACTGCCGGTAACCAGCCCCAGCACGCCGAATGCAACAGCTACCAGAGCAGCCGATCTGGACCTGATGTCCGCAATCTGTGAGTGCGTTGACAGCATTCGGAAAGCATGCCAGGCCGACAACGCTGTGATGGCCATCATCGTAAACCACATCGGTACATGGAAATACAGGTTGCGGGCGGTATGCTCCAACAGCGGGATTCTCGGGATATTGAGCCCCGCGCCCCCGAATGAAAAGGCCCCCAGTATGACCACCGACAGCCAGATCAGTATCCCAAGACGTGCAATTCGGTAGAATCGGGGCATCAGTTAAGTCCCTCAATCGTTCCAAACATAGTCAAAAAGCAGTACGGATGCCGTGATCACAACGCCGGCATAGCTGGTCATGGCCACCAGGGATTCCAGGGAATTCGCCCAAGGCCCACCGGTAAACGGCGGGGCGGCCAGACTGTATTCGGTAGCGCGCACTGCCGACAGCAAAAGCGGCACCAGCAGCGGGAAAAGCAGCATGGGCAACAGGGGTCCGCTGCGGCGGGTACGTGCGATAATCGCCGACAGTAAAGTGGTCGCCCCGACGAGCCCCAGCGTACCCAACACCAGGCTTACGGCGAACAGTCCCGGCGCGGCCACTTCAAGGCCCAACAGCACAATAAAGGCCAGGGAGGTGGCCGCGTTGATGGTGAGCATCAGCAGGATGCCAAAACAGAGCTTACCTGCGTATACCACAGAGGGGCGCGCGTGCAGCCTGAGCAGAAACGCAGTGCCGCCTTCCTGCTCGGCGACAAAGGACCGGCCCAGCCCGAGGGCACCCGCGAACAGAATCACGATCCAAAGAAGGCCCGCATGAAGCCGCGCGCTCGGGGCGGCCTGACCAGCCGCCAGCATTACCAGCAGGAGCGTGCTGAGTACAAACACGCCGAGTGTGTTGAGCGCGTAGCGGCTCCGCAGCTCCAGCAGCAGATCCTTTTGCAACACCGCCAACGTTCCGTTGAGCCAGGCAGTCATTGGGTCATGGATGCCTTGCGTCGGGCGGCCAGCTCCTCTGCGGTCACCAGTCCGGCCGGTCGTGGATGGTAGACGGGATTGCCGGTCGTCGGCGGGTCAAATTCACCGACAAAATCAATTTCGGTCTCCAGCCGGTAGCCGGTTTCCCGGGCCACATAATCACGCACATACTCAATAAGTCCCTGCAGGTCGGCAGCGCGCCCCGCGCCCTGATTGATCATGATATTGGCATGCCGGTGCGTAACCGTAATGTCTCCGTAGCTGGCTCCTTTAAGCCCGCATTCGTCAATGAGCCGTCCAGCCCCAATGCCCTCAATTTTCTTGAATATGGACCCGACACTCGGCTCGGAATCCAGCGGCGGATGCCGAAGCGCACGCCAGGTCAGGTTGGCATGCATGACAGACCGCATGTACGCTTCAGATGCCGGGAACAGATTGAAGACGGCCGACAGCACTATGTCATCACAGACATGGAGAATGGAGTAGTCATACCCGAATTTGAAATAGTCCAAGCCGACCTCCCGGATCACGTTGGACTCGGTCAGGACCGTTGCTTCGGCGAGCACCTCCTCAATAAACATGGTGCGCTCCCGCTTGGGCGGGGGTGCGAGAAAATGCAGGTTCTGCCACAGCGCGCCGCCCACCGTTGACGGGATACCGACATAGTGTTCCAATCCGGAGAGTCCGGCCTGAACGGCGGTTTCTATCAAGTCCGGGTAAACAATAGTTCCGCTTTCCGCGGTAATCCGTGTGCCGTCTACATGGATGTGCCGGGCCATATTGCGGATCACCAAGCCCCGGAAGCCGCGGTCTCCCACGACCACATTGGCACCGCAGCCGAGCAGAAAAAATGGCACGCCGAGGGTGCGCGCGAGCTTTACCGATGCTGAGAGCTCTTCGGCAGATCCCGCCTCATAGTACAGATCGGCGGGTCCGCCGAGCTTCATGGTGGTATAAGGTGCTAACGGTACGTTCCGGCGTACGCGCTCGGTACCCAGCGTGCGGCATACGGTCTGGTAGGTGGCGTGCAGATTCATGCGGCGAACTATCGGGCCGGTCCGTAGTTTAGGCCCATTCTACGTTAACAATCGGATAATATCCCATGGCAAACCGGAATTTGTTCAACATGCCCAGACTATTTACGCGCGGAATCGTACTGCTGGTCGTTGTCCTGATCATCATCTCCATGGCGGCCGGGTGCATGACCACCACCATAATCTCCGGGCAGGCGGGTGTAAAGTACACCCCGTTCGGCGGGACGGACACGACCCGGGTGTACGGGGAGGGGCTGAATGTTCATGCTCCGTGGGTGGATGTGATCCGTTACGACATGCGGGTGCAGGAGAAGCTGGAGAATATGGAGGCACTGTCGTCCAACGGACTCTCAATCGGCACGGAAGTCTCTGTGCGCTGGCGCCCGCAGGCCGAACGGCTCCCTAAACTGCATGTCAACTACGGCATAGACTATTACCGCAAACTCATCGGCCCGGAGCTGCGCAGCGTGGTACGTGAGGTGATCGGTCAGTTCACCCCGGAGGAGCTGTATTCAAGCCGCCGTACGGAGCTGCAGGAGGAAATCTATACGCGGGTTCGCAACAGCGTGCGGGAAGATGATGTCGTGGTTGAGGCCATCCTGATTCGCGATGTGCGGCTGCCCGAACAGATCAAGGTGGCGATTGAGAACAAGCTCAAGGAAGAACAGGAGGCGGAGCGGTACGAGTTTACAATCGAAAAGGAACGGCTTGAAGCGGAACGCAAGCGGATTGAGGCGGAGGGCGAAGCTGCCTATCAGAGTATCATTACCGCCAGCCTGACGACGCAGTTTCTTCGGTTCAAAGGCATTGAGGCCACCCAGCAGCTGGCCAATTCGCCCAACAGCAAGACGGTGATTGTCGGCGGCGGCGATGATGGTCTGCCCCTGATTCTCGGCGGCCAGTAGGAGGGTGCTGGCCGAGCACAGGCGGCACCCGGCGCAGGTCGACCGATTAATTCGGAGGAATTTAACTCTGTGTCGCACGGCATGGAAGAGGCTGCAGGGGGGACTTGGCCGACTCGGCTGTAAATGTCGGCCACTTATCGGGAGAGAGTTCCTGCTTCAGGCAGTTACGGTGGGTCGCGCGCTGCGTGTGTGCTGTCCGACACGTTGACCTGTAGAATTCAATGCGAATTCGAGTTATTGCGGTGCTTCATCTTGGGCTTGTCCTTCCTGGCCTGTTGTCTGCGCAGACCCTTGTCACCGGCCGCGTGACCGATGATGGCGGCGAGCCGCTTATTGGCGCAAACGTGCGGGTGGAATCGCTGGTCCTCGGTGCCTCAACGGACCGTGAAGGCAACTACTCTTTTCAGATTCCATCCGTTTATCTGGGGGAAAGTCTGCAGTTGACCGCCCGATTCGTCGGCTACAGTGAGCAGACACGCGCAATCACCGTGACCGGGGGGGCCATGGAAGAGGATTTTGTGCTGGCGATCGACCTGCTTGATCTGGATGAACTGGTCGTAACCGGTGTCGCCGAAGCGACACCCAGGAAAAAGCTGGCTTTCACGGTCAGTCAGGTGGACTCCGAGGACCTTATCCTGGCACCCGCCTCCAATCCGGTCGCGTCCCTTCAGGGCAAAGTGGCCGGCGTAGCCGTGCAGGCAGCCAGCGGAACGCCCGGAGACGCGGTATCGGTGAGATTGCGCGGAGCCACCAGTATTACCGGAAGCAATCAGCCGCTCTTTATTGTGGATGGTGTCGTTCTGGGTGCCGATCAGGTGGACATTGACGCGCTGGACATCCAAAATGTTGAAATCGTTAAAGGCGCGGCGGCCTCTTCGCTGTACGGGTCGCGCGCCCACAACGGTGTGATTAATATCACCACGCACCGAGGCGGCAACCTTCCGCTGAACCGGACGCGCGTGACGGTTCGGAATGAGTTCGGCATCAGTAGCGTGGTCAAGTCCTTTCAGGCCAACACCTCTCATGACCTGCGTACCAACGCCTCCGGCAATTTTGTCAACAGCGATGGAGAGGTGAACATCTGCGCCTCATGCCTGGCGAACGGATACGGTCCGGGCACCCTGCAGGCCACCAATCCCCATGGGGCCGCTTTCTATGATACGCCCTACGAGGGAACGCTTTACAATGCGTTTGAAGAGTTCTTCAATCCGGGCAACATCTGGACCAATTACATCGGCGTGAGTCAGAACAGCTCCAAGACCAATTTTCTGGCTTCGTTTACAAATACTGAGGAGCAGGGTGCTGTCCACGGGCTGGACGGGCTTAACCGCAAGAGCTTCCGGTTGAACCTGGATCACCGGATCCGGTCGAATTTCGTCCTGTCCACATCAGGCTTTTACTCGCAGTCCAGCAATGACGCAGTGACCTCCTCGCTGGCATCTGATGTGGCGGTCAATCCGTTCTTCGGTCTGATGTTCACCAATCCGATGGTGAACCTGGGCGCGCGCGATGAGGGAGGCAATCTGGTCGTACAGGCGGACCCGCTGGCGGTGGAGGAGAACCCCCTGTACACGATTGAGAATGCGGACATGAGTCAGAGCCGCTCCCGCATACTGGGTAATTTCAGGTTCCGGTACAGCCCGATGAAGTGGATGGATCTTGAGAGCAGTTTCAGCTACGACCGCTCGGACCGTGACGAGATTGAATTCTATGATATCGGCTTTCGGACCATTGGCACCTCCCCGATCAACGAGGGTCGGATAGAGCGCCGCAACTCCCTCAGTGAGGCCCTGAATGCTGATGTGACGGCTTCTTTCCGCAGGCGGTTCGGCCCGGTGACCACGCGGGCGCATCTGAAGGCGCAGCTCGAGGATTTTGAGTCGTTCTCCGAATTCATTATCGGCACAGATATCGTGACGGTGGGCATATCGGACCTCTCCAACATTGAGTCAAATGGAGAGAAGCTGACCGGTAATGGCTCATTAACGGTGCGCTCGGAGGGGTACTACGCGAACATCGGTCTGGATTACGCGGACCGCTACATTGTGGACCTGTTTATCCGATGGGATGGCAGTTCGCTATTCGGCGCGCAGGAGCGCTGGCAGACCTACTTCCGCGGAAGTGCCGCCTGGCGGCTTTCGGAGGAAGTCTGGTGGTCGGCGGGGGATTTCCTGACGGAATTCAAGCTAAGGGCTTCCATGGGAACGGCCGGTGGGCGTCCCGACTTCCAGGCTCAGTATGAAACGCTTTCGCTGAGCAACGGCAATCTGACCAAGTCAACCTTGGGCAACGCATTCCTGAAGCCGGAGCTTCAGACGGAAATCGAATTTGGCTTGGATGTTGGGGTAATGGATCGCGTGTTCGTGGAGCTTGTTTATGCGGATACGGAAGTGAAGGATCTGCTGCTGGCGGTGCCGCTGGCGGGCTTTTACGGCTTTTCGTCCCAATGGCGGAACGCCGGGACGCTCGTGTCCAACACGATTGAAGCGGGTGTGGATGCCTCGGTATACAATGCACGCAATACGAATATCTCCCTGGGGCTGATATTCGACCGTACCCGACAGAAAATCACCGAATTCGGCTCAAACCCGTACTTGGGGGGTCCGCTTGGGCTGTTTTACTACCGCGAGGGCGAGGATCTGGGAGCCATGTACGGCAACCTGTTCATCACCGATGCCGGTCAGCTGCCCGCAGGTGTGGATGCCGGTGCTTTTGATGTTAACGACGACGGATACCTGGTGCCGGTGGGCAGGGGCAATTCGTACACCAACGGCGCGGGTTCTGATGGCACCCTGGGCAATCATGATGACCTCTGGGGTACCACAGTGGAGGTCGGGGACCGCAGCTACAACTGGGGTATTCCCGTCAGGTTTTACGACGAGGAGAACAGCACCGATCAGGTACAGATCGCCGACGCGCTGCCTGATTTCAATCTGGGTCTGAATACGACCATCCGCTTCAAAGGCATCAGCCTGTACATGCTCTGGGGCGCGCAGATCGGCGGTGATGTGTACAACTTCACCAAGCAGTGGAGCTACCGGGATGGTCGGGCAGCCGACCAGGATCAGAGCATCAAGCCGGTCGAAATGCGTAAGTCAACGCGCTACTATGAGGCCCTGTATGATGCCACCGCTCGCAACAGTCACTTTGTGGAAGATGCCACCTATCTTAAGCTGCGCGAGTGGTCGGTAGGCTACACTTTCAGCCGGAGTCAGTTGGCGCGGATGTTCGGCAACGCACTGCACTCGGTATCCGCCAGCCTGATCGGTCGCAATCTGCTCACGTTCTCTGGCTACACCGGGTTTGACCCCGAAGTCGGTGGCGGTTCTGACGCGACCCTGTACCGGGTGGATAATTTCAATTATCCGCCGCTGCGCACCGTACGTGCGAAGCTGGAAATCCAGTTTTGATGCAGCGTAGAAATTTAACGCCCGAAGCAGGAGGCACGCAGGCCCGGCGGGTCTGCCTGCTCGCTGTGGTGTGGGGCTTGATTGGAACGGGCTGCCACGACCTGGCAGTGGAAAACAACAACGCTCCTGACCGATCCGTTGCGCTGGCGCGTCCCGGTGATGTAGTCAATCTGATTCAGGGCACCTTTGTCAACTACTGGCTCAGCATCCAGGACTGCCCCAACGGTGCGCTCTTTCTTTCAACTCTGGCCGATGAAAATTCTTCCTCCTGGGCCAATTGGGGCATGCGCGACATGTCAAGCGAGCCCCGCATCGCGTGGGACAACAGTACGACCTACAGCCAGCGCAATTCCACGGAGGCACCCTGGTTTGATTCCTATCGGGGCATTTCCAATGCTAATGATGCCCTGCAGGCGATCCGGCGTGCGGAGGAAACCGAAAGCGCAGATAACAACCTCTTCACGCGTGAGGGCTACGACACGGCGCGCCTGAAGGCATTTGCTAAGATGAATCTGGGGCTGATGCATGGTACGCTGTCCCTGTTGTTTGATCAGGCGTTCATATTGGATGAGAGGGTGGACCTGGAGAGCGACGTACTTGAACTTCAGCCCTATATGGAAGTCAATGCGGCGGCCATCCGGATACTGGGGGAGGCCCGAGCCGTAGCGTCCTCCAACTCTTTTAGGTACACTGTCGCAGATGACTGGTTCTATGGGCTGGATATTGACAGCCGGCGCATGGTTAGAATCATAAATTCATTTATCGCTAGATTAATGGTGCAAGTGGCCCGTAACCCGGAGGAACGTGCAGCCATCAACTGGGGGCAGGTCATCAATCAGGTGGATATGGGCATAACCGAGGATTTTTCACCTATTGGAGACGAGGACGGCAATGATGGTGAATACGACTGCCTTAAGCGTTACGGCCAGAACGGGACTAATTGGACTCGGGCGGATTACCGCACGATTGGCCCGGCGGATGAGTCCGGCGGATACGAAAACTGGCTGGCGACACCCTTGCAGGACCGCCTTGTGTTTGACATTGTGACCGCCGATCGACGCATCAATGGAGATCCGGTGGATCCCAAAGTGGATGGCAGCGACTTTGAGTATCAGGGCACCAATGGTCCGTTTCCGCCGGCACGCGGCACATACCACTATTCCTCCCACAATCACAAGCGTTACCAGAATTACCTCAACGACGGACTGAACGGGGCGATGCCGCACATGATCGTGACGGAAATGGACCTGTACAAAGCGGAAGCTCTGTTGCGAACCGGAGGCAGCCTTAACGTCGTGGCTGATCTGATCAACAAGACCCGTGTGTCGCGTGGCAGGTTGAATCCGGCTATGGGCAGTGATGGTGCCGGCTTTCCGTCCGATGCGCAGAGCATCCGGGATTCGGCCAGCCTATGGGCCAAACTCAAGCATGAGCGCCGGATTGAGACCTTCCAGACGGCGGCCGGGCTGGCCTATTATGATGATCGCGGTCTGGGAGACCTGGTCAAAGGCACTCCCGTGCATTTTCCGGTGCCGGGCCGTGAGCTGGAAACACTGGGGCTTCAGAATTATACCTTTGGGGGTGTGGGCGGCATCGGCGGCGCACTGGCAGCCTATCGTGGAAGGGATTACGACGATGTGCGCCCGAGATAAAACATACGTGGCGGATCGGCCGGATGGCTGGCTCAGCGCTGGCCTGTGTCCTTGAGAACACCCGATCCATGCGACCCGTTCCGGCAACTGCCTCGCTGTCCCTACTGCTTAACGCCTGCCCGGGAAGCAGGGACTGCGGATGATGGCAGCTCTGCCAGCAGTACAACGAGGCTTGCGCCCGGCCCCGACCGTTACGCACGCAGCGTGGCCACTTCGGATGGTGCGCTGCGGATCCGACACGGGTTCCGGTGTGGCCGCAACGTTGAAACCGGCGCGGACATGCGCCTGGAAACCTCGTGGAAGATTCCTGCCACGCTGGCGGCCGGCATTGCGTTTGTGCGGGGCGAATTACGGTTACCGCGAGACCGCGCAGTCGGCACTGCTAACTCATTTTCAGGCCGCGAGCCGGTCGTATTTGCGGGGCGGCCCAACCCCAACAGACACCCATTTCGATCACACCTGAGCGGAAAAGCTGCGTCAACACCATTTATCTCAAATACGAAGTCAAAGATGGCGATCGGCAGGAATCTTGTGAGATCTGCTTACGCGGTCATTCTCTTTTCCGTGATCGCCGCAACAGGCTGCGCTGGCCCGGATGTGGAGGAGCTGGAGGGTGGTGAAGGTTACCGTGTGCGGTCACTGATGCCTCAGGAGGGACGCGGCGATGGCTTCTCGTCCGTTCCAAGCGGCCCCGCATTTATAAACAGCCTGTCTGATTCGGCCTTTCTCGCCAATCGTCACCGTATAAACGGCTCAGGTATAGCGATAGGGGATGTGGATGGAGACGGGTGGCCCGATATATTGCTGACCGGGTTGGAGAGTGCGAGCGCACTTTACAGAAACACGGGCGATTGGCAGTTTGAGGATATTACTGCACCGGCGGGTCTGACCGGAATCAATCAATTTGCCACGGGTGCCGCTTTATCAGACGTAAACGGCGATGGTCACCTGGACCTCCTGGTTACCTCGCTGGGCAGGGGTATTCAGCTGCTGCTCAATGACGGGCAGGGGTGGTTTACGGATGTTTCCGCCGAGTCGGGTCTGATGGCACAGGGTGGAGCGACCACGATGGCGCTTGCCGATATTGACGGGGATCGCGATTTGGATCTCTATGTCGGATTCTACAAGACCGCCACCGCTAAGGACCTGTTTGCCCCGGACGAGATCGCTTTTGATCGGGTGGTGCGGCAGGCGGCGGACTCATTCTTTGTAGATCCGTCCATGGCCATGCATTACCGGGTGATCCGTCAGGGCAGCCGGCTGATGCTGGTGGAGCTGGCTGAGCCGGACGTGCTGTATATCAATGATGGTACCGGCACCTTTGCCGCCGCGGATTGGACGCAGGGGACATTTCTGGATGAGGCGGGCAACGCCCTCAAGCGAGCCCCGCTGGACTGGGCGCTGACTGTTCGCTTTCAGGACCTCAACGGGGACGGATGGTCGGATCTGTATGTATGCAACGACTTTGAAAGCCCGGATCATATCTGGCTCGGTAACGGGTCGGGGCAGTTCCGTGCAGCCTCCAGCCACGATGTGCGGCAGACCAGTCAGTCCACCATGTCGGTGGCCATCGCCGACATCAACGCGGACGGACATGTGGATTTGTTTCTGGCCGATATGCTCAGCCGCAATTATGCCCGGCGGCAGCGGCAGCACCAGGTTATTCCGCCGGAGGTCACCGGACTTGGTGACACGACCACGCGGATCCAAGTGATGCAGAACATGTTGCTGATCGGACGTGGGGATGGCAGTTTTGCGGAGGTGGCGCGGTTTGCGAATCTGGCGGCTACGGAGTGGACTTGGAGCAGTGCATTTTTGGATGCGGACCTGGACGGATATCAGGATCTGATTTTGACGACCGGACATGCCTATGATGCCATGGACGCGGATGCCCAGATGCAGGCGCAGCGTTCCGGTCGGCACTGGCGTGAGCAGCTGCCGGATTTTCCAGACTTAGATCTGCCCAACATGGCGTTTCGCAATCTGGGCGATGGCACCTTCGCCATGCAGCCGGGCGGCTGGGGTTTGGGACTGGAAGCGGATGTGGCTCACGGGCTGGCCACCGGGGATTTTGATCAGGACGGCGACCTGGATGTGGTCATCAGCAGGCTCAACGATCGGGTCGGAGTGTTCCGTAACAACGCTGATGCTCCGAGGGTTGCTGTGCGGCTGGCAGGGCTGCCGCCCAATATTCAGGGAATCGGGGCCAATCTGCGCCTGATCGCACCGGATGCCCCCCTGCAACAACAGGAAATCGTAGCTGGCGGCAATTATCTTTCGTCCAGTGAACCGGTGGCCTCCTTTGCCTGGTTTGCGGGTGCGCGTTTGGAGGTACGTTGGTCAGGCGGTCAGGTGAGCCGTATCGAAAATCTGCAGCCGGGAATTCTGTACGAGGTTCAGGAGGCGAAAGCCAGCGCAGCCCGGTCGCCGGAGGCCCCGCCGGAGCCGATGTTTGCCGAGCAGCCCCTGGAGCTGGTGCACCGGGAGCAACGGTACGCGGACTTTGAGCGTCAGCCGCTGCTGCCGCGCAGGCTGAGTCAGCGGGGTCCGGCATTGGTGGCCGCGGATCTGGATGGCAACGGGGATGATGACCTGCTGTTGGGTAGCGGCAGGGATGGTCTGCTGCAGTATGCTTTGAATTTCGGCGGTCATTTCGGCCGCGCGCAAACGCTCGGTGATCCGGCGGCTGGCGATCACGCGGGGGTGCTCGTACATCCGTCCTCGCCCGGCACCGAACCGGAGGTAGTGGTCGCGATATCCAATTATGAGCGTACACCGGAACAGGCGGGGGATGCCGCCGGGATCGAGGTGCTGGGCTTGCGCACGCGCCAGGTGCGTCAGAGGATCGATATTGGCTTGGACACGCCGGGGCCAATGGTGCTGGCAGACTTTACCGGTGATGGCGAATTGGAGTTTTTTGTCGGGGGGCATTTCAGGCCCGGGCGGTTTCCTGAGGCCGCCACCAGCCGCCTGTATCGCCGGGAGTCGGGCGTATGGCAGCCGGATGAGGAACTGAGTGCACCATTCGCGGAGCTGGGCCTGATCAGCGGTGCCACCGCCACAGACATCAACCAGGACGGACGGGCGGATCTCGCTCTGGCAGACGTGCTGGGTCCGGTGCGCGTTTTTGTCAATCGCGGCAGCGGAGTGCTGGTGGAAATGACACGGATGTGGGGCCTCGGCGACCAAACAGGCTGGTGGAACGGGGTGGCGACCGGCGATTTTGATGCCGATGGTCGATTGGATCTGATTGCGACCAACAGCGGCCTGAACCTGCACTATAAGGCTCCGGTCCGCTGGTACTATGGAGACATAGATGGCAGCGGGACCGTGGAGATCATTGAAGCGCAGCCCGTACCGGGCGGATACGGATTCGTTCGCGATCTGCCCACGATGCTCAATGCCATACCTCTCTTGGCGCAGCGTGTTAATTCCTACAGCCAGTTTGCGTCCATGACCATCGATGAGGTTATGGGGGATGCATTGGGGAATCTGACCAGCAGGGAGGTGAAGACCGGCGCGGTGATGGTATTTTTTAACAGAGGGGATGAGTTTGAGGCTGTGCCGCTGGCAGGTGCGGCGCAGCTGTCGATGGCCTACGGGGCGGTGGTCGCCGACTTTGACGGGGACGGATCTGAGGACGTATTTCTTTCGCAGAACGAGTTTGCGCTGCCGCCATCTGTGCCGCGGCTTGACAGCGGGTTGGGGATCGTGCTTTTGGGCGATGGATCGGGGCACCTTATCCCGGCGGGTCCGGTCCGGTCCGGCATTCGGGTATATGGTGCGCAGCGGGCCGCGGTAGCGGCCGACTTTGACGGGGATCATCGTACGGATCTGGCCATTGCGCAGAATGCGGGTCCGGTCCGATGGTATCGCAATCTGACCGGCGGGATCGGGATGCGGGTCCGCCTGGCGGGTCCAGCCGGCAACCCGAAGGCCATTGGGGCGAGCATCCGACTGGAGTATGCGGACAGCACCTTGGGGCCGGTCCGGTTGGTGGCTGCGGGCGGAGGTTACTGGTCGCAGAATTCCGCGACGCAGCTGCTGGGGATAAGCTGGCCGGTTGCCCATGTCCGGGTCCGCTGGCCTGATGGCAGGGAATCGCGTGTTCCGGTGGAGGAGGACACCCGGCGCATACGCATTACGTATGCCCGGTGAGCCGCGCTGCGCAACCCCGATGGCTTGCGGGCACTGCTGACTGCCCCCCCCCAATGGAAACAATTACTGAAAATCGGGCTATATTTGGTCACGATGAACCTGTTGCAGGTTCGGGTAAACACGATGGGGCCGTGAGAGCCTTCACCGGCGTACCAGAATGACTCAGGCAGCTGAAGAGATTGGCATTTGGATGGTCATCCGGGACGAAGGTCCTATGGAGCTGATCTGTCGGCGGTCTCGACCCGCCTTGGAAGGCCCGGGCGGCAGCAGCTTGGGTTCCTGCAGTAGGATATGCGCCGAATGGCTGTACGGGCCGGGCCGATTTCTGTGCGGAGCTGTTGGGCAGAAAACTTGGAGCGGTTGAATGGGAACTTTGCGCATTGAACCCGAAATCAGTGCGGTATCGGTCGTACTTATCGGGGAATTCAATCCCGCGATGCTGACACCGGCCTGGCTTGCGTACCACGATATTTTCAATAAACAGGAGGCTGAGGAAGCAGACCTGCAGGTTGCCAGTCGGGCCGTCACCCAATTCTCCACGGACTGGTTGGTGTTACAGGCCGCCTCAGATAGATTTGCTGCTGAAACCACAAGATCCCCCCACATTCGTTTGAGGGACCTCGTATTACGCATCTTTCAGGAAAAACTGGTGCATGCACCATTTAGGGCAATGGGGCTAAATCGCAGCGTCCATTTTCTGACCCCAACTCCTGAGCACAGAGATGCCCTAGGCAGAAGACTTGCTCCGTTGGATCCTTGGATGGAGGGTTCTGACATCGTGAATTTTTCTGCGGAGCCGAGCGGCATGACCTCGCTTGAGATGCGGCAGGGTAATCTGGAGGGTAGACCACCTGCTGACCAAATAAACGTTCGCATCGAGCCATCTAATCGGGTAGGGGGTGGGCATCTTGGGATTCTCGTTACGATAAACGATCACTATACACCAACTGGGCCAAGTGGCGGATTTGGGCCCCGGGAAGACCTGCCCGGACCTCTTGCGAGTGGCTTTGAGCGCTCAACTGCGCAGGCGGATAAGATCGTAGATTATGTAATGGACCTTGCCAAATCCAGATAGACTCTACAAACCATGAAATTGCTCAGTAGCATTGAGGAGAACAAAGGCGCAGATACACGCGAGTTCGGTAAGGGATACGAAACCAGTGTGCTGGAGGCAGAGATAAATGCGCGCTCGCGGCGATCACAGGGTCCCGAGGTGGCAACTTGGCAGGCCACTGCGGACAGCGTAAGTGTTACCTGTGAGGGCCAGAGGCCGCGTGCCGATCAGGATATGGACGAGTGTCTTGAAGCACATGCTCAGCGCAGGGCCTTTGAGTCCGGCAGGCCTCGATGGACGCTGCACCCGCTGCAGGAGTGGGAGGGGTATGTCATTGAATTCAATGACGAAGAGTTTGTCGCCCGGCTGGTAGATATCACGGCCGGTGATGAGTACGAGACAGAGGAAGCTACGATTCCGCTTGAAGAGATCTCTGATGCAGATGCTAAATCTCTTGAGCTGGGTAAGATTTTCAGGTGGGTGATCGGATACGAGCGCTCGGTGTCTGGAGGAAAGAAGCGAGTTTCCCAGATAGTTTTTCGAGATCTCCCGAGACGCACACAGCGCGATTGGGAGAAGGCTGAGGCTTGGGCCGAAAAAATGGAAGCGTTCTTGAATGGATGAGGCCTGCAAAAAGCAGCCACATACCAATGAGTTTGAGATAGTACTTTTTGGGCCAGGATACGGAGAGAGTATTCTGCTGCATGTTGGAGGTGGAAGGTGGGTGGTCATTGACTCCTGTCTTGATGGCAGCAAGAACCCAGTTTCGTTAGAATATCTTACTCAGATTGGTGTTGAGCCATCTGGGGCGATCAAGGCAGTGATCGCAACGCATTGGGACGAGGACCACATCCGGGGGATGACCTCAATCCTGCAGCGTTGCCCGGATGCGGAATTCTGTTGTGCCGGTGCCTTTGCTAGAAGAAGCACAAACTCAATGCGAGCGGCCTTATAGCCCGTGAAATGGCAAACTGCGACCACCCTGTCTGAATGACTGTGCGGTTGACACCGGACTTAGCCTTAACGTTCCTGCCGGGATTCTCTACCGTGCCCTTCGC
>JAPPNA010000011.1 GCA_028873925.1 Bacteroidota bacterium | reverse complement strand
TGCCGGCCGCCGCACCCTCGGAATTCCGAAATTTGGCTTTTTCTG
This sequence comes from Bacteroidota bacterium, assembly GCA_028873925.1. Classification (GTDB taxonomy): domain Bacteria; phylum Bacteroidota; class Rhodothermia; order Rhodothermales; family Bin80; genus JAPPNA01. Next base: position 2,609 of record JAPPNA010000011.1, on the reverse strand, counting down.
GCAAACACGATTTAGCAGGGGTCGTGCTCGTTACTTAAATCGCTTTTGCTGCGTCTTAAGGATAACCGAAATAACCATGAGTATCATGTTGAATTTTAGCAGCACAACGAATCCGCGGCAATCAGCATCGGGCCGGGCGGTCATGAAGAACCCGCTGCTCTTGGCACTGTTGGTGTTAGTGATTGCCTTCATAGCCAGGTGTAGTGGCCCTGCCACACCGGATGAAAACCAGCCCCTCACGATGGCCGAATCAGAAGGTCTGATAAGAGGCATGCTGGAGGTAGCGTCCGACACGATGCCGCAAATTGTGGCCGTTCACAGCGACACGGAGTTTACTATCGGATGCCCTTTGGGCGGCCAGGCTCGCGTAGGCGTTACCGGTAATGAATCCATGGACGATTCCACTGCCGCGCTTTCATTGGGGATAGACTTCAAGCCGGAGAAGTGTGAGCTCACCGGGAGTGATGGCACGGAATTCACCCTGGATGCGAATCCTGGAATGCAATTTCAAATGGACTTGGAAATCGTCGGATTTTTCGAAGATATCCGTGTGACAGGCGGCCTGACCGGGCAGCTTAGCTGGATGGTGGAGAACCGTTCGGGTACATGCCAGGCTGACATGGACCTTGAGGCTGTTATCGATTTGGCCAGTGATCCTCCCGGCCCAACACCCTATCTGGTGGGTGAGGCATGTGAGCACGACCTCCGACTTGATGTTGGCGAATACGTTGCCTTGGTGGAAGACTCGTCCAATCTGCAATAGTGTTTAGGCAAACGCATTGCGGCCGGGGGGGGGACATCGCTGAACCGGTATTCCGATCCACACCGGCCGGATTGTTCATTCGGTTGCGGCGAGAGCATTATGGCCGGTGCTCCCGAAGATTCCCTTCGGGTATCAGCCGAATCAGCTGTTGTACTGGTCCATCTTAACCATGCACCTTTCCACGGCGCATGTTCACGGTGGGTGCAGCGACGCTAACTCCGAGATGTGGTGAATACAACCGGACTCAATTTCCCACCCCTACCCATTCACAGGAATCCCTGCAACGAGTGGCGTGGTTCCGCGAAAACTGGCATAAACGAAAAAGCCCCCCGAAGGAGGCTCCACCCTGTCCGAATTCGGAGAGGGTGTCAGGGGGGGATGGCACCAATATACGGCAGTAAGATTGATTGGTTCAATTCTTTCGGATATTTCTCAAGCCGGAATGTCTTGGACCCGAGAGGGCATTCAGATAGATGAACAGGCAATTGTTTCCTGAGGAGCGTGCGTCCAGGGCTCCGCAGGACTCGCGGATGGCAGCAGGATGTGGTGCTAAGGGGTGTGCAAACTCACGAGAACAGATGAGCGAGCCCGTCCAAACGGACTCCAGACCCTTCCCCAGGCGGCAAGTAGTGCTGCCGGCACCCCTGCTTGTTGTCCGTAGCTTCGCTGGCAGCAAACTGGCGGGGGCAGGTGAAGAGGCCGCTGCGTCCCGGGAGACCGTGATCTTGGGTAACTTGCCGGTCGGTTACATGCGCGTCAAATGGGGTTGCTTGCATCAGATCCGTTGAGCATTGGGCAGGCCGCAGTGACCTATGGCCGGACAACCGACATTCTGACCAAGGCATCCGGGTTCATAGGGGCTTATGACTACTCCCTAAATCCGTACTCCGGGTGCTCATTCGGGTGCACCTATTGCTACGCGGCATTTTTCAACCGTACCGCAGAGCAGCGGGATTACTGGGGGTACTGGGTGCGCGTGAAGGCCAATGCCGCGGCCACCTTGGAGAAGCGCCTGAACAGAGACAGCCAAGCTCTGGACGGTCGGCGCATATACATGAGCAGCGTCACGGACCCATATCAGCCGGTTGAGCGCTCGCAAGAGATTACGCGCGACCTGCTGCAAGTGATGGTGGACCGCGAAAGCACGGTGAAACTGGTCGTTCAGACGCGCAGCCCGGATGTGGTGCGGGATATTGACTTGTATCGGCAGATTGTGGAAAACGGCGGGCGCGTGCAGATCAACATGACGATAACGACCGATGATGAGTCAGTGCGCGAGACCCTGGAACCCTTCTGTCCGGGCAACGGCCGCCGCCTGGCGGCCATTAAGGCCATGGCTGAGGCCGGATTGCAGACCTGCATCACGGCGACGCCGCTGTTGTGGCTTGAGGATGCCGCGGCATTTGTGAAGCGGCTGCGGGCTTCTTCGGTGAAGCGATTTGTGACGCAGTCGTTTCATTTCGGCCGGGGCAGGTTTGTGGCCATGACGCGGGAGCAGGCCGTTGACCTGATGGCCCGGAAGATCGGTTGCAGACGGGAGGATTTTCAGCAGGCGTATCTGTTGCATTACCGGCGTTGGCGGAAGATCCTTACCGACGAGCTTGTAGCTGATGGCTGCACCATAGGCGAAGGGAAAGAGGGCTTTGCCCCGCCGTTTTGAATTTCCTTTTGAATCCGGCCCGACTTTTCGGCGAGTTGCGCCCAGCCGATGCCCCGGGGCTCCTCTCGCCGCTCCGCAATGTGTACCAGAAACAAATATTAACGCGTATATTTGGGACATCCCCCGCAGGGTCCCTTGACATGACCATTGACGCAATCCTTGAAGAGTGGCGCGCAGAGGCCGCCG
>JAPPNA010000010.1 GCA_028873925.1 Bacteroidota bacterium | reverse complement strand
CGGCACCCCAAATGCCAGTTTCAGGGGTGTTGCGTTTCGCACTTCACAAGGCGAAGACCGGGCAGGCATAGCCGATGACCGGGCCTCGTACTATCCACAATCAGCACCCACACACTACCGACTCCGGGAAAGGCATCAGTTTACCGTACACTTGCCCTCGCTTCTCTCTCCCCGCTTCGCATTGTCTCGCGCGTGATATAATGCTCCACCTGAGCCCGCATCTTCTCGGCCCATTGCCGCACCGTAGGTATGGGGTGCTCCCTGAGTCGTTCAAGAGGCTTCTGGAAGCGCTCATAATACCTTTCAAGCCCTCCGTCCCAACTATAGTAATGGATCCTTCTCTCCAGAGCCTGACGTACGTCTTTTCGTTTACCAAATTCATCCAGAAGCCTATGTGTGACAGGATGAAGGGAGTTGCCTCCTTCCGTGGCGAGAAATGGCACGCACATTGCAGCGAAAGCGGGGGCACCATCTGGATTATCACGACACCATGCGAAGAGCACATCTTCAGGAAGATCCAAAATCGGTGGCATTCTACTACGGTCGAAAGTGTCTGGCTGTCCCATAACATACGTCATGCGATTCGCGAACGAAGGATTTGCCACGATGGTGCTCCCAACGAGGGGCCACACAGTCTCTGGAAATCCTGCCAGCAATCTTCTGAGGACATGAACCCGCTCAATGTCATTCGGATTGAGCCAATTGTGGCGGTCTCCATGAGCCAATGTTTGAGCAAGGGCGAAAGCTGTAGCGTTAGCTGTAGAATCTCCAGGCCCCTTGTTGAGCAACCATAGCGCGATTTGTTCAAAGTAGTCATCCGTCATGCCTTGGTCAACATCAGATTCAGCGGGCCGAGAACCGTGTCTAATCTCCTTCCAGCTCCAACGACCGGCGTTCTTAATCATTCTAAGGGCTTGCGGCTGGAATTGCGCGATCTGTAAGGTAGGCGGTTCCTGTTCTGCTCTCCATTGGTCGGAATCCACAATCCTGCCCAGTATTCTGACTGCAAGAATAAAAGACGGGGCACCATGTTCAAGCATCACGTCAATTAGCCTCGCAACTTTGGAAGGGCCAACGTTACCAAGCACCTCTGTATGACACCAATGGTGAAGGAGCCATGGCGATAGATGACCGCTTCTGAGAGCGTCAACGGCTAAGTCTACGTCCGTTGGCGTGAGCCCAGCAAATTGGCAGATCCTCGGGAAAGCTGGCGCAAGCTTGGCGGACACAGCGGATTTCCTCTTGAATGCTTCCCTTTCTTCATGGAAAGTTTCTGGCAGTCCCGCAACGAACCCCGCTAGAAGATCAAAATTCCGTTCGGAATTAGGGACATGCTCAGCAGCTTCAACAATGATCTCCAGCAACTCTAGCGGTGACGATGCCTGCACGGCGAACGATTCCCCAAGTTCGGCCGCCCGCCTCTGCCTTCCTGTGCTAAGCTCGGGTAGGATTTCTTTGAGGGTCCGAGGTTCCCTTAGAAGCTCGTTGGCCATGACTCGGATGTTAACACACTGACGTTCAATCTGCTCCGACATGGGCAGTCCTTCATCCATGATTCCCACCATCGGAAGCTCAATGAGATAAAGACGAACCCGTCCCGGTAGATTGGTCGGCTCAAGTTTGTCAATTAGAGACTGAACCCGTGTTGGCGAATCCTCACCATAATGACTGGAATAGTCGGTCTGTAGAGCCTTTAAATGTTGTAGAGCACTTGCCCAAATGCAGCCCGTACTAGCAACTCTCTGAACAACATCTTCCACCACGTAAAGGAATCCGTTACACACTAGAGGCCTGATCGACCCGCCGAATGCCGAACGAGTTTTGATGCCCACACTGTCGCTTCTCGCTGCGAGTTTCCCGAGACGTTTCGCGCACCCCGCAATATAGTCAGCCCGCTCCCTGTTTGAAGCGGGACACCACGAATCCAAAGTCTTCCTGGAGCCTTGGATTTCGGGGCCGAAAGAACGCGTATACGAGACTATCTCGCAGCCCGTGACCAAAGCCGTAACGATATGGTTCAATTGTGCTAAGTCACAAGTGTCCACGGCTTCATCAAGAAACCGGAGTCGAGCGTTTCCATCTGCTTCGGTGCCCCCAAGTTCAGCGGGGAAAAGGGCCACGAACTGGCGCGATGCGTCCGATGCTCCTAGCTTGCCAGCCATGATTGACATTCGAAGCAACAGGCGGGCACCTATTTCAAAGGTGTTTGTATGGAAGGCAATCTTGCTTGCGGCAACCGCGAGATCGCAATGCATAGTAGTGTTCCGTGATGGCGCGTAGCCTATTCGGGTCAAGAGAGAATCAAGGCGCTCCGCAACGGCTCGTTGGTGGACCTCCGCGAATGCTGACAGTATTGCCGCGTGACCCACATCCGAATTGCTATTAAATCGATCCAAGGGTCCATCGCTGCGACAGACATGAACTGCGACCCTATTGGCAATCTCCCTGTTGTTCAGTTTACTTAGTTGCTGAGCTGCCGAGACAGCCAGCTCAAAACCGATGGCACCCGAAAACACCCTGTCCCATTTTTTCTTGACCCACTCCTTCCACTGCCGCTCAGCGAGCCTCATAGCTATTGGTCGCGGTTCAACTGTCACAAGCCCACCCCATTGCTTGACTACACCATGTTCGGCGAGTCTCTGGGCACCTGCGTACAGGTCATCGCGGGTCAACTGGCGACCCAAATCGGCGATGACCCCTAAATGGTCTTCTACAATGACCTTGCGTCCGTCATCTGGGTATCCATTTCCCGCTGGCTCTATTTTGACCGGCCCGAACACCGCGAGCAATTGGGCTGATTTGAGCAGAAGTTCCTGATCAGTGGAATCGCGAGGGCATACGTAGCGTTTGATGAGACTATCCTCGGCGGGATGGATGGATCCACCCCTCACGCTAAACTCTCTGGCAATTCGGATCGCGACTGCGGGGAATCCCCGAGACATGTGCGCAAGGCGGCTGTGATCCACGTACCGCAAGTCCCGAGCCATCTGATTGACAACACCTTCAACTACGGATGTCGGGGCCTCGTTGATTCTGTGGGTACTAGCATTAATGTGGCTTGGAATCTCGTGGTCAATAGTGACCAGTGAAAGCTGGCTATTCGAATGGGCTACCGTTCTGGACAAGATGTCATGAGTTTGCGCATCACAATTATCAACGACCAAAATGGCGCGGCTTCCAGAGATAGCCAGTCGTTGAGTGACCGAACTGATCTTCTCTGCACCCGTCTCTGATTGTACGGCATACATGACGAGGTCCCGAACTGAGTGCCCGTGAGCCGCGTCTCTGCCCAAGGCTTCCAAGCAGAGTCTGGACTTACCGATACCAGACAATCCGACCACCCGAAGAACTGTCCCAGGCCTAGTCACGGTGTTCTGTAGCCGCGGGTATAACTTATCCAGTCGGGGATCCTTTATCCATGGTAAAGAATGCTCACTGCGACCTTTCCACTGGCTCCATGTAACAAAGCCATCGAAAGATTCGAGTCCCACTTCCTCCCTAACCCAGAGGGCTACGGACAAGTAAAAATTTACCCATGTGGCGATCTGCTCGGCGGACCGGACATGGACCCGGGGATCCGCATCTACTATACCAGCATTCGTTAGAGCGTCGCAGATACGCTGTCGGCGTGCCTCTATCTCCTGTTGAGTATAGGGCCACGCGCAAAGCAAGATGTAGTGTCCACCCTGCTCAAGAACCTTGCGGACCATCAACTTCACCTCGCCTACCTTGGTTATTACTTCCCTTCCAGCCCGAGCAGGGTCTATTTTTCCAGCCTTCAACTGAAACTGACATAGCCGGGATGGCAAGAATCTTGTGCGAGCGGGATCACCCCGCCAAGAGATCCTTCCGTCTTCCCCTCCATCGGGAGCGTGAATATTGCTCGCAACATGGATGCCATCAAAGGGAAGGCCATGCACATGAGCCTCCGCATTGAGAATTCGTCTTAATAACTCAGTAAAACCTTCGGACGACAGCTGAGTGATGGTACAAGCCGCCACATCAAACGGAGAAGGTGCCACATGACCTTTGGAAGCAGCGTGCTCTCTTGTGTGGATCCAAAGCGCGTCTGGATCTACCTCCAGTACACGTAGCAGATTACGCATAGCGGCACTTGGTTTCTGGTTTCCCGATTCGTACTTAGTGAAAGCCTGTGGGCCGCCCCCCAAGACCTTGCCGGCTTCAGCTTGGGTTAAGCCAAGGCTCTCGCGAATCTCGCGAATACGGTGCGGTGATAATTGGGAATTCTGTTTCATGGAGCTACAGTACCATTTTGGTTAATATTGATTACAGTATAACACAATGATTTCAAAAAGTCAATAGGTTTAGCACAAAAACATCCCAATCGGAAGTTTGCGGAGTACAAACAGCTGGCACCGGATGTGGACCTGATGCCGGACATGCTGGAGCTGACTGAGGTAGCATATCTGAAGGGATGGGCGCTCGGGCTGGTCACCTCCGCGCCGCGCATGTCCATGCGCTTGCGCTCAGGTAATTCGATTTGGGGAAGTGTTTCCCGTTGGCTACCGAGGCAGCTGGCATCATCCGTCCCAAACCTCCGCCCGAATTCCACCAAATCGTGAGCCATCTAATTGATCTCAACATCAAGATAGGGCCTAGTGATCCCCTGTCCAAACCTTATTTTAATCATTCCATCCTTTCGAGTACTCAGGCAGCGACGTAGGCGGCTGCCCCCGGAGCGCCGCCTAACATTCAATCCGCGTGCAGCCTTTGAATACTCGCCGACCGCGTTCGTCCCTGTAGCCCGACCATCGGAAATCACACATAACCGGGGATTCACGAGCTTGAGAAACTCGGCGCAAGTTCCGGCCTTCCGGCCATGGTGCGGGGCCAGCAGTACATCTGCGTTAGCTACAGCTGCACAGAAATCGGGCATTTTGAGCAGCTCGGCAAACGAACAGGCTTCATTATCGCCGGGTACCACCACCCTGACCGGGCCTTCCTCAAAGACCGTTACAATACTGTGGTTGTTGAGATTGGATCGTGCGCACTTCCTCGGCGCAAAAATCCGGGCCGTTAGGCCGCCGAAATTCGCCGCTACTGTGGTATCGTTCTCAGGACTGACTGGCCACACATAACGCTCATGCATCGACCAGTAGCAGTCGTATTTCGGCTTATCAACGTCGCTGATGCCGTTCATAACGTCCGCGTACTCAAGGTGCTGTGGCCTGATCATCGATAGCACATTGAAACAACTCAGCTGTAAAATATCGTCGATGTGGTCAAGGTGCGGATGTGAAATGATGAGGTGGTCAATCGTCTGATAGCCGCAGTGATAGAGGGAATTCAGCGGACTGAATGAGTTGTCCGATGTGTATGACCCCTGCCCCAGATCTACCACAAAAACGCGGTGATTCGGCGAAATCACCGTTGTCGCATGTCCATGCTGGACATCCCAGAAGAGTGCTGTGCTCATTAGCTTACCTTTCTATAGCCACGATCCGTCTAAAGCGATCAACAGGAGGAACCGAGAGTAGCGGAAAATCCAGAATTACGTGCAAGTTGGCCATCGCTGACACATAGCCGTGCCAGAGAAGGTTGGTGGACACATCGCCGCCAAGACGCGAAAGCGTGGTCTTGACACGCGAATTCTCCCGGGCAAGAATTTCCCACTCTCCGCGGTTCTCGTCGCCGAGCACTTGAAGCACGCGCGACGCTCGCCCAGCCCGTTCGGGCCAGTGGTCAGCTTGTTTGCTGAAGTGATCTGCAGTCCAGTAAGGGCTGCGATTGATCATTATTAACGCGCCTTCCAATCCTCGTTGATCACGCGCCGCCCGATCAAATCGATCCACTAAGGTGCTACGACGCGTGGTCGTCGTCTTATCGTACAGTACCCGTATGACGCGGAGTAGCGCAAAGATCTCGCCTATCGCCGGAATACGCATCCGGCGGACCGATGCCCATGGCATCGGTCCAGACGCATCTACGATCACTAACGCATTGGATTCCTTGAGCACTCTCGCCGTAGTTGGCCACCGCCTCTTCCGGGAGCTGACTCCAATCGGCCACTGATCAGCCATGTTGTCGTATACCCCGCCATCGGATAAGACCATGAAACAGGGAGTCTTACGGGCACCATCCACAAAATTGTGTTGCATCGTGCGTAGCCAACGCGGCGGGAATCCGCCCGGTAACGCAGCAGATGCCTGCACGGCATCCGCCAAGCGGAACATCGCGGGGGATCCCCATCCGAGCTGATAGGAGCAAACAAAATCACCGGAAAAATACACATGCTGCCCCGCGCGAATATCTGTGGCGCAGATGATGTGCTGCACATTCTCACGTTGAATCTCTCGAAGTAGCGTAGGGCATCCGTCTGCCGAGTACAGGGTCCTCTGGAATGCCAATGCACACACCTTACTCCGAAGTGCCGCGAAGAGGCCCAAACAGATGGCGACGAATAAGACCATTAAGGCAGGAAGATCAAGTGCAAGCCAACACAATCCCAAAACGGCCAGAAGACTGACGCATAGCGTCACCACATAGAGCCAGGTAGTCCAGGATGCCCAAAGCGTACCACTGTGCGCCACCTGGCGAACAAAGGGGCGGGCGACTTGGCTCTCCAGCTCTTCTGCCGAAAGCGTTGAATAATCTCCCCTCTGGGCCAGCCAAGCATTCGTAAGCGATCCACCTGAGACCGAAGAGACAGACACGACATCCCTGTTTCTGTCGGCATCGGTCAGGTAGAGCAAGACACCGAGACCGAACAACGACGCACGATGACCGCCTCCCGAGAGGGCGATTCCAATTTTCCTGGTATATCTTGCCGCGCTATCGGTCATCGGGGAGTTCAGAATCGGGCAAGGGTGCCGTGTGCCATGATACCTCACCATCTTCACAGACGATCGCCATTAAGCCCGGCATGCCATCAAGCCACATGTTGTCCGTCAGCCAAGTCAAGAATTCCAGATCTGCCGAACTCAGTTCGCACGAAGCCCCCTCCGGATGCGAGTGCCACTCGCCCATGTACCCGACCACACCGGCGGTACGGGATGCAATGTCGTCAACGGCTTCCCTCAGCCCGTCGCAACCCCGGACGTAGGATGTCGGCCATTCATGACTGTCAGGGGGTGAACGGAGGGCATCAACGACATAAAGCATTCTGTGTAGGTGGTCGGGGTATCCCAGAAGCACGCCTCCCGTTTCGTTGAGCAAGGCGCGCTGGCGCAGGTCACGCAGTTTCCGCAGGACACCCTCGTCAGCGCTAATCAGCCAATCGCCGCAGTGGATCTCCACTGGCTTTGTCAATTCAACCGAATGGTACCACACTGATTGGTTCTCCGAGGTCCGCCAGATGGCAAGGCAGGGTTCTGGGCTTGCAATCCTATCCTTCAGCGCCTGACCAGCGATACCGGAATGCAGTGAAACTGAGTTTTGGGACAGTGTACTGGTAACGTCGCGGCATGTGCGCCCGTATCTCAGCCGCTCGCCTTTGACTAGCAGGTGCCCCGTAAGATCTTGCTGCTTAATTGCAGCCCGATAGTACTGCGCCTCAATCTGATCGAGCCGCATTGAACGCGCCTGACCTTCGGCCATTACGACCAGATCAGTTCCATCAGGATTGAGAAACACGGAGATCCGTCGGGAATCACCGGGTGCGTCCAGAGCCAACCACCGGGCCACAGCAACGGCTGCGGAAAAATCTACCGATACGTCAGCAGCATCAAGCTTCTCTCGCAGCTTATCTGCAACGGGGCGAGCGAGCACATCCGCGCGCAGTGAATCAATCGTAGGGCCATCTTCATAGAGGTCACTTACGAAATGGGCGAGTGCTCCCGCTTTTTCCGCGCCAACATAGGCTCCCGGGAGAGCATGGCGCACGAGATTGTGCGGAAGGAGAACATCGTAATCTACTACGGTCCATTTCCCGTAACCGCCCCGGGCCAGATTGAGGATGACTTGCGAACCGAGTGCTCCTGCGCCAATTGTTAGGATATGAGGGTCGGGCAGACCCGGGGTTCCACTGAATATCTGGGCATATTGACGGGTCAGGTCTCTGACTGGATTCAAGGGGTAGACGGCCACATCTTGGTATCGGCAATCTGCCGCTGTTTCGCCTACGATGGCACCAATTACACCATCTACTGTGTCCAGGCACCCAAGAGTTCGGCCCAGCTCCTGAGCACTGCCAACAATGTGGAACGCCCGGACCTCGACCAACTCCGATGTACCCTGATCGGACCGTCTTACGGGAATTCTAAGGATTACGAGTATGGTCACCGTTGGATCTCCAGACTGCTTAATGAGCCAATTCTTGATCCCGTGCTGGAGAATATCAAGGAGATCAATCTCCATCGACTCAAGAAATGTCTGTAGTTGAAACAAGGTCTCAGGATGATGGGTGAGTCCACCCTGAGTCTGAGGAAGCGCATCCACAACAAGGGCAATGTGCGTCGGATTTGTTTCATTACGGGATTCGGCATCCCGCCGGCGGGCGATAAGGGTATATCCGGGTGGAGCGTTTCGTGGGCGGACATCCAATTCAAGTAGCTGCGGTCCCGATGGACGGACGGATTCAAAGAGCCGGTTCGGCAGGATGATGTGGGACGGTGACCCGGGCAGAAACAGTTCCACTTGCTGGTCGGCCTGATGAAGTGTCCCCGTCGCGGTCTTGCTAAGCCAGAAGTGCAACTGTCGCACATATTTGGCTGCTGTCCAGCGAAGCCTCTGCTCAGAGTATGGCGCATCGAAAAGGCAGAGCTCCAAAGGTTTGCCCTCTGCAACCAAATATGTATGAGGGACACGCGGAAAGTCCGATCGGAGAGCAAAAGCGCGCGGCTGCAACTGATCCTCCGGGTCAAACGCAATCTCGATGCGTTCCAAGAATCGGATGTCGTTTACCGGATGGGTGGGCACTTCGGGGCGAACTTCAACCTCGACCAACTCCCGTCCACCGGCTTGCCTCGTGACCTTCAATAAATTCACGAACGGCAATACCTCGGACTGAAGGATTTGAACCAGTCCGCGTGCTTTTGGAATGCGGACATCTTCCGGCTCAATGGATTTTCCTGATGACATGTGAAACCTATCCAGCACGGGGAGAGGCATGGGTGACCAAATCGGTGGCTCCGCTTCCGATGATTTTGTGCACGGTCGCCCCCGACTCACTGATCTGAACCACCAGCGGTTTTGGTGCACAGCGCTGGGGGTGTCCCATCGTTACCAGGAATTCACCCGCTTTATTCGTCGCTGTCTGGCGGTAGTAGTTGGCCGCCTGTAGGTGCGGTGGCTGGTCCGTGTCCTGCTTGGGAATGGGCTCGCTGGTAGAAATAAGCCTGCCCCTTTCGCGCCCTTGAGTCTCAAAGAGCCAATTGACAAAGAGGGTCGGATTCGTCTTCAATCTCCCCTTCTCGGGTCCGAGAGATAGGTAGGAGCAGTGGTGCGGAATCTTGAAGAGATCCCATTCAAGCCGTTTGTGGTTATTGTTTCGCTGGGTCACTCTCACGATGTCATCAATTGCTTCATGATCGACATCAGACGCGAGAATAAGCTTGGTTTCTGTCCCATAGCAGTCAAAGATGGCTTGGACCACCAAGGCATCGCGATTGCGGTCCACTATCTGTCCTTCCGAACGCATAGCAAACGGTGAGTGCACGAAGAACTCCACGCCATGATTTGCCCGGGTGAAACTTGGGATGATTTGGCCCGCATCGGTGATCAGATGCCTACGGCTGTCGACAGTAAGTTTTTGGGTCCGCAACCACTTCTCAAGTAAGGCAGGTCGCGAAAACACGCGGATTCCTTTCCCCTTAGACAGCCGATTGCGAGCCTCACGCTGAATGATCCCCTTATCGCCGGTGAGGCCGGTTTCAGTGATAGCAGCCGCTGGCACCCACAGTTCCTTGATCTTGATGCGTCTGGATCCCTGGTACTTTAAAGCGTGTTCCAAGTGGAAGAAGTCAGGAGCTCCCTTTATATGGTCGTCGTCCAAATGGGTAAATGCGACCACATCAAAGTGCCGCCGATCAGCTTTGGAGAGCTCGGTCTTAAGCTGTGCAGCAAGATCAATCCTGGGATCGGCCTTGTCGGATGGATCCCGCGTGTTCGCGTAGTCAAACAAAAGGCTGCGTCCCTTAGCGAGATCAATCTTGACGCAATCCGCGTTGCCGAGCGGGTAGAAGGTTACAGTGTGCATTTTTCTGCTGATGTCTGGTGAGCTGGATTGCCCGTGCGCCTGTTTCACAGAGCGGGTTCATTTGAGCCTGTTATTGTAAGATGCATAAAGCGCTGAGCCTAGCAATTCTGCCTGCACGAGTGAACGGGTGTGGGAAGGTGCCGGTATGCGCAATACTTCATTTCCTGGTGATCCCTAATATTGTCTGGGCCCTATCCGCCTCTACGAACAAGATTGGTGCCACCTACGCGGTTTGTGACAAAATGTCAGTTTATCCGCCCAATCGCGTTGCTGCCGCTCCGCCAGCCTGTCATTCTGGCATTTAGCTGTGCCAATAACGGTAATTGCCCACAAGATGAATATCATCTGCAGCTCTCAATAGCGGAAGTCTCATGGCTCCTTTGCCCTATTCCGGTGGCCCGCGTGGTCGGCATATGCAGTGATCCGCTCACGCAGGACTGGTGAACCAGTTGGAACGCACTCCGCGGCTTTACGGCCGCAGCGGGCACGACAGCGCAATGTGATTGAATCACTGGTGCTGAAGCCGGGGGCTATTGCTAATTACCGGTACCGGGCAGATCTTATTCCCACTCACCGCTTCCCGATGGCATGTGATACGCTACGTATGGCGTATTCGTCCACATTGCGGGCGGATAAGCTGTACCTGCGCGTGCGCGAGCTGGTGGCCCGTGAGTACGGTCAGGGGTGGAAGCGTTGTGCTCACGGGCGAGAAAGGGGCCACTGCCCTCTACCACCATCTGAGCGTCTTTCTGGAGGGGGCTATCTGGACCGCTGTGAGAATGTGCTAGCTATTTGCCCGCCCGGAGTCGGCAAGATCCATCTGCTTTGCGCGTTGGGCCGGGAGCTGATCATTCAGCGCGGGCGGGTGATCTTCTGTATTTGCGCTGCTCTGGCGCAACAGATGCTGCGGACCAAGCAGGAATTACGGCTGCCAGCGCGCCGAAGAGGCTGTCCGGCTTTGAGTTACAGCTTATATCGGCTATGTTCGCCAAGTCGGAAGTGACGTTTGTCCTGCTGCCACAGCGTGTTGCGAGCCAGCAGTCTGACCCTTAGCCAAAGGGGCCATATCTTCCAGCAGAGGGATCCGACTACCGCGACACACCGGAACTGACATCAACATGTCTCATTTTTGCGAGTACATGCCCTACCTGCAGCTATAATGAATAAGCGTCCGGGTCCATATCACCCTACAGTATGCACGCTGACTCATTGCGGCACGCGAAATTTCGCTTCGGGAGGGCGCAAAAAGAGGCCGCTGCGGAAATACGGGGCGCAGATCTTGATGGATAGTACAGGGTGGACCGATCAAATGATCGGCACGACCCTGTACCGCTGTACCATCATGCTCACCGTGGTGCTGGCATGCGGTAATCTCCAGGCTGCTCAGCCCGAGGAGCCGGCGAACCTTGAGCATTTTCGGTTTGAGAGGTCAATCAAATTCACTGATCCGCATTCAGTCCACTCGGACACACTGCTGATAGGGCACATTTGGAGCCTGGAGGTGGGAGCGGACGGGCGACTGCTGGTGGTAGATATGCGCGGTCAGCAGGCGTTCCTGTTCGATCAGAAAGGTCGGATGCTCGCTCCCCTGGATCCATCAGTCTGCCATCCAGGGTTTGAGGTCCGGCCGGTTCATGGCATATTCATTGGGGATCAATCCATACTCCTGTCCAACGCGGGGCCGTGGGGGTATCGGTTCACAACTGATGGAGACTGCCTGGGCAACATTGATCCGGATTTCAGCTTAACATCGGCCGGGTTTCTGTCTGCCGGTCATCACGATCTGCTCCATGGTCTCAGCCGAGGTGCCGGAAAGGCCGTGGTCCAAGCCATGGACACCCGCGGAAAGCTGCTCCGGGAGATACCGCTGCCATCCATTTCTCATCCCAATATCTCACGGAGAATTGCAACGGGCGGATTGATTGCTGATAATACGAACCTGTTCTATACAGGCCCTGTGGATCCGCATATCCTGAGACTCTCGCTGGATGGCAAGGTCATCACTCGGATTTCACACCGCACTTCATGGTTTCGTGACGCATCGGCAGATCTGCCCGATCTAAATCAGAACGACCCTATGGCCCTGGTCCAAGCGGTTGGCAGGGTGTTCAGGTCCACTACACTCACCGATGCACTTTTTGAGCTCACGGCCGAAACTATCTTGGCACAATACATCAACCCGGGCGCGGAGAGGGGTTATCAGATCTTCACTAAACAGGGCCGGTTAGTCGCGCAGGAGCTGGGTATTGAGATCCTATTCAATGCAGCTCGGGATGGTCTGGCCTACCACGTAGTCCAGCCGGGTCTGGACGATTCGGGGGAGCTGCCGAATCCATTTATTGAGGTTTACCGTTTTATCACGCCGCCGTAGAAAATGAAGGGATTAACCGCGGCCATAAAGGCCGAGGTTTGGAAACCGTACCTTTATGCGGCTGCCGTGTCGCTATCCTGCGCAGCCCAATACGTTAAATCCGTCTAAACTGACGTAAATTGGCTTGACCGGCATGTAATTCCCGGTCAGGCAGAAAACCCCCATGTTCACCGGTGCCGCACAATCCATAACGCGTATTCTGGCCTTAGTCCCGATGCTGTTGGCCACCCAACACACGCTCGCACAATCCGCGAGCCAGTATGACCCCACATCCGCGCCAAGCGCGCTGGCACTGCGGGTGGAAGCGGCTCCGACCCTGGATGGGGATGTCCTCAACGATGCGGCGTACAATCTGGCGCTGCCGATCAGGAGTTTCTGGCAGAACACGCCCGATGCCGGGTCGCCGGTGTCCGAGCAGACGGAGGTGCGCATGGTCTATACAGATCGGGCCCTGTATATCGGGGTGATCTGCTATGACCGTGACCCTTCAGGGATCATCGTGTCCGACAGCCGACGAGACGCTCCACTTGACGAAACCGACAGTTTTCAGCTGATACTGGACACCTACCTGGACGGACAGAACGGATTCGTATTCGGCACCAATCCGGCCGGTATTGAATTTGACGCGCAGGTAACCAAAGAAGGACAGGGAGGATTCGGGGCGCGTCAGCAGTCCGGCAGCGGCGGCGGATTCAACATCAACTGGGACGGATCCTGGGACGTGCAAACCCGGGTCCACGACCAGGGGTGGTCGGCGGAATTTGAGATTCCCTTCCGTACGCTGCGTTTTCCGAGCGGTGGTGCGCAGGTCTGGGGCGTGAATTTTCAGCGTAATATCCGCCGGCGCAATGAGAAAGCCTACTGGACGCGCATGCCGCGTCAGTACAATCTCCATCGGGTGTCACGGGCCGGCCGTCTTGAGGGACTGACCGTTCCCCACCCACGAAACCTTCAGGCGGTACCCTATGTGCTGGGGCAAACGGCACGCAACTATCCTGAAGAAAACAGTCGATTCAAACAGACCGGTGAATTCGGTCTTGACCTCAAATACAGCCTAACCCCCGGACTGACCCTGGACGGTACCTACAATACCGACTTTGCCCAGGTTGAGGTGGATGAGCAGCAGATCAATCTGGACCGCTTCAACCTGTTCTTCCCCGAAAAGCGACCCTTTTTTCTGGAAAATGCCGGTCTGTTTTCCGTCGGCGTATCTGAATTCAGCGGGCAGGAGGTTGAGCTCTTTTTCAGCCGGCGCATTGGGATCGGACCGAGCGGAGAGGCCGTCCCCATACTTGGAGGCACGCGCCTTTCCGGGCAGGTGGCCGGGCTCAATATAGGTATGCTCAACATGCAGACACGCTCGGTAAAGGGGGCCGCGTCAAGCACGAATTTTTCCGTCGCACGAGTACGCAAAGACCTGCCCAACAGGTCGTCGGTGGGAGCTATGTTCACCAACCGGCTACATAGCGCTGCCAGCGGACTCCCGTCTGCTGAATACGACAATCAGGCTGTAGCCATCGACGGGCGCCTGGGCATCGGGCAGTACACGCAGCTGTCGGGGTTTGTGGCACGCACCTTCTCGCCGCACCTGCAGGGCCAGGAGTATGCCTATAATCTCAATGTGGCCTACCTCTCCAACCTGTGGCGCATCAACAGCACTATTACCCAGGTGGCTGACAACTTCAATCCGGGTATCGGCTTTTTGCGGCGCAACAGCGAATACCGTAAGTATACGGGGCTTGTGCTGTACGCCTGGCGGCCCGAGAATTCGCTCGGACTACTTGAGCTGCGCCCCCATATCAGCTACCAGGCCTACTGGGATTTTTCTGGATTTCAGGAGACCGGACGCTGGCACATAGATAACCATTGGGAATGGGAAGGAGGATTTGAAATCCATACCGGTATCAACCTGACCCGTGAAGGAGTCCATGAGTCCTTTGAGATCTCCCGAGATGTTCATGTGGATCCGGGCACCTATGACCACCGTGAAGCGCAACTGGTGCTGATCACCAATCAGGGCCGGAAGATCAGCCTGTATGCGCGGGCCGTACTCGGCGGCTTTTTTGGAGGCAGCCGCGAAAATGTGCGGAACACGCTGCGTATACGCGCCAATGAGTCCCTCACGGCAGAAGCCACCCTGTCACACAACAATGTCCGCCTGCCGAACGGGCGATTCAAGGCCAACCTTATCGGTGCCCGCGTTTCGTATTCGTTCACGCCGCGCCTATATCTTCAGAGTCTGGTCCAGTATAACGATGTGGCTGAAATCTGGTCTGTCAACCTGCGGTTCGGGTGGCTGCAGACGGCAAACACGGGGCTGTTTGTTGTCCTCAATGAAGTCAGCGAATTCGGCGGCCATCCATCCGATCGCGTGCTCCGCAGCATTACGCTGAAGTACAGTCGGCTGTTCAATGTTCTCCGGTGATCATCTCTGCTTGGATTATGCGTGCCTACCTGCTCTTGCTGCTGCTGCTTTGCAGCCCGCACTTTGCCGCCGCACAGTCACTTGCGTCGCTGCACGCAATTATTGACGAGGCGGCGGCCGCCATTGAAGAAAACGTCATTGAATGGCGCCGTGATATTCATGCCCACCCGGAACTGAGCAATCGGGAGTTTCGGACCGCTGGCGTGGTCGCAGCGCACCTCGAGGCACTCGGGATCGAAATACGCACGGAGGTTGCTCATACCGGCGTAGTGGGCGTGTTGCGGGGCGGCCGTCCCGGTCCGGTAGTGGCGCTGCGGGCAGATATGGATGCCCTTCCGGTGACCGAATTGGTGGACCTTCCGTTTGCCTCCAAAGTGACCACTGAATACAACGGGCAGTGGGTGGGCGTGATGCATGCCTGCGGCCATGACCTGCATGTCGCCATTCTGATGGGGGTCGCAAGCATTCTTTCAGATGTGCGCGCAGAGCTGCCCGGCACCATCAAGTTCATATTCCAGCCTGCGGAAGAAGGGGCTCCCGCCGGGGAAGAAGGCGGCGCTGAACTGATGCTGAAAGAGGGAGCCTTTGACGATCCGACACCCGAAGTTGTGTTCGGACTGCATGTGTGGCCAGCCCCGGTGGGTCAGATAGCCTATCTGCCCGGCCCGTTCATGGCGAGTGCGGATGCGTTTTCGATCACCGTTACCGGCCGTCAGACGCACGGTGCCGTGCCATGGGGCGGCATTGATCCTATTGTGGTAGGCAGCCAGATCGTGCTCGGCCTCCAGACCATCGCCAGCCGGCAGCTGGATGTCACGGCCACGCCCTCCATCATTACCGTGGGCACCTTTCACGGCGGCGTGCGGAGCAACATTATCCCGGACAGAGTTGAGCTGACCGGTACGGTGCGGACATTTCTGCCAGACATCCGCCGTGATATTGAACAACGCATGCGTCGCACCGTGGAGTCCATTGCGGAAGGCAGCGGGGCCACAGCTGAACTGACGATGGACTACGGCTACCCCGTTACGGTAAATGACCCGGAGCTGACGATGCGGATGGTGCCATCTCTGGAGCGCGTGGCCACTTCGGTGGTTGAGGCTTCACGGATTACCGGTGCTGAGGACTTTTCCTATTTCGCCAACGAAGTGCCGGGACTGTTCGTGTTTCTTGGAATATCGCCTCCGGGTACTGACTTTGAGACGGTACCGCGCAACCATTCCCCGTATTTCTTTGCGGATGAAGATGCGTTGCTGACCGGCGTTCGCACCATGGCCAGTCTGGCCGTGGACTACATGATGCAACAGCCGTAAGGGCGGACCCTGCGTACCCGGCACTCGTGTCAGGTGGCCCGGATGCTCGGCCCAGCCGATGGCTGGCGATGGGCGAACCCGGCATCCCACCGGTAGTAAGAAGTTAAAATCGGTTGCCGGGCGGGCGGAGCGGAGCTTGGATTGTTGCACTTTTGAATTTGTCCGCCACCCATACCGCTGATGGTCAGACCCTGCGCCGGTTGGAATATATTGGCTGCCTATAAATTTTCTGATGCTCAAACGAAATCCCCCTGACCGCGCCGGTGATGTGCACCGGCTTTCGCCTTCTCCCAATTTCCGGTACTTCGTAGCCGCACGAGTCACGCTGATCCCAAATGCCCTGCAGGCCGGGACGGGCTGGGAACATGTGGCCTGGTGCAACAGAAACAGGGAGATCTGCCTAGCAGTGCCCAGCGCTCCGCCACCGAATACCGGACGCTGGTAAGGACCTTATCTCACAAATTCCACGGCATGAATTTCGCCTGGCGGAATGCCGACACTCCAAGATGGACGCTCCCGCAAATCCCGTCCAGGGCGGATTGGGATAACGTTAGATTCTGGAGACACTCCCGGCAAACCACAGGAGAGTCCGTTGAAGTGGAGCACCAGGCCAACATAAACGGCTACAATTATGCAGCCTCCGGGTTTGATGCCATGGAAGGGACCTACCTGAGTAGCGTCACTGACTCCACATTCATTCGTCAAATTGCAGATGGGTGGAGATTATCGCCCGGATCGAAATTGACGTTTATAAGCGCCGACCCGGCTACGCGTTTGCAGAACCTTGCAAGCAGCACTCCCGACAGCGGGTGCGGGCCGCACTTTTGGACCGGGTGGACATGCTCCGATGCCGGGGACGCAAATGCGCAAAATGGGCCTCACCAGACGGTTCAAGGTGAGCCTCGGCGTACTGCCCGTAAACCGGTGTCAAAAAATCATGCCTAACATCCTTCTGAAGAGGCACATCACGCAGGTTGTGGTCATCCGGGAGCACAGGCGATTCCGAATGCCTGCGCGGCTATCATCGTCCGATGGGCCGGTCGGCAGGTATCTCCGCGGGTTTAATCTTGACGCTGCCTGAAATTCAGCCGCCCTTTTGCAACCGATGCACCCGAACCTGTCCGTACATATAGTCCGCTGCTTGTGCGCGGCAATGGGCTGCTTCACTTTCCGGCACTCCCGAGACTTACCGAGTCATGGACAACCAATCCCTTACGCTGCCTGAGGAGCTGATCCTCATGCTGCTCAATGATGAGAACGGGTACTTCCATCAGGTACCCGGTTGGAAACTCAACTGTGCGGTCGTAGGAGCCGCGCTGGCCGAGCTCTCCCTTCAGTCACGGATCGATACGGACCTGGATTCCCTGTTCCTGGTCGATGACGCGCCCACAGGCGATCCTGCACTGGATCCCGCCCTGAAGGAAATCGCATCCGAGTCCGAGCAGCAGAACACGCAGTTCTGGATTGAGCGGCTGGCGCGCCGGGCGGATTCGATTGTAGACCTAACGCTGGACCGACTGGTCAAACTGAAGATTATTGAGGCCCACAACGGTAATTTTTGGACGATTTCACGCGGCATCTGGCAGCAGGATGCATTTGGTACTTCGCAGGAAGGCGACGGAACAGCACGCGAATTCATAAAGACCCGCATTGGCCGTGTCATCTTCACCGATGAAATCCCCGATCCGCGGGATGTGATCGTTATTGCATTGGTCAATACATGCGATGTATTCCGGTTTATTTTCCAACTGGATGAGGCTGCTGAGGAACGCATCAGCTTCATCAGCGGGATGGATCTGATCGGCCGCTCCATGGCTGATGCGGTAGTCGCCAATATGGCGGTTGGGTTGTACCAGCGGTCGTCGCTCACCAAATCCATTCCAACCATCCCGCTGCGCAAACTGCTGCGCAATCCGGAAATCCGCGAGGGCAACATGCCCGCCATGTTCGGTGCACTGGCCGAGGAGTACGGTCCGGTGTTTCAGATCAAGCCGCCGTTTACGGCACCCAAGTTGTTCCTGGCAGGCGTGAATGTCAATGCGTGGATGAACCGCAACGGCCGGCTGCACCTGCGGACCCGGGACTATTTCGCTGACTTTGAAGGATTATACGGGGCATCCGGCGTGTTGCCTTCCCTGGACGGGGCCGATCACTTCCGGCTGAGGCGTTCTTTAGCCCCTGCGTATTCGCGCAAACGTCTGGTCGGGCGGGTACACGATGTGTATGCACAATTCCGCGGATATGTGGCAAACTGGTCTGTCGGCTATACCGAGACCGCCAGAACGATGTGCCGGAACCTCATCAACGCACAGATCTCCCCACTCTCTATGAGCGTGGATTCTCAGGACATCTTTGAAGACTTTATCGGATTCAAGGAGCGCGCACTGATGACGCATGTGGTTCGTGCCCTGCCCAAGTTCATGATCAATACGCCGAAAATGCGGCGGAAGAAGAAGCAGGTGGATGTATTCATCAAGCGTGTTGAAAGTGTACATACGCCCGCCCAGCGTACGGGCTGTCCGCGGGATTTGGCGGATGATCTGTTCAGCCTTCATGCCAGTGATCCGCAGTTTGTGCCGGCGGCCAATCTTCGATTTGCCATCCCGGCCGCACCCATCGCCAGCGTGTACTTGGGAGACTGTCTGAGCTTTACGATGTACGCCATGGCTACACATCCTGACTTTTGCGCCAAAATCCGTGCGGAAGCCGATGCGCTGTTTGCCGATGGCGACCCGCCGGGCAGCGCCATCAATCCTCAGTCCACCGCCTTTACGCAGCTCTTCATCATGGAGTGCCTGCGCCTGTACCCCATCGTGCCGATGTCAATGCGAACGGTCATGAATCAGTTCGTAATTGAGGACTACGAGATTCCTCTGGGTGCGACACTTCATATCGTACAGACGGCACCGCACTTTATGGAAAACGTTTTTCCGGATCCGCATAAATTTGACCCCTACCGGTTCGCAGCCCCCCGCAATGAGCATCGGAGTCCGGGGTATGCACCCTATGGGCTTGGGACACACCGATGCCTGGGATTCCGGTGGATGGAACTGCAACTCCAGATCAACATCCTGCTCCTTGCGCACTACTATACTTTTGAGGTATACCCCGAGAGATTCAAGCTTCGCTACAGTCCGATCCCGAATAACAAGCCGAGCAGGAAGATGAAATTCCGCGTGACCCAGCAGCATCACGAATTGCCCAAGTAAGCCCGGCATGGACCGTCGGGTTGCGGTACCGGGTGGGGAAATCACGGGACCTCGCACCGCCATCTGGAGCCATCCCTACCGCGCTGTTATGAGACGCGGGATCGGAGGAATGACCACGGCCGAATTGCACCAGGAGGATGGCAGCTGGGTCCCACCAGGAAGTTCAGTCCATCCCGGCGGTCTGTCGCTATAAGCAGATCCTTGACTCAAGCAGCTTAGGATTAATCCGATCGGGACGCGTTTTCCTATTTCGCGGCCTTTGTGTGCCCATGACACCATCAGCAGCAGGACACTGCAGCGGCCGACTGCCGGTGCCTCCTCAACCGGATGTGCCAGGTGCAGCTGCTCAGCATCCGGCCCTCAGATCCCTTGCGCGCTACAGGGCCAGCGCATCCTCCAGCGTCGGACGAATCGTCATGATGCGGTCAAAGCCGCTGATCCTGAAAATTTCAAGAATATCGTCCCGAAGACCGCAAATGACAAACAGCTTGGGTGGCTGAAACTGCCTGGCCAGTTTCAGCATGACCCGCAGCCCCGCACTGCTGGTGTACACCAGACTGGTGCATTCCAGAATAAGGCTCTCGTCGTCCGACACAAGACCGGACTGGATGCTACGCTCAAAATCAAAGGTGTTTGAACTGTCAATGCGTCCGTTGATCCTGGCGATCGCACAGGTGCCCGAGCGCTCCATGTTCACACTGACCTGTCCAGAGGCTGCCATTGGAAGTACTGAATTATCTGATGAAATTACCTACTCCGCATTCAAGACTCAATTGGGGGATGCCATCCCGGCGACTCCGCCAAGTGGCCGTGGCAGCCGGAATATTTCCATTGCGTCGGAATGGTCCTGGCTTTCACGGGAGCGGACCGAACAGCCCTATACTCTCCTGACGATCCCCTATCGCTTCGGAAGAGACCGCCCATAACGGCTGTGCGGCATTCCGATGTCCTCCGCTTATGACCCTGAGACCCGTTATCCTTTTTCGGCATGCGTGCGCCTCCTCATGAATAGCCCTACGCCTATCAGCCCCACCAGAATCATGGCAACGGAAATCAATTCCGCCTGTGTCACGGTGATGCCCAGAAATTCGCCCTGATTATTTACCCGAATCTGCTCAATCAGCAGCCGTTCCACGCCGAAGCATACCACCGTAACAGAGGCCAGGACACCCTTGCGAAAGCCCCGTTGGCGCAGCAGCCACAGTCCCGCGAACAGTAGCGCGGCCATCCCGAATTCATACAGAGATGTCGGATAGACACCATCGCCAGGAAGGACTTCATTGAGAATGTTGTTCGGATAGGACTCCGCCCACAGCCACTCAGGCACAATCGCCGGCTTATCCGCCAAGTAGGACTGTATGCCCCAGTCGCCATCTCCTGCCAGGTGGCACCCGATACGTCCAATGCCGTAGGCCAGCAGCACGGTGGGCAGCATCGCGTCTGCAAATAAGGACAGATCCACCTTCTTTTGCCTCACGTACCAGATGATGCTAATCGCGGCTACGATCAGGCCTCCATAGAACGTCAGCCCGCCCGTAGAGAAAATCATGGCGGCAGGATCGGCAAAGAATTCGTCCAGATTCTCCAGAACGTGAAACAGCTTCGCGCCGGCTATGCCGCCAATTACGGCGATCATCACCACTGTGCCGATCAGGTAGGCCGGACTTGCCGCAATCATGGTGCCCGGACGGACATTCGGGCCGGGCTTCGCCTTAACCTTGACGGTTCCCAGCAGACCGGCCTTATGCATCCTGTCCAACTCCAACCGAGACAGCCAGGCTGCGGTCAGAAACGCGATCGCCATCATGGCACCGAAGGAGTACAGCGTAATCGACTCCGCCCCCATAATCTCAAATGGGAGCGGTATCTCAAGTAATCGCGGATGCATTCTGTTGGGATTGCAGGTAAGTAACTATGGTATTCATCGGCGCAGCAGTCTGCATGCCGGTCCGCATTTGCCTGATCTGCACCTGCCCGGAGCTCAGCTCACGCTCGCCCAAAATTACGACATACGATGCGGCAGCCCGATTGGCCAGTCGCATCTGTGCTTTCAGGGAACGTCCGCTCCAATCACTGCCGGTACGCAGTCCGGCTCTGCGGCATGCCTGTACCAGCGAAAAGGCCTGTCTTTCGGCATCGGGCCCCATAGCCACTACCCAGACATCAACCGGCTGCCGGCCGGGCAGGGTCACGCCGGCCGCATCCAGGGCCAGAAACAGCCGTTCAAGCCCCGCTGCGAAGCCCACCGCCGGCACCGGATGCCGACTACCTATGGCCGAAGCCAGCAGATCGTACCTGCCGCCTCCGGCGAGTGCACTCTGGGCACCGATCTTCGCGTGCTCCAGCTCAAAGGCGGTGCGGGTGTAATAATCCAGGCCACGCACCAGAAAAGGATCTTCAGTGTAACGGACGTTTGCATCATCCAGCCAGCCTTTAAGGGCCTCATAGTGCGCGCGGCTGTGCTTGTCCACATAGTCCGGCAGCTTGGGGGCTCCCTGAAGCAGTTCACGCTCGTTGGCCACCTTGGTATCCAGAATTCGTAGCGGATTGCGCGCCAGGCGCTCCTGACTTATGGGCGACAGGTCTCCCTTGAACTGCTCCAGATAAGCTTGAAGAGCCTGACGATACCGTGGGCGACTGTGCTCATCACCCAGCGTGTTGATGCGCAGGTCGGTGCCGGTAACGCCCAGTTCCTCATAGATGGCCATCATGACCAGAATGATTTCGGCATCGGCGCGGCTGTCGGTAACGCCCAGAATCTCCGCCCCAAACTGATGGAACTGGCGATAGCGGCCTCTCTGCGGGCGTTCAGCCCGGAAACACGGACCCAGGTAGCACAGGCGGGCGGCTCCCGGGCGCTGCGAGAGGTGGTGCTGCAAATAGGCGCGTACTACCGGAGCCGTCATTTCTGGACGAAGCACATAGCTGGTCCGCCCCCGCTCAAAGCTGAACATCTCCTTGGACACGATATCGGTCAGCTGCCCGATACCTCGCGCAATCAGCGCGGTCGGCTCCAGGATCGGTGTGCGGATTTCCTCAAACGCAAACCGGTGCATGACGGCCCGGATACCGCGCTCAACTTCCTGCCACGCCTCCACCCGATGCACCGCGACCGCGGCACCCGGCAGCACATCAAAGGTGCCCTCAATGGTTTTGAATGTACTCGCCACGCGATTAAGTCAGGTCCCAGCCAGTATACTCCGCAGCGGCCATTTCGTTAATTCGGACGAACCACGCACCAGACCTGCCTACACCGGATCTCTGGGGAGGCGCTCCAATACCCATTCCATATCTGAGGGCCAGTCGCATTCCCAGCACATACGAGTGCCTGTTCGGGGATGGTCAAAGCCCAGCCGCTGCGCATGAAGGGCCTGCCGGGGCAGATGCTCCCAGATATGCCTGTAGAACGCCTTCCGGCGTGCGGTGACCGGCCCGTAACGGATGCTGTCTCCGCCATATACCCTGTCACCGAGAATCGTGTGCCCCAGATGTCGGGCATGGACGCGAATCTGATGGGTCCGCCCCGTCTGCAGACGGAAACTGACCCGGGACGCGTGGGCGAACTGTGTTCGGGTATCATACCGGGTCAATGCGTGTCGACCATCGGAGCGCACAGTCATGCGGGTTCTGACCCGCGGATCTCTTCCGATGGGCTGGTTGATTTCACCGGAAGGGGGCTCAGGAAGGCCCCAGACTATACCGGCATACAAACGATCCACCGTACGGGCTTCAAACTGGACCTGCAAACGCTGATGAACCTGTTCATCCTTAGCCACCACCATCAGGCCGCTGGTATCCATGTCCAAACGGTGAACAATCCCCGGACGGACCGCGCCAAATGATCCTGCGGGCTCCGCAGAAAGGCCCTCCACCTGCCGTTCCCATGCCTTGGGAACAGCTCCGACATGATGCAGCAGTGCATTTACGAGCGTCCCGGAGGGGCGTCCCGCACCCGGATGCACCGCCATGCCCGCGGCCTTATTGATCACAATCAGGCTGGCATCTTCATAGACAATGTCCAGGGACAGCGGCTCAGGATCAAGTCGGATGGGCCGAGCCGATACCCATTGCATGGACAATTTATCGCCAGCCTTAACAGAGCGTGATGCCTGCCGGATTATGGCGTTATTGATTCGGACGCGGCCATCCTTAATCGCCTGCTGAACCTTATTTCGGGAGCAACCCAACCGGCCTGCCAGGTATACATCCACGCGGGCTGCATCCTGGTCGCAGATAACGGTCTTGATGCAGCCGGCTTCCGTCATCATATCCGCTGCGATCGCGCTGATTTAATGCAGGACCACAACAGCCGCCTCAGCTGTGGAAGCCCCTGCTGCGTCACACTGCTGATCAGGAGCATCGGATCAGCCGTACCGAAGGCACTCTGCATGTCCGCCATCCAGGTGCCGTGCGTGTCGGGCGGCAACAGATCCGCTTTGGAGAAAACCACCACGCGCGGCTTTTGCAGCAGCGCAGGATCATGAGTTTCCAATTCATTCTCCAGCGTCTCAAACTCACGCAGCGGATCGGCTGAGTCCACCGGAATCATAACCAGCAGGACCGCATTGCGCTCAATGTGGCGCAGAAACCGCAGGCCCAGCCCTTTTCCCTGGCTGGCTCCCTTGATAATGCCGGGGATATCAGCGATCACGAAGGATTCAAAATCTCCGACCGACACAATGCCGGGCACCGGCACCAATGTGGTGAACGGATAATCGGCGATTTTGGGACGTGCGGCGGAAACCGATGCTACCAGTGAGCTCTTGCCCGCATTGGGAAATCCGACCAGCCCGACATCAGCGAGCATTTTGAGCTCCATGACTATGGTCTTTTCTTCGCCAGCTTCACCGGGCTGCGCATATCGCGGTGCCTGGCGAATAGCTGTCTTGAACCAGGCATTGCCCCGGCCTCCCCTACCTCCTTCGGCCAGCATCAGGCGATCCCCCGGCTTGAGCACTTCGCCCAGCGGAATCCCTTGGCTACGATCCGTAACCGTGGTCCCGCACGGCACGCGCAGCACCAGATCTGCACCATCTCTGCCGGATTTTTTCTTTCCCTGGCCCGGATGTCCCGACTGAGCAAACTGATGCTGCTGGTAGCGGTAATCCAGCAGCGTGTTCAGATGGGCATCAGCCTCCACCAGCACAGATCCGCCCCGTCCGCCATCGCCGCCGGCGGGACCGCCGCGAGGTTCATATTTTTCGCGGCGGAACGCCACGCATCCGGTGCCACCGTTTCCGCTTCTGACCCGTATAACGACATGATCAATGAAGCGCATCGGGACACAGGGCGGAGAGCTGTATGAAAGACGTGATCATTTACACCGATGGCAGCTGCCTGAACAACCCGGGACCTGGAGGCTGGGCCGCAATCCTAAAATACGGAAAGCATGAACGGGTACTCTCCGGGCACAGTTCGGCAACCACCAATAACCGTATGGAGATGCAGGCGGCTTTGGAAGCATTGATTGCGCTGAAGGAGCCGTGCAGGGTCCGACTGCATACCGACAGTCAGTACCTCAGGATGGGCTTCGCGGCTGGCTGGATTCTGGGATGGCGGAGCCGCAACTGGAGAACTTCATCCGGGCAACCCGTCAAGAATCAGGATCTGTGGCAGGCTTTATGGGAACAGGCGCAGGTTCACAAAATCCAGTGGATAAAGGTAAAGGCGCACGCCAACAACCGCCTCAACAACCGCGTTGACGGGCTGGCTGTCAAAGCCCGCAATCGAGGCATGAGAAGCGGTAGATAGCAAAGCGACCGCCATGTACCCGGGCCGAGTGCCGTGAATCCTGCGCGCCGTTCTGTCGTATACTGGTGGTTAGGAAAGCAGTCCATTTCGCCTTCTAACTCCTCCGTCGATGCTGCAGTCAATATTGGCTCTGATTTCCTTTGTCGGCCTCGCTCCTCCAGACTGTGAACCCGACTGTATTCTGACTGCCAGCCCGACCCGGGGATCAATAGTCATTGACGGGGTGCTGGATGAAGCGGCCTGGACGCAGGCAGCGGTGGCTACGGATTTTATGCAGTATTCGCCAAACGAGGGTGAACCGGCGACGCAGCGCAGCAATGTCCGCATCCTTTACGGTGAACATTCGGTCTATATCAGCGCGTACCTGTTTGATACCGAGCCCTCCGGGATCCGCCGCATCCTGGGGCGCCGGGATGAATTCAATCAGGCCGACTGGTTTATTGCCTCTATTGACTCGTACTACGACCGCAAGACTGCGTACAATTTTGCGGTCAGTGCTGCCGGGGTGCAGGCAGATGGCGTGTATTCCGGCAATCGGTGGCGTGGCGGCGGTGGCGGCGGCTTTGACTTTGACACCTCCTGGGATGCGGTATGGCGGTCGGCTGTGCGCCAGGTGGACGATGGCTGGATTGTGGAAATGCGCATTCCCTATTCGATGCTGCGTTTCTCCGACTCCCGTGTACAACGGTGGGGCATAAATTTCCGGCGGGTGATCCCGCGCCTGAGCGAAATTGACGATTGGGTACTGATTCCGCGAACCGAGCGCAGCAGCGGTACCGTGGCCCAGTACGGAACGCTGGAGGGAATCATAGACATCCAGCCCCACCGCAATTTTCAGGTCACCCCGTACACAGTGACTGATCTGCGGTCCGAAGAGGGCGATGTTGCCAACACAGCCGTTCGGTCTACCAATCTGGATGTCGGGGGTGACGTTAAGGTGGGTCTATCTACCAATCTCACCCTGGATGCCACAATCAATCCAGACTTCGGGCAGGTGGATGCGGACCCGGCGGAGCTGAATCTGACCGCATTTGAGACTTTCTTCAGGGAGCGGCGACCATTCTTTACAGAAGGGGTGCAGATCTTTGAGTTTGAGCTTGATCGGGGCGGATCGCTGTTGTACACACGCAGGATCGGTGCCCGCGCCCCTATTCTGGGGGCAGCCAAACTGTCCGGGCGCACCGGCCGCGGCATGTCCGTCGGCTTATTCGGGGCTACAACAGGAGACAACTTCCGGCCCGACAACAACTATGGTGTGGGACGAATCCAGCAGCAGATTGGTGAGCTGTCAAGCATTGGAGCCATGACCACTTTCTATGCCGCCGATTCGCGCCAGTCCCTGGCTGGCGGCGTGAATTGGGACATGCGATTCCTAGATAACCGCTACAAGTTTGACGGACAGTTCAGCGGCACTTCCCGCAGTGACGATGGCGTGCTTGAACAGGGCATTGCATTGGCCGCGGGTTTTGACCGGCAGCGCAGCGTTTGGAATCTGTCCAGCGGATTTACGATGGTCAGCGACAACTTCAATCCCAATGACGTGGGGCGGCTCCGGCAGAACAACTACATCAATTTCTTCGGCGGCACTTCCCACCAGATCAATCGGGGTAATCCTTTCGGCCCCTTCCGGCGTGCCTCTGCCTTTCTGTACGCCGGTAGCGGGTATTCATACCGTGACCTGCTCCACAACGGGTTCGGATTTTTCTTCAACTCAGACTGGACCACGAAGGGATTCCGGGAAATTGAGATAGGCTCGCGTTCTGATTATCTGGTGGGCGGCTACGATGTCACGGAAACGCGTGGACTCGATCCGCGTGCACGGCCGAGTGAGCTCCAGGTGGACTTCGGCTTTACGACCGATACACGACGTAAATGGCAGCTCAACCCTGAGATGGAATTCGGTTTCTTTGGTGACGGGGGGCGTACTTTTGATACGAGCCTGGAAGCGGAATGGGTCGCGGGAGCGAGGATTGATCTTTCACTGGAGGTGGGGATTGGCCGGGAAAATGATGTCACCGAATGGGCTTCAAATGAGGCGTTTTCCTTCCGGGACGGAGCTTGGCGAATCAGCGAATCGAGTCGTAGTGAGCCGGACGATGTAGATAACTGGCGACTAATGACTACCGACGAATCTGCGCACCGGGTTTTTGCCGCTCGTACCCCTTGGAACGACCTGGGCGACCACTATGTACCTGTGTTTGGGCATCGAAACACGCGCGCCGCGGACATCACACTGCGCAGCAATGTCACGCTGACTCCGACCTTATCCATTCAGTTCTACGGACAACTCTTCGCCGCCCGCGGAGGGTACACCGATCATTCATTATTGCAGGATCGCGACACGCTGGTGCCTGTCGCCACATTCCCCAAGCAGTACGATTTCGCGTACAACAGTTTTCAAACCAACACCGTTCTGCGCTGGGAGTACCGGCCCGGTTCCACGCTTTACTTGGTCTGGTCCCAGTCCCGCTCAAGTTCCGATGAGCTGGGTGCCTTTGATTTAATGTCGCCTTCGCCGTTTGACCAGCGGACCGGTCAGCAGCTTACCGATACGTTTGAGGTTTTCCCGACGAACGTACTGCTGCTCAAATTCAGCTACAAGTTTCTAAGCTGAGTGAGAGGCGGCACCCCTAACTGTGACATCAGATCCGATTGTACAATCGACACGGCACCGGTTGACGTTTACGCCCGCCGTTACTTGCTAGCGGGCCCGTACATCTCAAATCGGATGGTATCCCTGCAGATGCAGCCGACACCTAGGTAGACTGCGTCAGGACAATCCGGTGATGGCCCTGCCTGAATATCGGACTATTCAAGCAGGAACAATCTGATGCATTCAATGGTCGGATAGTGGAAGTTTCGGAACGGCTGTATTCGCAACCTTGTTGTGCTCGTCTTGCTTGTAGGACTGAGGCCCTGTGGAGGTACTCAACCTGATTATCCCGGCGGTGCCGCAGCCGATTGAGGAACGGAGGTGGCTTGCTGCATCACTCAGGGAGCTGTACCGGCGGCGGTATCCCGGACTCAGTTGGTTAAGGAGAGGTTGACCGGCGGCGGCGACCCAGCTATGGCTAGGAGTCTGCGCTGTAATGCGGCTCACCTGCCCTTTTCGTTCATTGAGCAGCATAGTCCTGATCAGCCGCCCCTATAGGCATGCCTGTAAAGGCTCAAAAGCGTCTCATATTCTACCGGAACCGGGTTTTCTTCGGCACACGGATCCTGACTGGCCATTCTTGCCAGGGACGCAAGGTCAGTGTCCGGGATGCCCGCCTCCCGAAGGGTATGCGGGATACCAACCGCTGCCCTCAATTCAATGATCCAGTCCAGTACAGCCCCAAATCCGTACGGCTCAAGACCCAGGACCCGACTCAGCCGCTGCAACTTTTCTTCAATTGCCGGGCGATTGTATTCCATCACATAGGGCATCAGCACCGCATTGGCCAGGCCATGGTGGGTATTGTAGACCGCTCCCAGTGGGTGACTAAGCGCATGAATCGCGCCGAGACCTTTCTGAAATGCGACCGCACCCAGGGTAGCGGCGGCCATCATGTGAGCACGCGCGGTCATGCGGCTGCCATCCTGTACCGCAACCGGCAGCCATCGCTGTACGTACCGGATCCCCTCCATCGCAATCCCATCACTCATGGGGTGGAAGAAATCCGCACAGTAGGCCTCCAGACAATGGGCGAGTGCATCCATCCCCGTAGCGGCAGTGAGCCGAGGAGAAAGGCCGACGGTTAATTCAGGGTCCGCCACCACCGCCGCAGGCATCAGATTCGGATGCAGAATGATGGACTTCACGTTCGTCCGCGTGTCGGTGATCACGGCCGCACGCCCTACTTCCGAACCGGTACCTGATGTAGTGGGCACCGCCACCACGGGCGCAATCGTATTGCGTGAGATAGTGTGCCAGCGTCCTGAATACTCCCACAACCCTGCGGGCTGGTGTGACAGCAGGGCTATAGCCTTTCCGGCATCCATGGCGCTCCCGCCGCCCAGGGCGATAATCCCGTCATGCCTCCCCTGCCGAAAAACCTCGCGGCCCTGTTCCACATTCCAATCTAGAGGATTTGATTGAATCCGAGAAAATACCTGCGTGGACAGGCTGGCCCGCTGGCACTGCACCACCGACTCGCCGACAAAGGCGAGCTCGGCAAGTTGAGCATCCGTTACCAGCAGGGGCCGCTGCATGCCAACCGATCGGCAGACTCGGGGAAGCTCTGCAATCCGGCCAGGGCCGAAGTGTATCCGGGTAGGATAATGCCAGTCGGCTATGAACCGCTTGCGGTTAACAGTCATGATCCTCCAACGGGTTGCACCCGCAGATTTGAAGCTGCACAGTGGCGCTCCGAAGATGGCGAACCAGGTATGGTCCCAATTACTTGCGGCATGACCCTATCGCGAACTGCTTGAATGAATATTGCGGCCACATCAGGTGGTTTTTCCTGCCGAAGGTGATTGAAGGGGTCTTCCCCAATTACTGTGGGTAGCATGGCTATTTGACACATTCCGGGTATAGATCAAGGCCTCCCAAATAGAAGTAGATGGCGTTGGCAAACCGCTGTGTGTTGCGGAAGCCTCTGCAGCGTACTTTGATGGTTTTGACCCGGCTGTTGAGACCCTTCGCGGGGCCGTTGCTGACGTTTAGGACGATAGCATTGATGATGCCCCAGAGGTGA
>JAPPNA010000067.1 GCA_028873925.1 Bacteroidota bacterium | reverse complement strand
AGATCCACCTCAAAAGGTTTTACTAGGCCATAACTTGGGGTAAGGGCAGGCCAAGCCCGCGAATGATTGGGCGGCCGGCACCCGGCCCGAAGTAGGTGGATGCAATGCCCGGCAATCCCTCCAGTGTCGCACCCAGCGTAGTGGAGGTCGCATCCACAAGAGACTCGCGGGCCAGCACGTTTGTCGGACGGACTGTTTCCGACCGTGAACGAACCAGCGATCCGGCCGTAATGACCAGCTCATCCATGTGATAGGATCTGAGGACGGTTATTTCCTCCTGCAGCGTCTCACCGGCAATGATTTCGACTTCAATCATGTTGCTGCCCCATCGGGGACTGATGATTTCGACCACAAGAAGGCCCGGGGTCAGATCCCCTATGATAAATTGTCCTGATTCGCTCGTGCGGACCACCCGTGCCTGGCCGATAACACGAATTAGCGCATCAGACGCTGGCGTGCCCGATGCCGACAGGACCGTGCCTTCCAAATTCCCGCGCAGGTCCTCCTGCGCATACGCCATGCTGCCGAGCAGGAGGATGCACAATGTGAAGATGGTTTTTTTCATGAGATAAAGTAATTGGATCAGCGATTAGAGAGCGTGGGGCCAGCCGACTGATCGGCTGCGGCCCTTTACGAATCCGCGGGCTCCCGGCTGCGGGTCGCCCTTATATGAGCCGCGCAGGTGGGGCGCGCGGCTGCTGATCCGATGTGGTATGCTGAGCCGGAATGGCCTGGCGGGCCTCGGTAACAGGCTGGCCTGTCACTGCTGGCCGTTCATCCGGCCGCCGCTGAGAAGTCAACACCTGATGACGAACACATTGCAGACAGCTTTCTTCCAGCCAGTCCGACTGCTCCTCCCAATGAAGACCTGCCATCGCCCCATGCTGGCACGCCCGTTGAGCGTGCGCCTGAGTACCGTGCGCAATCCTGTGGGCCAGCGGGCAGAGAATTCCTCCGGCTAGGAAAACGCTCAGCAGCGCCAAGGCCTGAGTCTTGGGGGGATAGGAGGGCATGTATGAGTCGGCTGGTATAAAGATACACACAAATCACTCTGCCTAATGCTTAAATTGTACCTGCCTGCCCCTGCCTTCAATGCCGCTCCCCATTCTGCTGATTGGAACGCTGGATACCAAAGGGCATGAATATGCTTATGCGCTCGACCTGCTCCACCGGCGGGGCCATCCGGCCATCGTCATGGATGTGGGAGTCATTGGGGAGCCCAAATGCCCGTCCGATATAACGGCCGATCAGGTCGCCCGGAGGGGCGGCCAGTCCCTGGCCGCACTGCGGCAGGCCGGGGATCGTAACTCCGCCCTGGATTGCATGGCGCTGGGGGCTGTCCCTATCTCGCTGGAGCTTTTAGCTGGCGGCGGCCTGGGCGGCGTGCTCGCGCTGGGAGGGTCAGGAGGCACAGCTATCGGGACCGCCGTAATGCGCGCCCTTCCGATCGGCCTGCCCAAAGTAATGCTCTCCACCCTTGCATCGGGAGACACCAAACCGTATGTCGGAGAATCGGACATTGCCATGATGTTCCCGGTGGTGGATATTGAAGGACTCAATCGGATTTCCCGGCCCGTGATTGCCAATGCCGTTGGTGCCGTGTGCGGAATGGCTGAGCAGTCGTGCGATGAATTGTCGGAGCGGCCACTGATCGCGGCCACCATGTTTGGCGTAACCACACCTTGCGTTACACGGCTGCGGGCAAAGCTGGAAGCAGCGGGCTATGAAGTCGTTGTGTTTCATGCGACCGGAAGCGGCGGGCGGGCCATGGAAAAGCTTATTCGCAGCGGCTTCTTTGATGCGGTGGCCGACCTCACTACCACAGAATGGGCCGACGAAATTGCTGGCGGCGTTCTTTCCGCTGGCCCCGACCGTCTGACCGCGGCCGCAGAGAGCGGCGTTCCTCAAGTGGTATCCTGCGGTGCGCTGGATATGGTCAATTTCTGGGCGCTTAACACCGTACCGGCCCGTTACCGGCAGCGGACGCTGCACACCCACAACGATAATGTCACCCTGATGCGCACTTCGCGCGAGGAATGTGTCCGAATCGCCGAAGCCATGGCCGAACGCCTCAACCGGGCCACCGGCCCGGTATGCCTGTTTTTTCCTCTCCAGGGAGTCAGCGCGCTGGATGCGACAGATCAGCCCTTCTGTGATCCCGAAGCCCGGCAGGCGTTGTTTGATACGCTTCAGTCCCGTGCCGCGGACCACATCAAGACTGTGGCGCTGGATGTCCACATCAACAATCCGGATTTTGCCGATCATGTCGCAGACCATCTGGTGCAGATGCTGAAGACCATCGGCCGCAGACCACCGGCACAGCCTTGAACCTCCAGGTACGCCCGTTACAGCAGATGCACGCCAAGGCCCGGGCCGCCGGTGAGTCGCATTACACCGCGGTCAATCTCGAAGCCGCCTCCTGCAACATCACGGGAAAGATCCAGACTGCCGTCCAGATCCAGATAACGCGTGGCACGAGACGCAAAGGCCGCATGGAGCGCAGCCGCGATGCTGATGACGCTTTCATCCATACAGCCCCACATCAGATCCAGGTCCGCCCGATAAGCTAAGTCCGCGATCTCCAATGCCGGGGTAATGCCGCCACACTTGACCAACTTGATGTTGAATATGCCAAACGGCGGATGATGCGTGAGCGCCCAGGCATCCTGCGGACTGTGCAGACTCTCGTCGGCGGCCATCAGCGGCCGACATTGCGGCGGGAGCCTGCGCATGGAATCAACGGCCTCGGCAGACATGGGCTGCTCAATGAAGGCCAGCCCTAATCCTTCCGCCGCATCAGCGAGCGCCATCGTCTCCTCGGCCGTGTAGCCCTGGTTTGCATCCACCCGGATATGGACCGCTGATCCAAACTGCCGGCGCAAGGCACGGAGGCGGGCCAGATCCTCTTCTACATCCAGGCCCAGCTTTACCTTCAGATGCACAAACCCGCGCTCCACATACTCCCGAGCCTCCCTCAAGGTGTCCTCCAGCGGCAGTATGCCAATCGTGATGGAGGTAGGCAACTCATCGTGATAGCTCCCCAGATACTCCACGACCGGAACGTCCGCGCTGCGGGCCACCAAGTCATACAGGGCCATGTCCAGTGCCGCCCGCGCCGCAGGATGCCCGGGCATTTCCTGTCGGATCCGCCGGACCACCGCCCGCAGGCACCGAGGATCCCGACCCTTAACCACATCCAGCGCTCCATGCTCCAGTGCCGCCCGACAGTCGGCCGGGGTCTCCCGCGTTACATCCGTCGGTGCCGCACATCCCAGGCCCTCCACGCCGGTACTGCTCTCCAGCCGGACAAAGTGCAGCGCCACCGCATCGACCCGCTTAAAAGCAATACGGTAAGGGCGCTTCAGCGGCAGGTTCTCAGTCCAGACCTCAGCGGCGGAAATCACCATGCGGCCAACTGCCCACGTATGATATCAACAATTCGGGCCACCCCATCAATAAGCGGGCAAACCACCGGGATTCCGCACGCAGCTTCAATAGCACCGGCTTCCGTCCCGGCAGCCTTGGGGGTCATTCCCCGCGTAAACAGGGTGATCGCCCATACCTTCGCGCCCAGCAGGCCGATAAGCTCAATTTCCTCCTCCAATGGCGGAATACGGCATTCAATTTCTTCAAAGTCTTCAAAATACTCGCGCCGCGGAGCGTGCTGCAAAATGACCCCTTGCGCATCTCCTGAACAGATCAGTTCAGCACCTGCCGGCCCCGAGGGATTGCGAAGCGCCGACTGCCCTTCCAGGAGGATGACATCCGGTCGTGTTTCCTGATAGCAGCGCAGGATGGCCCCCTCCAACTCACCAGACACAAAATCATTCAGGGTCGCATCGAATATGAACCCATATTCAAGACCCTGCAACCATCCGGTCTGACCGGTATAAATCACCTCCGCACCTAGGCCCGCGGCCCGACATGCCTCACGAATCAACATAGCTGTCGTACGCTTACCGATGGCGCAATCCATACCCAGCACGGCAATCCGGAGGGCCGGAATGGCCCGCACCTCTCCGGTCCAGAAGCGCAGGGCTGAAGCCGCCCTAGGCCTGCGGATATCTATAATCCTCCCCTGGGCCAGTACGCGAATCCTGTCGTCTTCAGACAGCAGCTGGTGCAATCCGTTGACCAGGGTCAGTCCGGCCCTGGCAGCCTCCTCAAGGTCTGCTCTCAAACTGGCCGGCAACCTGCCCCCCACGGTGGCGACACCCACAATGCAGTGCGTCGGCCGCGGATTCGATGCTTCCAGGGCCGCTGCAACGCAAGACCAGATCGGAATTCCCCGCTCCATCCCGTCAAGCAGCCTGCCCGCATCCTGCCCGGCATGCTCCGCGTCCACCACGCCGCTGATCCAGTACCGGCTGGGGCCGCGAACCAGACCGTGCGTTGTCTTGGCAAACACGGTGTCATAGTATCCGTTGGTAAGGACAAGGGCCGGCTCTGGCATCTGACGCGGAGGGTCCGAGGTGTATGCTATGCGTTCGGCCTGTTATCTATATCTCAATCCGCTCTCCGAGTTCAGGAGAAGCCACCTCAAGACCGGGCTGGCGATCAGCGAGTTGCGCAATCATCCAGTCCCTGGCCGCGGTCTCCCCGTGCACCAAGACGACCTTGCCGGGGTTCATAGCGTCAATAAGTCCCAACAGGTCCTGTCGGCTGCTGTGCCCGCTGAACCGAAAACGCTCCACTTCGCACGCCAGCACCTTCGGTCCGATGCGCCTGTCCAGCACAACGGATTCCGCGCGCTCGGCGGCTGCCTGAAGCAGCTGGCCCGCCGGCAGGTCCTCCTTGGCAAATCCGACCAGAAACACGGCATGTTTCTCGTTCTCCACAATCTGATTAGCTGCCCAATTGGACAGGGTGTTTTCGATCATCATACCGCTGCTGAGCACATGAATGCTCGGCTCGCGCAACGCGCGGCGCTTTGCCTTGTATGAGCGCGGGAAAAAGCGCTGCTCCACGCAGCTTACCTCAAAATCCGGATCCAGGCGAGGCGTATCATATCGGGTCGCGTCATAAATGCGGGATACATTCCGCAGGCCCCCGGCGGTATAAATCGGTACTTCAGGGTCAAGCCGGCCGGAACGTCGAAACTGACCGAGCATAGCCAGAATTTCCTGAGCCCGCCCCAGCATAAAGACCGGAACCAGGACTGTGCCGTCCCGGTCCAGAACAGCCTGCAGGCGCTTGAGAAACCGCCGCTCCTCGCTCTTGCGGGTAACGGTTTCCGCAACCGGATCCGCGCCCAGCGTGCATTCGGAAATCAGGACATCCACCTGCTTCGGATACCGGCCGCCGGGGATAATGGTCTGCGCGTTCAGGTTGGTGTCACTGGTGTAAAACACCCGTCGGCCGCTCACATCCGTCAGGCAGACACCCGCGGACCCCAACAGATGGCCCGAATAATGCAGATTTACCTCCATGTCCGTGCTGCCCAATGCATGGGGCCGCTCGTA
The DNA here is from genome assembly GCA_028873925.1 of Bacteroidota bacterium. GTDB lineage: Bacteria > Bacteroidota > Rhodothermia > Rhodothermales > Bin80 > JAPPNA01. The sequence continues at coordinate 24,667 of JAPPNA010000067.1, read as the reverse complement.
CGGGTGGCTCACGAAGGACTGTATGGCCGCGTCCACATCCTCCTCATCGAAGAGCGGTCGATGCTGGGAGGACCCCTCCGTGTAGCGACGCCGCTGCAATCGGGCGGACGCATAGAGCATCATCTCTGTGAGCGTCCGGGTGGCTTCGGTCATGTGGAATGCGACCTGCGGAAACCGCTCGTAGACTTCGGGTATACCGCCAATGTGATCATGATGGGCATGCGTTATGATGGCATGCTCCACATGTCGACCCTTCAAGGCCGCCAGCTTTGGCAGACTGTCGGGTCCTTCATGATTGGGATCCGCCCCCGCATCCACTACAACCCCGTGGCCGTTGCAGCCGATATAATGGCAGCTGGCTCCAATATCGGTCGAGCTGCCGAGTGGAATAAACTCCATGGCCGCTACCGGGGTGTCTGTTTGTACTGATCCCAATCCGTCAGGAACTGCTTCAGACCGCGATCCGTCAGCGGATGCAACAGCAGCTTCTTGATTACCCCAAGCGGCATGGTCGCAACATGCGCCCCCATCAGCGCCGACTTTACCACATGAACCGGGTGCCGGATGGAGGCGGCCAGTATTTGCGTTTCCAGCCCGTAATTGGCATAAATGGTGACGACCTCCTGGAGCAGTTGCATGCCATCAGCGGACATGTCGTCCACACGCCCTAAAAACGGGCTGATGTAGGTCGCCCCGGCCTTAGCCGCGATCAGCGCCTGCGTCGGCGAAAAACACAGCGTGCAATTGACCTTGATCCCCAGTTTGCTTAGGCTGTTGATTGCCTTGATGCCATCCAGAATCAGGGGCACTTTGACGACCACATTGCTGTGAATGGCCGCGAGCGCCTTGGCCTCCTCCATAATGGCGGCATAGGTCACGCCAGTGACTTCAGCAGATACATCCCCGTCCACAAGCTCGCAAATGTCAAAAATGTGCTGGTGGAAATCCAGCCGCCGACCTGCCCGTTGAGAGGCTTTCTTCATCAGGGAGGGGTTGGTGGTCACCCCATCGAGCACACCCATGTCGTGCGCTTCTCGTATCTCCTCCAGATCCGCCGTATCAATGAAAAACTTCATGTGTCCGATGGTTGTTGCGAATGAATGCCGCGCGACAGGCGCGCATGCCTGTTCTTAGTTTACGGCCTTAAGCACCAGCAGCGTGCGATCGTCGCTCAAGGCCTGAACCGGTCCGGTGAAGGCTTCAATGTCATCCTGAATCCGCTGCACCAGTTCGGGCGCACTGCAGTGACGGTTTGCGATCACCAGCGCCTGCAATCGGGATTCCGTGTATTCCTCCATGTTGGCCCCCATGGCCTCGGTTACGCCATCGGTAAACAATACTACGGCATCGCCGGGCCGCAAACTGATTTTTCCGCTGGTATAACGCAGATTCGGCATCACCCCCAACAGGGGGCCACCAACGCTCAGGTGTTCCACCGTCCCATCGCTGCGGATGAGCATCGGCGGCTCATGGCCCGCGTTCACGTAAGCCAGCGTGCCGTCCGCATAGTAGATGGAGGCGAATGCGGTAATGAACTTGTCCGGGTCCGTATTGTCGTACACCACGCGATTGGTCTCCTCAATTGACTCCACCAGCGTCATCTTCATCGGCCGCATCAGGTGTGTGCATGCATGGATCGTGGACATCAGCAGAGCCGCCGGCATACCCTTTCCGGTCACATCAGCGACCATGACCAGGAGCCTGTTGTCGGTCAGGCGCAGCACATCAAAGTAATCTCCCCCCACTTCGCGGCTCGGAAGCGCGATGGAAGCAATCTGCAGCCGCTGCGTCTGTGGAATACGGCCCGGCAGCAGACGCTTCTGAATGCTGCGCGCCATCCGCATTTCTTCCTGCAGACGCTGTTTCTCAATTCGCTCTTCAATCAGGTCCACATTTTGAATTGACATAACCGCCAGACTGCCCAGCGAATACAGGAACTCGATGTCTTCCGGGGTATATGGTACGTGGGTCCATTTGGGACCCATGCAGAGAATGCCCTGTACCTGGTCCTTCAGACGGATAGGCATCGCCAGAACAAAGCCCTGCTTCCTGAGCTCGGGATGCAGGGCGGCATTGTCCGCATTGACCAGATCGTTGAGACCGGACAGGAATTCGGCTGGCAACGCATTATCCTGCACAGCCTGAGCGGCCACTTGCCGGAACTGCCCGGAATCGCTGCGCAGGTAGAACACATAGCGCCGAGCCGCCATATGGCCCAGCATCGCAAAGGCAAACTGCTTCACTACGCGATCCTTATCTACTGTTGCGTTGAATTCCTGCGACAACTCAAAGAGGGTCTTCAGCTGCTGCACGCGACTGGCCAGATCCTGATTGGCCTCCCGCAGCTCGCGGATCATCATCGAGTTGGCAATGGCCGCGGCAGACATGTGCACCAGCGACTGCACATATTCCAGTTCCGTTTCGGTAAAGGTCTCTCCTGTAACCTTTGACCCCAGCGCAAACAGGCCGATGTGACGCCCTCCAGACTGAATCGGCATGACCAGAACCAACCCCTGCGCTGCGAGATCCGGCGGCACCTGTTCCCGGGTCCAGATTTCCGCATCCGGCAGGACGGGCAGTGTAATAAGACCGGCCATCGCCATCTTTGGCAGCCCGCGCGTCACCGCAACGCGCCAGTGGGGCCCTTCAGGCTCCTGCAGCAGCACCACGCCGCGCGTCACCAGCAGCTTGCTCATCGTTGAAAGCACCAGATTCCGCAGCACATAATCCAAGTCAAACGAGCTGCTGAGCATGCGGCTGGCCTGGTACAGCGCATGCAGGTCATATCGTTGTTCACGCTCCCCCCTTGGCGACTCGGTTGACATGCAGCCGCCGCGCCTAGAGGTGGAGGTGTTCTCCCGGATTGAGCACGCGCGCGGCAAACCCGGCGGCGGCCATCTGTTCAGCCCAACGGTTGGTGTCCACTTCAATCATCGGAAACGTACCGTAGTGCAACGGAACCGTCAGTTTCGGCCTGATCAGCTTAGTCGCCCGGACTGCCCCTTCCGGGCCCATTGTGAAGCAGTCGCCGATCGGCATCAGCGCCAGATCCACCGCAAAGTCCTCACCAATCCAAGCCATCTCCGTAAATGGACTCGTATCACCGGTGTTGTAAATCCACCGACCTTCGGCGCACAGCAGGTATCCGTTGGGATTGCCCCCATAGGTGCCATCCGGAAAAGAGGACGAATGCCGCGCATAGGTCTGGGTCAGCCGCCCCCAGGGAAAATTCCACGACCCGCCGGTATTCATGGGCTGAACCCGGTCATGCCCGTTACGCTGGGCGTAGGAGGTGATTTCAAAGTTTGCCACAATCAGGGCCCCGGATTGCCTGGCAATCTCCAGGGTGTCCCCCCAATGGTCACCGTGCGCGTGCGTCAACAGAATCACATCCGGGTGGAGGTCCGCTGCGGACACCACTCCTGCGGCGTGAGGATTGCCGCTTAGAAAGGGGTCAAACAGCAGTTTGTGTCCGGCGGTCTCCACCAGGAAGGCGGAATGGCCATAGTAGGTCAACTTCATCGATTGCACGTTACTTGGTGAGCACTATCTGACGCGTCTGCATATGGCCGGCGGAGGTCTTCAGCCGGACAAAATAAATGCCGCTGGTGTAGTCGGTTCCATCAAACCTCACCTCATGATGACCCGCATCGTGCCGGCGATCTACCAGCACGCTGATCAGGTGCCCCGACAGGTCCAGCACCGAAATCTCCACATGCTCATCCGCGAGCACCTCGTAGGATATCGTGGTACTCGGATTAAAGGGGTTGGGATGGTTGCCGAGCAGACTCGCCGTTTCCTGCACCTCCTCGGCCCCGCGTCCGACCTTCAGCGTACCCGCAATCTGTTCGCCGGCGCTGACAAACCGCTGACGCAGTCGGTAGTAGACGACCTTGTCCGGCGCAGCCTCATCTGTGAATGTATAGTGATTATCCTGAGCCGCAGCCGGAAGACGGCCTACCGACTCAAAGATCTGACCATCATCCGATCGCTCAACGACGAACTCTCTCGTCAGCGGATGGTCGCTGTACCAGGACAGATAAATCCGCCCATCATCAGATACCCCGCTAAAGTCCCTGGGCTGCACCGACCGCACCGGCGCGCCGCGCCGGCGATCCAGCGCGGTAGCCCCCGGAAGAAAACTGTTGCGGCTGGCAGCTGATTCAAAATTCAGTACCGACACCTCGGGGGTCCGTTCGGGCACAGGGTACCACATGGCGTACTGTATCTCGGCGGCCGCCTTGGCCGTGGACCACAGCCTGATTTCGTCCAGATCTCCCACATACTGTCTCGGCCCGGGGACCTGGCGACTGCCGATGGCCAATGCTGGCGGCCCCTGCAGATAGCCCACTCCCGGATCAAACAGCGAATCCACAGCCGCACCATCGACAAACAGATGGGTCCAGGCCGAAGGCTCATCCCTTGAAACGGCCACATGGTGCCACGCTCCGTCTGCAATCGGCCGCTCCGATCCCATACTCACATGCTCTCCCGAGACATTCCGGTAATAGCGAAGCCGGCCCGATCCGTCAATGATCAGTTCCAATTCGTAGTGCCGGTCCTGTTCTCCGTCCCATCCGGAAAACACTATACAGTTTAATGCCGTCGTTCGAAGCCAGAATTCGAGCGTATAGCTGCCGGATAGTCGCTGCGTAAACGCCCGGTCCAGTCTCAGCGGTGCCTGGGACCCGTCCAGGCGGAGCACATAGGTGGATGCGTCCGCCAGCGCAGGCTTCAGCTGCCGGCGGATCCGCCACGCCTCCATCGGGACAAAAGAGCCGCCTGTCCGGGTCTCCACGAAGGTGGCCGGCACCATAGACCAATGTGAGAGGCCATGGGCGGAGAATTCCGGCGCTCTGACCTGCACAATGACATCAAAATCGCCGCGCAGATATCGGGTGGGCTCAACATGGTAGCTGCCCGCTTCAGTGCCGTGCACGCTGAACGGCACATGCCGGTATCCATGCCGGACGGCCCGTACAGACTCTAATTCCCACTCATCAGGCAACTCCAGTAAGAACGCATCCGGTACATCCGGCGCGTCCCAATGAGAAAACAGATTGACCCGTTCGCCGGGAAGATAGGGCTGAGGAGCAGGCGCAAACTGTCCCGCCAGCACCTGCGGAAAACACAGCGCCAGCGCAAGGGACAACCTCTGAAGGTAGGTCCGCCCTGAACAGCCTGCTGCAGGCATGGCGTGGTGCATTGAAGCCGGGAAGCCCGACCATGTGATGGACCGGATCCCGCTCCCCGAAAGCCGCGGCATCCCTCCTTAGGCCGCGCTACTCCCAACTTGCGGCGTTAAGTTGCGAGATATCTGGTGTCTCGGTGCCGATGACATCGTCCGAATCCGGATCCTTCAGAATATAGACGGCCACCTGTCCGGTGTCATTGACTGCGTACAGAAACTCGCTGCCCGTGCGTGGTGAGTACAACAAAGAGTCCGCATCAAAATTGGCCGTACCGAAGACGCTGTCGGGATTGGCCGCAATAATAGAGTCCTGCTTCACCCAGGTAACGAGGGTATCAAGAGATCCGGGATAGTGGTCCGTCTCACGCTCATACAGCACCAGAGCCGTGCGGACCTGGGCCATGCGCGCACGCGTCATGTCGGTGATCTCCTGCTGACGCTCAAGGGCCGCCCACGGACCCGTTACGGACTGGTACAGCACAAAACACAGCACGACGATTACGATCGCCATTGCGGCTTGGATGGCAATCTTGACAGGTTGACTGATCATGATTCAGCACACAGCGTATTAAGTAAAGATGTTGCCCCGACGCTAACGCTCATAGGGAAAGCCAAGATACACGATATTCATGGCCAAATGCAACAGGAGCTGAAAAGTAACCAAATATTAGCTGTATCGTTTCAATTTCGGACAGATTTCAGGCCCCTATGACCCGGTTGCTGATCAATATTGACCATGTGGCCACGCTGCGCAACGCTCGGCGGGAAGCTTTTCCGGATCCGGTGGCGGCCGCCATTCTCTGCGAAACCGCCGGTGCCGATGGGATCGTCTTCCACCTGCGTGAGGATCGGCGGCATATCGTGGATGCCGATGTGGAGCGTCTTAGAGCATTGGTACAGGGGAAGTTGGACTTTGAGCATTCTCTGGATCCGGGCATCGTGGAAATCTGCTGCAGAACGCGTCCGCATCTGGCTACGCTGGTGCCGGAGCGTCGCGAGGAGGTCACCACCGAAGGCGGACTGGATGTGAAGCACCATCTGGGGCCGATCCATGACACCGTGCTGCAGCTCCATGATGCCGGCATAGGAGAAGTGGCCCTGTTTGTGGATCCGGACCTCGATCAGATCGCGGCCGTTCCCGATACCGGTGCCGATGCAATTGAATTGCACACCGGCGAATTTGCCAATGCCTCCACCGCCGAGGCACAGACGCACCAGGCCGGACTGCTCGCCGATGCCGCAAGGCTCGCCCATCAGCACGGATTGGCTGTACATGCCGGTCACGGGCTGGACTACCGCAACTATCCCGCCTTTGCGCGCGCGGTGCCGCATGTTGCCGAAGTCTCCATTGGGTTTGCCATCGTCGCACGCGCCGTGTTCTGCGGCCTTTATGAAGCGGTCCGGGACATGGTCCGTCTAGTTCGACACCCGTACTGACGTGTTCAAGAGCGGATATGTGGCCCTGATCGGCCGACCCAACGTCGGCAAAAGCACGCTTCTGAACAGGTTGATGGGCCGGAAGCTGTCCATCGTAACGCCGAAAGCCCAGACGACGCGGCACAGGATCATGGGGATTCTGTCCGAGCGCAGCGGTCAGATGATCTTCCTGGATACGCCCGGACTCATGGAGCCCCGGTCCACACTGGACAATTCGATGATGCACCAGGTCCGGCGGGCGACCGCAGATGCGGACGTAGTGGTCTTTATGGCCGATGCCCGCGACGATCAGTGCAATGTAGCGGGCCTGGCCCGGCTGGGTGACACCCCAGCTATTCTGGCTCTCAACAAGGTGGACCTGACAATCCAGGAAAAGACGCTGCCCCTGGCCGACCAGTATCTCCGGCATCACCCGTTTGCCGCTGTCATCCCGATAAGCGCACTGACCGAATTCAATCTTGACACGCTGATGCAGCAGGTCCGCCAGCACCTGCCCGCCGGACCGCAACTCTATCCGGATGAAATGATCAGCGAGCACCCGGAGCGGTTCTTTGTGGCCGAGATCATACGGGAAAAAGTTTTCCGTCAGTTCCGGGCTGAAGTGCCGTATGCCGCAGCCGTGATCATCACGCAGTTTGTTGAAAGAAACCGGCGAAAGGACCTCATAGCAGCAGATATTGTCGTTGAGCGCGCTTCGCAGAAAGGAATTCTGATCGGCAAAGGCGGCACGGCCCTGAAAAATGTCGGCATCCGGGCCCGGCGGGACATTGAGGCGTTTCTGAGTCGTCCTGTGTACCTGAAGCTCTTTGTGCGCGTGCGCCCCAACTGGCGCAACAATGCCACTCACCTCCGGCAATACGGCTATTGAGCAATGCACAGGGCCAGTCCGGCCGTTACGGCATGCTGCAGAGCAGCCGGAACATCCCGCACGCGGAACGTCTCAAAGGCGCGACGCCGCGGATACGTCGCCCTCAGGTGCCGGAAATATGCGGCGCGCCGGCTGAGAGAGAGCTCTGCACCCCGCCTCATCCGCCGATCATCCGCCTCCAGGTCGTAAACCAGGCGGGCCAGCTCCCGGAGCCACTTCTCGGGCCGATGGACCTCTGCCGGAACCTGAAGCGGCCTCGGCATGTCCGGCTCCAGTAACGCCTCGTAGCCCCACTGAGCTTCCAGGCCAAAATGATCAACCACCGCCTGGTACAGCATGACCGTGCCGGCGATCTTGCCATCAAACGAGTAGCCTGCAATGTGGGGGGTCGCCAGGGTGGCCTGCTCCAATAGCTCCACATCTATGTGCGGCTCATCCTCCCACACATCCAAAACGACCGCCTGCAGCTGCCCCCGCCGGATCGCTTTCTTTACCGCGCTCCCATCGGCGACAGCACCGCGGGAGGTATTGATGAGCCAAGAGCCGGGACGCAGCTGCGCCAGCGTCTCATCGCTGATCAGATGTCGCGTGTCCCGCGTCAACGGAACATGTAACGTCACGATATCCGCCGCGCTGAGCAGCTCCGGCAGCGCTACAAAACCCCTTTCACCTCGCGCTTGGAGCGGGGGATCGTTCCGCAGCACATTGAGGCCCAAGGCGGGGGCGCGCATGGCCAACATACTCCCTATATGACCGCAGCCGATTATGCCCAACGTCATTCCAAAGAGAGGGCGGTCAAATCTGACCGAGAGGTCCAGTAGGGCCGTCAGGACGTATTCAACAACGGAGCCGGCGTTGGACCCTGGCGCGTGCGCGAATGCGATGCCCCGCGCGCTGAGAAGATCGGTGTCCACATGTTCAGTCCCGGCGGTGGCAGAGCCGACAAACCGGACACGACTTCCCGCCAGCAGGGCCTCTGTGACGGGGGTCACACTGCGGACCAGCAGCAGGTCCGCACGGCGACAGTCTGCAGGAACTATTTCTTCACCGCGACGCAGATGTACGCGGCCCTGCCGGCTGAACGCCTTACGAATACACGGAATATTCACATCCGCAACGACCTCAAAGCGCATCTGATGGGGTCTTGGTTGCGTACTAATGAGGGTTCAGGTGTATTGTATACCCCGAAAGTGTTCTGGCCACTGTTGAATTTCTGGAAATGTTCACTCGTGTGTGCCGCTTCTGCCTTTCCATGGTGCCGGTGCTGGTTGCCGTTGCCATGATGCTGCCCGTTCTTTCGTCTGGACCGACTGCTCTTCGGGGCACTGTAGCCGAGCTTGGCGAGTTCAGCCCTCCGCCTCCGCTGGCTGTGCCGACAGAGTTGGAGGTGCGTCGCGCGCTGCTTAGTCCGCGCTCCATCCAACCGCTTTCACCCGCCCACATTACGCCTGACATTCTCTGGCTGGCTCGTGCGATGTATTCCGAGTCAAAGCGTCCGCAGGAACAGGAATTGGTTGCGTGGGTGATTCGTAATCGGCTGGACACCGGTTACCTGGGAGCAGAGTCCATACGGGATGTGGTGCTTGCTCCCTTCCAGTTCAGTGCCTTCAGGCCGAGCCACCCGCAAGCCGCTTTTCATACGGACCTGAGTCTTCTGTATGATGAACCGGGATGGCAGCGTACACTGGCGCTGGCCTATTTCGTTACGCATGCTGACTGTTCTCTGCGCCCGTTCGGACCCACCGTGCGGCACTTCATCAGCCCGCAGTCAATGCCGGAAGACCAGGACGCACCGGAATGGATGGCCGATCGCGTGCCGGTTGAGCCATCACGGGCATTTGAGCTGGATGCCGAGCGGTTCCGCTTTTTCGCCGATGTGGACTAAAGCCCCACCGACAGGCGTACGATAATTGAGTTGAGCCGTTGAGTGTCGCCGGCTGTCAGTGTCACAAAGTCCAACACCAGCTCATCCTCAATGAATGTGGACAGCCCCAGCAGATACGCTACCTCGGGGTACAGGGACAGGCTGCCGATATTGAATTCGATCCCGCCGCCGAATTCCAGTGCGTAGGAAAGCGATGCCAGATCATTGTTGATAATCTTGTCCACGCGGGCGGGAATCCTGAATGTCGGGCCCACAAAGACATAGGGAGCAATGATCGGCGACTTGAGCCCGTAACGCAGCAGCAGGCTCAGATCCACCAGTGAAATGTCAAAGTTATCGTTGACAATCGGAAAGTTCTCCTCCAGACCGTTGAATAAACGGCCCGCCTCCAGATATCGCCCCGCCAGGCGCATCCCGACCGGGCCGACAGGCACTTCAAACCAGGCTCCGGCATGCCAGCCGCTCTGCTCCTCAAAGACGGTTTCCACCGAATTCAGGTCTACATCTGTCAGCCGTTGAAAATTTGTGCCCGCAGTCAGGCCGAATCGCTGCGCGCTGACTTCTGAGGTGAACAGTAGCAGAACGGCTCCCGCAAAGATAAGGTGTCGCATGATCCGCTGGACGGTTAGGCTATGGGTGCAACCTAAGCACGTGCCTCTGGTTTCCAGCCTTTGACATACGTGTTGGGTCCATGCGAATAGGTATCACCTGCTACCCCGTATACGGCGGTAGCGGGGTTGTGGCGACAGAATTGGGAAAGGCTTTGGCACAGCGCGGCCATGAGATCCATTTTATTGCCTATTCTCTGCCGTTCCGGCTGAGTCCGGCAATGGACAACATTTATTTCCATGAGGTCCGTGTCACGCAGTATCCGCTGTTTGATTTTCCGCCGTATGCACTCTCCCTGACCAGTGCGATGGTGGATGTCGCCCGGTATGAGAAGCTTGACCTGCTCCATGTCCACTATGCCATCCCGCACGCCACCAGTGCCGTGCTGGCCCGGACCATCCTGGAGCAGGATGGCCATCGGGTTCCGGTCGTGACCACGCTGCACGGCACCGACATTACGATTGTGGGCAAGGATCCGTCCTTTGCCCCGGTTGTCACCTGGTCCATCAATGCCTCAGATGGGGTTACGGCCGTGTCTGACTTTCTTCGCCGGGAGACTATTGAGCAGTTTGATTTGCACCAGCCCATTGAGGTTATCCCCAATTTCGTGGATACGGAGGCCTTTCGTCCGCAGGACAAGACCGGCCTGAAAAAGTCCTTCTGTCCCGGCAATGAGGCCTTAATTATGCATGTCTCAAATTTTCGCCGTGTCAAGAATGTGCACCATGCCGTTGAGGTGCTTCATCGGCTTCGGCGGGACCATGTGGCTGCCAGACTGGTGCTGGTGGGTGATGGGCCGGACCGGTCGCGCGCCGAGCATTTGGCCCGCACGCGCGGGGTTTACGACGATGTTCGTTTTCTCGGCAAGCAGGATCCGATTTCGGAGCTGTTGCCAGCTGCCGATCTGTTCCTGCTGCCGAGCGGCTCCGAGTCCTTCGGCCTGGCCCCGCTCGAGGCCATGGCCTGCGGTGTGCCTACGGTCTGCAGCGACATTGGGGGGCTGCCTGAGCTCGTCGGAGACAGCGGGTCTGGATTCCTCTGCCCGCTTGGCGATGTGGATGCGTTCGCCGCGGCCTGTCGGACGTTGATCGCGGATGAAGCTCTGCGATCCGACATGGCGGCCCGGGCGCGGCAGCATGCCCTGCTGAACTTTGATATCGCGGCCATCGTGCCTCGTTATGAAGCCCACTACCGAAAAGTGGTGGTCGGTTGAGATTTCCGGCTCGGTCGCCTCTCCCAGGTTTCAAAGGCATACCCGTCCCGGCGCTCAATAGCGGTACGTTCAAAATCCGCATCCAGCAGATGTTCATATTCCGGGAAAAACGTGTCCCCTTCCCAGCTGCCATCAACTATGGTAAGTTCCATCCGATCCGCCAACGTCAGCGATTCCGCATAGACCTGTCCGCCACCGATAATAAAAACGCTCTCTTCCTCCTCTGCCGCGGCCAGTGCGTCTTCCAGCGACACGAAGGTCTCAATCTGTGGATAGTCCGCCAGCGGGCCCCTGCGAGTCAGCACCAGCGAACGGCGCGCAGGCAGCGGCCGCCCGAGTTGATTGATAATCGAGTAGAATGTGCGCCGCCCCATAATGACCGGTTGGCCCATGGTCAGCCGCTTGAAGCGTCCAAGATCCTCTGGAATATGCCAAGGCACACCCATGTCCTTGCCTATGCAGCGGTTTTTCTTGGCAACTGCAGCCACGATGGCGATCTGGCGGTGCCGTCCAATAATACTGGGTGAAAACCGGCGTTTACCGGAATATAAGGCATCAGGGAGAAGGGCCGACCGTACTCGGGGCCCACACGCTTGAAGCGGTGTCTTCAGTGTCCATCCACAGTTGGCCTTCGTCGGGACTCAACGCCGTATGCCCGGTTTCCTCCTCCAGGTAGGCCTGCACGCCCGCCGCCAAGGCCTCCGCCAATCGCCCGCGGTACGCATCATCGCGCAGACGGGATTCCTCTTCCGGCACTGTCAATACCGTCAGTTCGGCCAGCACGGCGGGTATGGACACACTTCTGAGCACCCTGAACCCACGCGTGCGCACACCATTGTCAAACACCTCCGGGTTGTGGGCGCGAACTTCGGCCAGCACAGCCTGCTGCACCTGCTCAGCCAGCCGCCGGCTCCTGTCAGCTGTCTGAAGCTTCGCTTCCCATTGTGCGGGCGCATAGTGCCGCCGGTAGCGGTGGCGCTGCCGCGGCTGGAAGTAAAACGTTTCCACGAAGGGGCGGGCGTTGACGGGCAGTGCGTTGACATGGACCGAAATCAGCAGATCCGCCTCTTTCTCCTCCGCCAAGCGCGCGCGGTTGCTTAAGGCAACGGCCTCATCTTTTGTTCTCGTCATGCTGACCGCGTACCCTTGGGCCCTGAGGTGCCATGCAATGCGGATCGATATATCAAGAACCACCTCTTTTTCCATTAGCCCGCCCGGACCAATGGCTCCCGGATCGCGCCCGCCGTGGCCCGGGTCAATAAGAATTCTCGTTGGTTCGGTGCGCAAAGGTCCGCTGACCTCTAAAGCCTGCGCAGGAGGACCGGCCGTCTCGTCAAATGATACCACGCGAATCGGGGCCGCACGCCGGAGATGCGCTATGATGCCGGCGGTAAACAGTATCAAGGCAAGCAGCCCCCAAAAGGCTTTCCGGCGTACCCTCGGCACTGACCTATGACCGGTCTGGAACTTCACGCTAACTGAACAGATCGGTCATGAGTAAGGGGTTGCTGAGGTGACGGGCGGATTCGAACCGCCGTACAAGGCTTTGCAGGCCTCTGCCTAACCACTCGGCCACGTCACCGCTGCACGCCCGGCAGGGCTCGAACCTGCAACCTGCGGATTCAGGTTTGTGCCGGTTTCCCGACTCCCTGGACTATCCCTTCACCTGTTTCAGCCGTTGTGAACGAAGGTGGTGGCCATCTAGTCTCTACACCTTTCCTTTCGGACTTGGCTCGGGATTGCCATAAGCATGCTGCTCTGCAGGTTTCCCCGAATTTGACCACTTACACGCCTGGCGTTTCCACCGGGCGGCCCACTTGTCGCAGAAGTCCGCTGCTCTATCCAGTTGAGCTACGGGCGCAATATGTATAAAGAACTGATGTCGGGGCGGCCGGATTTGAACCGACGACCCCTGCGTCCCAAACGCAGTGCTCTGCCGGACTGAGCTACGCCCCGCTTACGTCAGCGCATGGCCTGCAGCGCCTGCGGCACATCGCTCTTCGGCACTATTTTCTCGCGAAACCGGATCCGGCCGTTGGCCTTTTTTTCCGATACCACCAGGAGGGCCATCTGTTTCTGCTGCCGCTTCCGCTTTAGAACCTTATCTCCAAATGACTGCTTCTTTGCCATGGCTACTTGATTTCTTTGTGCAGCGTGTACTTGCGCAGCTTCGGGTTGTACTTCCTAAGCACCAGTCGTCCGGCGGTATTGCGCCGGTTTTTCATGGTGGAATACCGGGAAGATCCGGGTGCCTCCGTACACTCCAGGATGATCTTGTGCCGTACGTCTTTTGATTTGCGTGCCATTTCTTGCTGATTTACACTCGTACACCCTGGGCTTGGGCTTCACGTAATACGGCCTCAATCCCCTTCTTGTTGATGGTCTTGATGGTCTTGGCCGACACCCTCAGTTTGACCCAGCGCCGCTGCTCGGGCAGGTAGAATTTTTTGGTCTGCAGATTTACGCCAAAGCGCCTCTTAACCTTGTTGTGTGCGTGAGACACGCGGTTGCCCGACATCGGCCCCTTACCCGTGAGCTGATCCTTCCTTGCCATAATCACGCTGTATGAAATTAGTGCGGCCCGTTTGTATGCGCGGCCCGCCCGAAGGTTTCACAAACTACGGCTCCAGCTTTACCGCCGCAGCCACCGGCACGCTTGCGGCCCGCCAGGCCGGATACAGGGCTGCCAGAACGCACAGGCCAAACGACACCGCCCCGATCAGCAGACAGTCCAGCCAGCGAATGGATACCGGGTAGGCATCAATCACGAAAGACTCGGCACCCGCCAACGGCACCAGGGAAAAGTATTTCTGAGCCAGCACAATGCCCAAACCCAACATTAGCCCGGCACCTGCCCCCAGCAGTCCGACCAGTGCGCCCTCCAACACAAATATCCGGCGGACATCCCGCTGCGAAGCCCCCATGGACTGCAGTACACCCATGTCGCGGCGCTTTTCAATGACCACCATGGTCAGAGACCCGACAATATTGAAGGCGGCCACGATGCTGATCAGTATGAGCACCAGCGAAGCCCCCCACTTCTCCAGCCGCATCACATCGTAGAGGGCCTTCTGGAGATCATACCAGGTCTGCACCTTAAGGCCCCGATCCGCGAAGATATCCTGCAGCTTAGCCTTAATCAAGGCGGCCTGATCCAGGTCGGTGAGTCGCAGTTCGATGCCAGTCACCGCCCCGGGCATGTGAAACAGCGCCTGCGCCTCCTGCATCCCTATGAATACATGGGTGTTGTCATAGGTGCTTTCCAGGCTGTAGAGCCCCCGCACATGAAACTGGTGAAGCTGCGGCAGGGCAAAAACACGCGTGAGCATGCGTGACAGACCCTGCGCGGAGAACAGGGTGACCTTAGCCGATCCTTCCTGAGCAGGGTTCAGCCCCAAACGCTGGCCAAGCCCAAAGCCCAGCACCATCCCGCGACGGCTCACGTCAAAGGCCCCCGCCACCACATCGTGCGCAGCCGGATCCGCATTGACCCCGCGTACGATCATAACACGATTTACTTCAGAAGCGCCCTCCATAACGATCAACGCCTTCCCTTCGACATAGGTGGCTGCGTTGGCCACCTCCGGCATCGTCAGTGCATGCGCGGCTATTTCACCGGCATCCGCTTCAGAAAGGCCGCGCCCTGAGGCGCTGACCAAGCGCAGATGCGGATCAATGGAAACCAGCATGTCCCGAACCACATCGTAAAAGCCGTTCATCACCGACAGCACTACGATCAGTGCGGCCACCCCCAGTGCCATCCCCGCTACGGACAGGCTCGTGATGACCGAGATGAGGCTCGCCCGCCGTAGACCCAGCAGATACCTCCGTGCGATAAACCACCCAAACCCCATGCCTAATTGGGGTCCGGTGCCGGGGGACTTAGTTTGGGGTCTCCACTGGTGAACATGTCCGGGGCAACCGCCGCCGGAAATTGAAGCTTATCGGTACGGATTGCATGTGGCCGACCAATGGCCCGCTTAAAGGTGGACAGGTACACGTAACCGCTGCCGCCCCAATGACGTTCATAATCGGCCCAAACAAAGCCTCTGGGCGGCTGGTCACGGGCATCGTGGGGGCCCCAGTACAGTGCCTGTCGGATCAGATTGGATTCCCTGTCCACATACAGCCAGTACTCTTCCGAAGGTGCGTATCCCTGCAGCGAGAATTCTACGTGCAGCACGGCTGTTTCGGCATCCGACGAATCTGCTACATAGGTCCGTTCAACTCCGGGTTCAAACAGCTTCAATGATGTCAACAGCCAGAAGGAATCATGTACAAAGCGCCGATAGGCATCCTGCACATGAACTCGGGCCTCACGATCCTCCAGTTCCGTTCCATTCCAGAAAGCCGTACCTTGGCGCGTATCCAGGTCAAAGAGCACCACATACGGCTCGTTGGTCGGTCCCGGCAGCTCCATCCGATACTCGTTGGTCCGCCGATTCCACAAATGTCTGATCGTGCGGGCCGGAGTCGGGCCGATTACATGCGTGTAATTGAATTTAACGTAAGGGACGCGGGACCAGATAGCGGCACCGCCCGCGGATTCATACAGCCGCATTGCGACCGAATCAGCCACGGCATCCGGCTGCGCTCCGGCCGCGGGGACCGCACAGAGTCCCAGCAGCAGAAAGAGTCGCAATTTCCACATGTGAGTTCCGCTTTTCTGCGTCCAGTTTACGAGTTTGGTCTGCCGGTGTGCCCGCTATACGTTGAATCTGAACAGGATCACATCCCCATCGCGGACCACATATTCTTTGCCTTCCGAGCGCATCGACCCCGCGGCCCGCGCAGCGGCTTCGGACCCGTACCGGATCAGCTCTTCCACATCGATGGTTTCGGCGCGGATAAAGCCGCGTTCAAAATCAGAATGAATTTTCCCGGCGGCCTGCGGTGCCCTGCTGCCGCGCTCTAGGGTCCACGCACGCGTCTGTTTCGGCCCGAACGTAAAGAATGTGATCAGGCCCAACAGATCATACGCAGCACGGATCGTCCGATCCAGACCGGAAACGGTCACGCCTGCTGACCGAAGCCATTCCCGGCGTTCCGCCGCATCAAACTCATTCAACTGCTCTTCAAACTCAGCGCTGAGCACCAGGCAGGCAGCCCCTTCCGAGTCCGCAATCTCAATCACCTTCGCTGACTGCATGTTTCCGTCCGGCAGGTCTGACTCGGACACATTGGCCACATAAAGGACCGGCCGCATCGTCAGCAGGCCCATGGCCTGCAGCCAGCGTATTTCTTTCTCATTGGCGCACTTAATCTGACGGGCGGGCTGTCCGGCTCTAAGGAAGTCAACTACTGTTGCACTGAATTCAGCCTGCCACAAGGCCTCTTTCTGACCGCTCTTGGCGAACTTAGCGGCACTGCCAGCAACTTTTTCCGCCGTGTCCAAGTCTTTCAGCAGCAGCTCAAGGTTTATGATCTCCATATCCCGCTGCGCGTCCAGGTCTCCTTCAACATGCGCCACATCGGTGTTTTCAAAGCATCGCACAACATGCAGGATGGCATCTACGCTACGAATATGGCCGAGAAAGGCATTGCCCAGGCCGAATCCTTTGTAAGCCCCCGCAACCAGGCCGGCGATATCCGCCATGTCCAAAGTAGCGGGCACAATCTCGGGTGCGGTAGAAAGAGCATGAAGTCTGCGAAGCCGATCGTCCGGGACCGGAATTACGCATCTGTTGGGCTCTATGGTGCAGAAAGGGTAGTTTTCTGCTGCGGCACCTGATCCGCTGATTGCGTTGAAGAGGGTGGATTTACCCACATTGGGCAGGCCGACAAGGCCGCACTGGAGTGCCATCTAATGCTTACATCAGTTCTTTCCTGCCAGAAGCTCTGCCGCTGGGCCTGGGTCCTGGTTATACTCTCTTTAGGCGCGGAAAGTCGGTTAGCCTCAGCCCAACCGGTCGTGCTGCAGGCGGGGGCGGGCATCTGGCCTGGTGCCGGCCTGCAGGCAGGTTACGTCCGCTGGGGCAGCGTGCATTCGCTGGAGATTGTCTTCTATGCCTCTTCTTCACCGTGGCGCAACGAGATCCCCCTGTTTGTGTCGGCAGGATTCGGCGGCACCCTTCGACCCATCGGCATTCTGCAGGAGATTGGCCGGGCGGATTACGGCTATGATCTTGACCTCGGCGTTCGGGTGGGGCCGAGCCTGTTCTTTAAGCAGAACGCTTCGCGCGCGGACAAGAACCGGCAATTCAGCCTCTTTATTGATCCCTTTGTTCGGTACAGTTACCAGATTTTCACCGCAGATCGGTTCTTCACTGAACTGGGTGCCCAGCGGCCCCGTTTACGGTTGGGGCTGATTCACAAACTGTGAGACCCGGAAACCCTCCTCTGCAGGATCCCGGCCGCTAATTCTCCACATCAAGCCTGCCGATAGACTCAAAGAGGGCCTTGAATGTCGCCGCCTGATCGCCGCCCCTGGGGTGCGCAGTATCCACGCGCCCGTAGTACTGATCCATGAACGTCTTCGCATCCGACCAGATGGTCTGCATCACGCCGGCGAACAGATCGCGGGTTTGCGGCGTGGTGTTGCGCCGGTACATCAGCATTTGGGCCAATTGCTCGGTGGCCACCTCCGGATATCTGAACGGACAGGAAATCACACGAAGTCCTTTCATGGCGAACAGCGGGGCGGTCGGTGCCGCGCGGGTGTAATGCCAGTCCGTGATGACCACATCCCTGGGGATTAGATCAATGGCCCGAAAAGTGTCGTTGGTGCTGGCTTCCCACATGCCCAGTCCGGTGGTTTCACCATCCAGCAACCGGTCCCCCCATATCCATAACTCCCGGCCCTGGGCCGCCAAATGATCCCGAATACGGGTAACCTCATCGGCGAACAGTTCTGCCTTATCCTTCCCTGCGCAGCGCGAACACTGATCGTGGCCGATATAGAACACCTCATCCATCCCCGCATGAAAAGCATCGGCCTCAAACACTTCCACGAGTTCGTCCACCAGCGCGAACACCACCTCGTGCACATCCGGATGTAGCGGGCAGTAGCTCTTGACATAGAGTTCATCTTCATTGGGCCAAATGAATTCCTCGGGCAACTCAATGTGCGGTGTCTCGTCAAATTCAGGGAATTCCCGCAGCAGACCCTTAGCGGTGCCGTGCCAGGACTGGTGGCCCAACAGATTCAGCAGCGGAATGACCCGGATTGAACCGCTTCGGGCGGCATCGACAATTCTGCGGACTTCCTCCTTTGACAACGCCTCATCGCCCCTTACCTCCGGGTAAGATTCATATTCATAGTCAAAATCCACCCGAAGCACCAGCGTATTTACCTGCAGGGGGATCAGTTCCTGCTGAATGAACGCCGCAAATTCATCCACATGCTCAGGAGCTGGAGCGGCGATTGAAAGGCCTCGTACGGGCAGGATTTCATCCAAGGGCTCCTGTGCTGCCACCGGGCCGGAGAGCAGGGCGGCAGCCAGGAAAATAAGGGGGCGCAGACCCATGGTTCCAAACAGGCTGTGATGACTATCGGCGGCAACGACTCTATTGGAAGATAGGCCAATCGGTTGATTGATCGCTCTGCACCCGGTCTCATGGCTATGCTCGTCTGCAGAAAGCATTTCACCCCTTTATTTCAGACGTGCGGCTCCCGATCCCTGCCGAATTACAGGGATGAGCCTTGACGAAACACCACCATCAACCTGGTTGAGCACAAAGATCGTCAGAGCCATAATTAGCAATAGAATCCCGCGCCGCCGCCGCGTAATCTGCCAAGGAGGCTCTGTAATGATGCCTCCGCAGGCCCCCATCTTAACCCACTGAATCTGGAACTCCGCACTCACAGCAGTAAGCCCGACGCATCCAGTACCAGCGCCAGGCTAACCGATTTGTACCCGCAGAAGAGTCGGCGCGGGTGAGGCGTGGCGGACACGCCGATCCAAACGGCGGAAGTCGGGATCTCTGATGAATCCGATCTCCAATCCCGTAGCTTTGCTTTTCGTCCATGGCCCAAGTTATCCCAACTCCCTAGCCTATGAGCACCGGAACCGGCCTTTTCACCAGCCGGCCGTACGCTTACAGCTGATCTCTGCGGCTGTTACGTTTCGCAATTCGGCACGCTTACGATATAGCGCTCCGGTAATCTGATGGCGGTCAACCTGCCCATGCCCTGCCGACCGGCAAACACGCACCCGGTATCCAACCCGATCATGTGCTCCGTCAATATCGGCTCCGGTACCGGCGTGTGCCCGAAAACGACACATTTCTCCCAGACCACACGGCGCACCCGCAAATGCGCTCTGCAGCACATGAAGACCTCAGGATTGCTGCTCTTCAGATTCTGCTCAACCGTCAGACTCGGTTCAAGTCCACCATGCACGAACAGATATCGGGGGGTGTCCAGGAAGAACTGAGTCCGACTCAGAAAACCAACATGATGCTCTGGAACCCTAACCGCTCCCTCTGTCCTTCTGTAACTCTGCAGCGTACTGTGACCGCCATACAGCAACCAGTCTTCACAACTGCCGGTCTCGCACCACTGCAGCATGTAGGCTTCGTGATTGCCACGCAAGAAAGTGCAGCGATACGATTGCTCGAGCTCAACAAGCAGATTGATGACACCGCAGGAATCCGGCCCGCGATCCACATAGTCACCAAGGAAGACCAAGTGGTCCGTCGGGCCGGGCATCAGGGTCTCAATGAGAGTCTCAAGTGTTCGTGCACAGCCGTGGATGTCACCGATAGCTATCAGTGCCATTCGGTCGCTTTGATTAACTTCGATTAGCATCCTGGCGGCGCTTTAGCGCGTCCATACCGACCATGCCCGCACGACTCTTGCGAAACTTCCCCCGCTTACGGAAGCTGTACGCGACCGAGTCAAGGATGCCGTTAATAAACTGGCTGCTGGGTTCGGTGCTGAATTCCTTGGCCAGTTCAAGGGCTTCATTCATGCTCACCTTGGGCGGAATGTCTTCAAAGGCTTGGAATTCGGTCACCGCCATACGCATTAGCAGCTTATCGACCAGTGCCATTCGCTGCAGATCCCAGTTCCTCGCATGCTCAAGGACCAGTGCATCGGCGGCCTGTTCCATGTCAATTACGGATTCAAACAGTCTGATAGCAAATTCGGCCGCCTCCTGCTGTTCGGGGAGTCGGGGCATCAGCACAACACGCTTAATGTGTTCCACGCTGCCTCCACCCAGCTCCAAGGCATAGAGGGACTGCAGAACAGCCTGTCGGGCCTGCCGTAATTCACCGCGCATATTGTTACCGCCACGTTTCCCAATCAAATCCAGACCCAAAAAGGAAGCATCGCGCGGCCCACCCGTAAGGTCGTAGTTGAACCGCGAAGCCATCTGGAGACGGGTGCCCCGATCACCAGCAACTGAGAATTCAATCTGGCAGAAGCATCCTGAGCTGGCTCGGAGCCATGTACACGGTAGGTACTGAGCGTTTGTCCATCATGTTCACCGTAGACCTCCGTCTCGCGGAGCGGTAACTTGGATCGTACCGCTTCGTCACTATCATTGAAACATACCAACTTAAATTCAGCCCTGTACGGCTTGAGGTCCAAGGAAGACCTCACGGCTTGAGCCAACCCAAGGCTTTCATGATTCACCACAAACAAGGGTTCAACCGAATCAGAGGCCTCGCTGACCAGGAGCAGGCTAGCGACCGCTTGAATGACCCGGGCCACAGCCGGTACCCCATTCATCTGTCGGGACTGCACTCTTCGCGTACCAACGGTGGCCAGACCAGTTACTTGAGCCCGGCATATGGTGCCTACGTGCCGGATGAATCCGGTCGCTGGGATCGTCTTGCTGTCAGCAGCCAATGCCATCAGAATTGCTTTGATCACGAGAGAGCCGAGCTATTGTCCACCAGATTGAGCATGAGCCAATAACTTACAGTTTATGGGTTTAACTTTTTGGTAGTAGTGGTGGGCAGCGTGGAATTGTGGAAATGTTCTAAAATGGCCAGCCAGCAGCACTGTCTGTCATCTCGTATTCGGTAGCCAGTCACTTGATTGCCACCGTTCACTTGCCGTATCACTTTAACGGGCACCCAGTCCTGACCTTTGTGGATTCGCCGGGATTTGGTGTGCAGAAATCGCGGCTTATCCACACGAGCACATGCAGACCAGCCTTATCAACACGGTTGGGGGATTTCGACCAGCGCAAATCCACACGATTTCCACGCAATCGTGGATGCCAAGGATCACCTCGCCTTTTGAACTGCGAAACGCAACACCCCTGCAACTAGCATTAGGGTGCCGACGGATGAGGGATTCGATAAGGGGTGGCGTTCGGCCCAGGTATTGACAATAATAGGTGAGTTCAACAACCGGATTATCAATGGCCAAAATCAGGCAATATCACCTGAGCGCGGGTGAACGCCACCAGATAAACGCCCTGCGAGAGCAGGGGTTATCAATACGGGCGATAGCGAAGCAGTTGGAGCGGTCGGCCTCAACGATATCGCGCGTGTTGCGGCGCAATCGGCGCTCAGATGGTGCTTACGAACTCGAGGAGCCTTCCCGTTTGGCCTTAACGTGCCGCAGTGCAGCTTTCCAGCGTCCGTACAAGGTAGTTCCAAAACTATGGGCCTCAAGCATCTGTCCGTTGCTACGGGGGCTGGAGTCCAGATCAGGCGGCGGGCTGGCTCCGTATCGCCTTTTTGATTTATCAGCTGATCGCCGAGGACCGGGCCCGCGGCGGCGATTTGCGCTTGCGTCGCAAGGGCAGGAAGCGCCGTATGAAGACGGACGCGGGCCGGATGCCGAACCGGATGGGGATTGCGTTACGTCCAGCGATAGTGGATGAGAAGTCGCGCGCGGGGGACTGGGAGGTAGATTTGATTGTGGGCAAGCAGCATAAGGGCTATCTGCCTACGCTGGTTGAGCGCAAGACGAAGCTTTTGTTGATGAGCCAACTGGCCAATAAGCAGGCCGATATGGTAAGGCGCGCCATTGTACGGCTGCAAAAGCCATACACGCCTTGGGTACACACGACTACCGCGGATAACGGGGCGGAATTTGGGAGGCACGGTGGGTTCGCCATGCAGTTGGTCGCGTCGGTGTATTACGCGGATCCGTACACGTCGTGGCAGCGTGGACTGAGTGAGCATACGAACGTACTGGTTCGAGAAGATTTTCCCAAAGGCGGTGCCCCGTTGCCTCAAACTCTGAACACTTTCTTTAACAAAAACCAGACACACAACCATCCAGAAACTTGGACCGTTGCGTTTCACAATTCACAGTGGGTAATACTGGCCAAGAATTTGTCCCGCCACGCCGGTCAGACGCTGCCTGCAACGGTCAACGGCCTCGCCATCAATGTCGTATCCCGTTAGTACGCTCAAGGTTGAAAGGTACAGGGAGCTCTTCGCTGGGGAGTCACTCAAGAGACATCTGCAAATCTTCTCGGCAATAGGAACAAGGAAATCACCAGAGCCACACGCTGGATCGCAGATTCGGATATCCGCCAGCGATTCGTCAAACAGAGTATCCAACATCTGGTTCACGATATTGGTCGGGGTGTAGACCTTCCCAAAATACTTTGTCGAGTCCATTCTGATCTTTCTACCCTGCGACGAATGTTGTGAATTGTATCCGCCGTGCTCCCCTGCACCATTCCACTACGGAGTGATTAACGGGTTTGTACCCCGCGCTATCTGGAATGCAGTTCTCGTCAGGGGCAGCAGTCGTATTCTCTACGTCCATCGTTCTGACCAGACCGGGCTTGCGGCCATTGACACCTTGGCCTGCCACCTCACCCACCGTACCCCGGCCGGACTTGAGCTTCCTATACTCGTGCTTGGCCGTCCTCAGCCCGCCTAAATTGCGATTGCTCGTCCCTAGGGCCCCCTTGAATGAGGCCGCTTGTAACGATGTAAACGTTGCGCAACTTCGCTTCAGCTCAAACCACGCGGTTCGCTGCGTTGCGCCCAAGTCCCCATAAAGCTTCATGCCGGACACACACTTCGGTGAAGTCTACTCAATATAGATAGCCCAGACCCATGTATGCAAGGACAATCTGCTGCTGGTCGCGGCTGAACTTGTCCGTACGCTTAACGCCCTATTGCCGGGCTGGCAGCGACACGGCATGGTTCTGTGGAAAGTCCTGCAGGCGTTGTCCTTAGTACAGAACAGCTCGAGCAGCTGCATCGGAGTGAACAGGCGACTCTGAAGGATTTCGATCCAAAGTATCTGGGCGGCGGATTGGACATGGCAAATTGCGTGGCAGAGGACGAAAGGCGAGCCTCAATGGTGATTGCCAGCGAAACTTGGTCTGTGAATAAGACTACGTACCGAGTATTTTATGCGCCAGGGGGCTGCAGTTCACGAATTCCGCGCGAATGATGACAGCCCTCGAGTTTTTCCAAAATGGTACCATGTGGGCCACCGGCACCCCCCGTCAGAGACGTAAGTCAGGTCTGGCCGGGATTCGGGGCTGAGTTATACCGGAATATTCCCCGGCAGTTCTCGAGGTTGCTGCGTTGCGGTTCAGCCGACTGTGAACACAAGTGGACCGAGCTGGAAAGCCTGGGCGGGATTTGCCCGCTCGTTCACGATTCAGGGCGGGCGGATTTGTGATCGGTGCTGCTCGGGAAGGTTTGGGGCTGATGTTGGTTCAGGTACCGGGTAACAGTTGTGGGGTAGTTTTGCCGCTCAAATGGCCGGCTATACCCGCGGTTTGCGTGTGTTTGACCTGTGGAACCGCGGCGGAGCAGCGATGGGTGTGACTTAGGCTCACCGAAGAGCAGGCTGGATGAGGGTTGGTATTGGACTTGAGGCCTCCGCTATGGCGGCCTCTGCACCAAGTCACAGGATTCCCATTCTTCAATGGTGATCGCCCGCATCTGCAGCGCTGAATAGCCTCTCCACATGATTTCATGACCCGGCAGCGGGCCGCGCGTTCGATTCCAGTAGCCCCCCATCATCGCCATTAACGGCACAGCGGATGCCAGATCAGTGTAATCGGGCAGGTTGTAATTGCGCGCGTAAACGCGCAGCACATCCAATTCTATTTCGGTGAAGATGATGTCTGCTGGCAGGCCGGGTTTTATCCGCCCCAACAGCCTCATCAGCATAATGCGCCAGGCCCTGACCACGTACAATGTAATCACCAGGTGCAGCCGATCCGCCTGCTGCATCTGCAGCTCCTCCACTTTGCAGCCGGTCTTGAGCACCCGAAAGATGTCCTCCACACGCCAGCGCAGACAATAGAATTTGATGATCTCCTCAGCCTCCGCTAAGGAGGACACTTCCGCAGTCGTCAGCAGATACCACTCAATGGCTTCCGCTTTGGGCGGCGGCGCGACTTCACGGACATGGATCGCCCATACCCGCACCGGTTTGGCCGTTTTGTCCTTTGTCGGCGGTAGGGTCACTTTCCGATAACGCACTTCCAATTGCGCATCGCGGGCCATACGCGCCTCACTGGTCACCCTCCCCGACTTCGTACGACGGCTCAATCTGCTTACGCTCATATACACATGACC
>JAPPNA010000081.1 GCA_028873925.1 Bacteroidota bacterium | reverse complement strand
CGATGATTGTGGCCACCCGGGGCTCAGCGGGCACATCCACCTCCGTGTGTGTCAACTTACGCTGCCGCCCCCGGGACCCGTTCAGCACCTATACGACCGCCCGGGCAGTTTCCCGGGGGCACCCGGGCACGACCATTCTCAATTCGGTGGAAGAGGGATCCATGGGGGATGGTGCCGCTGGCGTAATGGCTGCCGAAGTGTACCGCGCCGCCCAAGCCCTGGCATCCGGCCGTCTGAGTTTTCCCAGAGCCCGCGACGACTGGCGCATTCCGGTCACACGCCTGGGCAATCTGGCCGGCAGCGGTAAGTACCACACGGCTTTTATGGAAGGCTACGCCGGGGCCGCATTCTCCACGCATGCGCTGAGCGAAGTGCAGGCGGTGGAGTATCCCATGCTGTGGGCCCACGACTGTGAGCGGGAACGGCGGTTTGTTGTTGGGCCTGACCGCGCGTGCAGGCCGCTGGAGCGCTCAAGAGCCTCGGACATCTGGCACAACACCGCCTCCCGACTTCACAGCAATCGGGATTTTCAGATTAACTCCCAGCCGCTGGCGATGTGTCTGACCCCGCATCCGGCTCTGGGCGGCCGGGCGTGGCCGAACCTGATTGTAAAGGCACCGGCATATGAAATCCCGCTGCTGCTCTGGGCCAATTCATTACTGGGGATCATGGTATTCTGGCTGTGCGGTACCCGCCAGCAGCAGGGTCGTGTATCCATACCCATCTCCCAGCTTACCGAGCTGCCGGTGCTTGATGTGCGCAGGCTGACAAAGGGCGGGCAGGAGGCCTGCCAGCGGCTGTTTGAAGATCTGCAGGACAAAGACTTCCTGCCGGCCAACGAGGCCTGGCGGGATGATACGCGACAGGAACTGGACTGGCGCCTGCTGACTGAAGTGCTCAAACTGGATTCGCGAAGTACGCCGCAGGCCGGGTCACAGCTACATGACGGACTGGCTCAGCTACGCCGTTGGTGGTGCAGTGAACCGTCTGTACATGGCGGTGCGGACACCCGGCCACATTAGGGATGGTCCGGCATCACAATAACCCCGCGTTTTCGACCTTCATCGGGCGGTTGGAAGGTATCGTGCAACGGCGGCTTCGGGTATTCCGCTCCCACCCACGGGAACAAATCCACATGCTCGCAGCTTCACCGCATCCGTGTTCCTACGGTTATCATGATGAGCTTTCGGTGAAGGGTCGCGGCAGCCTTAGGTATTGGATGATGCCACTGTTCAGTTCGTTCAGAATTACCGGTGTCGGGTTGGCGGGCCTGCTGATTTTTTTCGGGGCTTGTGATCAGATGGTTGAGCCGGCGGAGATTTCCGTGGGGGTACTCCTGCCGCTGTCGGGCACCCTGAGTATACCCGGACACAGCGTTAAGGCTGGTATGGACCTCGCTATGGAGGAGATCAATGCTGCGCATTTATTCCAATTGCAGTTTATCGTCAGAGATACCGAGAGTTCAATTGAGAGCGCCTTGACCCAATACTCATCGGTGGTGGATGACGAGAGCGTTCCCGTGGTGATCGGGCTGTTAACTTCTTCAGAGACAGAGCGGGCGATCCCGCCGATCAATGGCGCAAAGGTGGTAACGATCAGTCCCACCTCAGCTAAGATTGGGTTGAGCGCACAAAGTGATTTTCTGTTTCGCTCCCAGATCACGTTGGACCGCGTGGTCCCGGCGGGCGTGCGTATCTCCAGGAAGCATTTGAATTTCACCCATGTAGCAACGATGGTCAATGACGAAGACGCGTTCTCCGTTGACAGCCACAATTTCATCACGCAGGAGCTCGGGAAGTATCAGGATGTGACGATTGTTCACGAGAGCTCATTCAGTCGACCCCAAGGGGATGAATTGGGTGATGTAAGCGCGCAACTGATAGCCATTCGCGATGCGGTCCCGACTCCGTCGGCGATTTTTCTGTCCGCACTGCCCGAAGGGCGTATCGGCATGCCGGTGGCGGCCTATCGGATGGGGCTCCGTATTCCGTTCATCATTCCGTTCGTAGCCCTTGAGGTGATCCAGGCCATTGATGCCGCTGAGCCGGGTGCCGCAGAGGGCATCATCACTTTTCAGGCTTGGTTGCGCGACTCATCCGTACCGCAGAGTGAGGCTTTCGTGACCGGATTCCAGAAACGATTCGGAGAAGAGCCGGGCGATCTCGCAGCCCGTGGCTACGCTGCGGTATCCATCCTTGGAGAGGCACTGAGGAACCGGACCCGATATGATTCGGAGTCCATTCAACAAGGATTAGCGGGAATTCGGGATTTCGCATCAATTTTCGGTTTATTTTCGTTTAACAATCATGGAGATGCGGTCCACAGTCCGGTTATCGCGCAGGTGCGCAGCAGTCAGTTCGTAATCCTGAGTGAGTAGGATCGGCAAACGCGTCTTCCAAAGCCCGACGGCAGACTGGACTGAGAATAGAGATTCCGCCCGGTGTGTGTGTAGCAGGGTTGTCGCGGGTCCTGGTTCCACATCCATCGTATCATCAATCCGCTGGTGCAATCCCGGTCCATCAACCAGATAGTTTGTAAATTCAAAGGGACGATGCTGTAAGGTGGAAGCGATCCCGCCCATTCCAAGATGTCCGAGCTGAAAATTTCCGCTGAGGAGATACCATCGCTGAGAGCCTCCGAGATTCGCCAGCGGCTGGCCGCATTTGAGTCGGAGTATCTGATCCGGAGAACCAATAGTGCCTCCACTGCGGGGACGTACACACGTAGCCTGAACGAGTTTATCCGCTGGATCAACGAGCACCAGGCGGGTCAGATTACCTTGGACACCGAGACTGTGGCCGCCTATCAGAAATACCTGAAGGAACACCGAAAGCTGGCGCCTTCATCGGTAACAGTCTACCTGCGGGCGCTGAAGCATTTTTGTGAATATCTGATCTGGTGCCGATTAATCACATCCAATCCGTTTTCGGGGATCACCCTGGATACCCAGCCAAGCGCTCAGCCCCGGGAAATCCTGACGCAGGATGAGGCCGCAGCACTCCTCAAGGCTATTGATGCTACTACCGAATCGGGTGCACGCGATCACGCGCTGGTCGCGTGCATGCTTTATGGAGGCCTCAACGATGTGCAGATAGTGCAGGCTCATGTCCGAGACCTGGACATAACGGCTTGGGGGTGGCGGCTGCGCATGGATGGCGCATCTGAACGGGGCATGAAGCAAATTTCTCTGGATGCCATCGCATCCTCCTCGCTGGAGAATTATCTGAACCTCCGCAGCAGCAGGCGTATGTCGGATCCCCTGTTTGTACCTCTTGGCCCCCGCGGCCGAGGTAAGCGGCTGACCACGCGCACGGTACACATCCGCATTTCAGCAATGCTAAACAATGCGGGCATCGTGCGCCCGGGCATAACACCAGGCAGCCTCAGACTTACTGCCGTATTGTTGTGGTTAAAGAATGGGGTGGAGCTTGAAGAGATCCGCCAACGTGTCACGCCGCACGCCCTGCGAGCACGTGTGAACTTCTATACCGAGCGCGGCCTGATTACAGACGGGATTTTAGGGTAAACCGGTGCAGACCGGCAAACGACCAGGAACTGTACGCGTAGTCCAGCCCAATTCCGCGAATCCTGAGCCCGAAACCGGTGCCGAAACCTGCAAGGTCCAACCGGCTGTCTGACTTAAGATTACGCCGGTTGTGACTGTATCCGATTCTGATATGGAAGACCGGAATGGCTTGGAACTCCAGACTGAAAATCGCATGACGAAACGCCTCCTCAGGTGACGTGAGCTCAAAGGAATCCTGCAGAGAATGCAGCGTAAGCGCCGTAAGAACAGGGATGTAGCGCAATCGTTTGGACACGCTGATTCGAGCATCCAGCGGCAGCCTGTCCTGGGAGGTGCCGAGGGACTCAACAAACAGTCCCAGGTTGTTGATTGAGCCTGCCAGGGTCAGCAGCGCCTCCGGATGGTGCCAAACGAGTCCCGCGTCTGCAGCCAGGGCCACTGCTCCGTACTCGGCCACGGAGGTATATGCGGCATGGACGTTCAGCCCGTAACGCAGGTCCTCACCGTAACTGCGTGCCATTCCCAGGGTGAAGGCCAGATCTCCGGCGGTAAACTCTCCGGTCACTTCGCCGAATTCATCCGCCTTCGCGATGGTCCCCCAGTGGACAAATCTGACACCCAAAGCCGCTGTCCCTATGGGCCCGAAATCCCTGCTGTAGCCTGCAAAACCGGCCTGTAGATCACTCAGATGGTTCAGATAGGTTATGGATGCCTGCCGATCCATGTCCACATTCAGCAGGGCCGGATTGTAGAAGAAGGCCCCCACATCGGCATCCGTCAGTACAACGGCCGTTCCGCCCAGCGCGGCCGCCCGGGCTGAGGGCTCCAGCCGCAAAAAGTCAAAGGCAGTGGTAGACTGGGCACGCCCGGCGTGTGCTACGAGCGTCAGCATACAAACTGCAATAAGTATTCTCATTGCTCCCCCTCAGCTATGCGAACGGAACAATTCCGTCCAAAATCCGTGTACCAAGGCGATGAGATCACCGGGGAACTTGAAGAAGCCGCCATTATTCGTCACCTGGGTACCTTGATTATTCGCCCGGGCACTTGCCGGGTTGCAGTCTGATGCTGGATTTCATAGCCAACCTTTTCGGGGACAAGAACAAGCGTCTGCTTAAACGCCAATATGAGGGCGTTGTGGCAGCGATACACGAAGAGACCCCCAAATTGCGCAATTTGTCCGACGACGCTCTTCGGGCATATACCGATAAGTTCAGGAGTCTGATCCGCCAGGCGCTGGTTGAGATTGAAGATCGCAAGCGGGAAATCCGGGCCCTGCTGCGAGCGGGTAAGGACGAAAACCAGCAGCCGCTGTCTCTGCGGGACCGCCAGGATCTGTTTGAGGAGCTGGATGAGCTGGAGGAAGAGTGGCTTGAAGTCGTTGATGAAACCCTGGAGGACCTACTGCCTGAGGCGTTTGCGGTCATCAAGGAAGTCTGTCGTCGACTGACCGAGCGCGGTGAGCTTCGCGTCAGGGCGACCGACCATGACCGCCGGATTGCCGAGAAACGCGCCTATCCCAAGCTGCAGGGCAGTTGGGCCATATGGCCCAACACCTGGGAGGCGGGCGGCACCCAGATTACCTGGGCCATGATTCCCTACGATGTGCAGCTTATCGGGGGCGTGGTGCTCCACCGGGGCAACATTGCGGAAATGAAAACCGGTGAGGGCAAGACGCTTGTGGCCGTAGCTCCGGTGTACCTCAATGCACTGGTGGGCCGGGGTGTCCATCTGGTAACGGTAAACCCGTACCTGGCCCAGCGTGATGCTGAGTGGATGGGTCCCGTCTTTGAGTTTATGGGATTGACCGTTGATGTCAATGACCTCTACGAACCCCATTCCCCCGGACGGCGGGGGGCTTATAAGGCCGATATTACCTACGGCACCAATAACGAGTTCGGCTTCGATTATCTGCGCGACAATTCGTTTGTGGTTGAACCGGAGCAGCTGGTCCAGCGGGACCACTATTTTGCCATAGTGGACGAGGTGGACTCGGTCCTCATTGATGAGGCACGAACACCGTTGATCATCAGCGGACCTGTACCTCGGGCCAACAAGAGTCGGTTCGATGAACTCAAGCCGGCGGTTGAGCGGCTGGTACATGCGCAAAAACGCATTGTGGCCGGATATGTGGCTGAGGCGGACCGGAAACTTAAGGCGCGCGACGCGCTGTTGGCCAGGGGTGAAGAGCGTGAGGCGAAGGATGTGGAGCAGGAGGCGGGGCTGGCGCTCCTGCGTGCAGCTCGCGGATTTCCACGCAACAAGCGGCTCATAAAACTGCTACAGGAGCCTGGCGTGGAACAGCTCCGGCGTAAGACGGAGTTTTTCTATCTGCAGGACAATGCTAAGAACATGCCGCTGGTGGATGAGGTGCTCAACTACGCACTGGACGAAAAGCAGCATGCCATTGAGCCGACAGAGCAGGGCCGCCAGTTCGTGGCTAAGGCCTCCGGCGCGAATGTGGATTTGTACGTTCTTCCTGATGTGGGCGAAGAGACAGTCCGCTTCAAGCGGGAGTACGAGGACAAAAAGCAGGTGCTCTATGATGAGCTGCAGGAACGTGAGGATCTTAGTGAGCAGAAGAAGGACAACAAGCTCCAGAACGATCTGCGCTTATTGAAGAATGAACTGGATGAGCGCACGCGGAAGCTGTACGCCACTTATGCGGATCGGGCCGAACGTCTGCACGCCATTGAGCAGCTGTTGAAGGCCTACACGCTCTACGAGCGGGATACCGAGTACATCGTTCAGGACGATAAGGTCCAGATTGTTGACACGCACACCGGACGGGTCCTGCCCGGACGACGCTATTCCGATGGGCTGCATCAGGCCATTGAAGCCAAGGAAGGAGTGAAAGTGCAGGCGGCCACGCAGACGTATGCGACGATCACGCTCCAGAATTACTTCCGCAAGTACCATAAGCTGGCGGGTATGACGGGTACGGCGGAGACGGAGGCGGAGGAATTCTTCAAGATCTACAAGATGGATGTGGTGGTTGTGCCCACCAATCGGCCCATCGTGCGGGAGGATATGGAGGATCTGGTTTTTCGTTCACGTCGGGAGAAGTACCGGGCCGTGATTGACCAGATCCAGGAGTACTACCGCTCCGGCCAGCCGGTGCTCGTAGGGACGACTTCCGTTGACGTGTCGGAAACCATAAGCCGGATGCTCAAGCGGGCCCGCATCAAGCATAATGTGCTCAATGCTAAACGGGACCGTGCGAAACAGGAATCGTTGATTGTGGCGGAAGCCGGACACCGCAGTGCCGTTACGATTGCCACCAACATGGCCGGGCGCGGCACGGACATCAAACTCGGACCGGGCATTGTTGAAAAAGGCGGTCTGGCCATTATCGGCACCGCGCGGCATGAGAGTCGCAGAATTGACCTGCAGCTGCGTGGCCGTTCGGGACGCCAGGGAGATCCCGGGGCCAGTCAGTTCTATATCTCACTTGAGGATGACCTGATGCGGCTCTTTGGTCCGGATCGGGTGGCCGGGGTCATGGACCGTCTGAAGCTTGAGGAAGGGGCGGTGATTACGCATCCGTGGGTAACCAAGAGCATTGAGCGGGCTCAGAAAAAGGTGGAGCAGAACAACTTTGCCATCCGCAAGCGCCAGTTGGAGTACGACGATGTGCTCAATGCACAGCGCGAGGTCATTTACGATCGGCGGATGCATGCGCTCAAGGGTGAGCGCTTTCACGGGGAAGTGCTGGATATGGTCTACAAGGTCATCGATGAGATTGTGCTTCGCTATCACGGGGAGGGAGAGATTGATGAAATGCGGGAGGAGGTGCGTCGCCGGCTTTCGTTTGATTATGCGGAGGATCGGCAGCGAATCTTTGATTTGGGCGAAGATGGCGTGGTGGATGACATTTTTGACAAGGCGGTAGCCTTCTACGGGCGCAAGCGGCAGGCGCTGGCGGATGTCTTCTACCGGAGCATGGAGCGACTCAGCAAGTCGGAGGTGGACAATAAGCCGGAGCGTGTATTTGTTGACTTCGCCGATGGTCATCGGCGCCTGAGGGTGGTGGTGAAGGTAGAGGATGTGCTGAACACGGAGGGCCAGGAAATCAACAATGCCCTTGAGCGGTCCACCATGCTGACGCTGACCGACGAGCAGTGGACTGAGCATTTGCGGTCGCTGGATGAGGTTAAGGAGGGAATTGGGCTCCGGGCGTACGGGCAGCGGGATCCGCTCGTTGAGTATAAGATGGAGGCGTTCAGGCTTTTCAGTGATGTGCTGGAGAACATTGGCCGTGATGTGGTATCGTTTGTATTTCGGGCAGGCCCTGCCGTAGAGCGTCGTCAGGCACCGGCTACACGGTCAAGGTCACGTTTGGACCGCAAACGGGCCAGCGCCCGCCATGATTCGCCGGCACCTTCATTTGGTGTGGCGGGATCCAGGTCGGATGGTGCGGGCCGGGACCCCAGTTCAAAGCGGCAGCCCGTGCTGGCGGGAGAGCGCGTCGGGCGCAATGCTCGGTGTCCATGTGGCAGTGGTCGCAAATATAAGCACTGTCACGGCCGGGCGTAATGAGCGCGACCTGCGGTGCCATCCAGGCCCGCAGGCGGTGCAGATCCCGGGTATGTGCACATGTGGGGCCATAATCAGCGGTATGTGCAGCCTGCGCGAGGAGAAGAGCAAGGAGTGTTTCCACATTATTCCGTCAGATTGCGGGTTCAAACGCGCCGCATAGCGTAACTTGCCCAGGATTTTGGATGCTAATTCTTGGCCCCGGAAGCAGATTTATACGACTATGAGGAAGATTCTGAAGATTGCACTGACGATTGCATTGCTCGCCGCAGCAGCGGACACCACTCCTGCCCAAGATTCTCATCAGTAGCCGGTGCCGGTTGTCGTTGGCACCGGCGTTGAGGGTCCTATTGCCTGCCGATCATCAGAATCCGCACAGGACTGCCTTGCGGAGAGTTGCATTGCGGGATGTACTACGTCAGGCCAGGCGGATCAGCTTATCCGTGGTGCGGGTCATATGGATCTGCCGGTGTCCATTCGCGGCACAGCCTTCGAGAAAGTCTACGTCTGTAGACTCCCGGCCAATTCTATCCCCGAGCAGCACGCGATATGGATGGAATGCATCGCGAATCTGCCGGGTTGCGATCGCCGGAAATGGGAGAAAGGCAGGAACGGGAATCTGGACATTCGGTGCATTTGCCACTCGTCTTTGTTTCGTGTGAGTTCGTGCCTTGAGTGTCCGGACCTGGAGTGAGCCATTCCGGTCGTGTGGCGGGATGGGATTGTCTTCTGGGAGACATGAGAATGGCGGAATAGCGGGCGTGGACAGAGCGCGAACCCCAGACATTGAGGTGCTAAGGCCTGGTTTGGGGAACTGTCGCGGGACCTTCGGGGGAATGCCTACGCGTCGCAACCGGTGCGTCAGATACTGATAGGAAGGCAGGACGTTTCGTCTTTTGAACCTGACTACCGTCCGGGTGGCCCGGACATCGGCATGGCTCGTGCTATGGCCAATCTTTGCGGCGGACCTGCAGGGATACCGCGAAGTGCGCATGATGCGGTAGGCTGCATTTACGGCTTGCTCAATCGGGGTTATCGGGGTCCGGTGGACCTGGAATTGTCCAATTATTGCGGAGAGATCCCGCACACAGAGCTGATGCGCTGCATAGCGCGTCGGGTCAGCCATGGCCCCATATGGCAGCTGTTGAAGGCATAGCTGGTGATGCCGGTAACGTCATCAAGGGGGTAAACGAACCGCAAATCCGGGCCGTACGACGACGAAGGGGCCGCCACAGAGCCGCCCCCTCTGATGAGCAACATCTGTATGCGCCGATTCATCCTCGGCTGGAAAATGCTGGGCTACGCCGGGCACTTATCTGCGGAGATTGTAGGCTATGCCGATGCCCAACGCGTGCTGGGCCTCGCGCCTGCACAGCAGATGCCGGCGGTTTGCGAACGGATATTAAGCAAGGCGAAGATGCCGGTCAACGCGGAGAAGGCCCGATGCCTGCAGAAGAGCCATTGCGCTTCCTAGGCTGCCGCATGGGATGGAATTACCCGCCCGGGCAAGGCATCCGTATCTGCTGCCGGTTCCGTGCACAGAGTGCGGCCAAATATGGCGTGTAGGCTGCCGAGGCGGTAGTAAAGCAACCCAACCGGATATTTTATCCGGCTGGGCGAATACCTGGGACATGGTGCATGCCGCGATTGACCGGCAGACGACGCGGAGGCTGCGACAAGGGTTCTGGCCGAAACACAAAGTGAAGTCAGGGAAATACGTGCGTTTCTCAGACGAAAAGCTGATCGACCATCGCGGCCTGCTGCACCTTGGGCCGAAGACGAAGAGACACCCGCAAGCAAATAGAATGCGCTTTGTAGAGAGCCGGATCCGGGATGACCGCACATCCTGTTCAACGGGCAGGGGGCGGAAACCGATTTAAGGGAGCCGGACTGAGGCCCGGAACGAAAGCGAAAAAGCAGCCATCGGACCCCAATAACACCGCGCCGCCCCCTAACGCTACGGGTACGCCTGACCGACTCAGTGCTGTGGTGCCAGCAAGTTCGGAGCATCCGGGGCAGTAAAGGCGTACCATATCAATCCGTTTCGGCATTCTTGCAGCATGAACTTGGAATCCAGTCCATTTAGGCCTGGGCAGGAAACGCCGCTTGAATTGTTTACCGGTCGCGAAAAAGAGATCGAGCGTCTTTTCGGGATGGTGCGGGCATCTTCTCAGGGGCAGTTACGGGTCGGATTCATTACAGGCGAACGCGGGATAGGCAAGAGTTCTCTTGCCTCATTTGTACATCGTCTTGCCGAGACTAAAGAAGGTATAGTCGGATGTCATGCATTGCTCGGCGATGTAGCGGACCTGAGCGGAATGCTCAGCAAGGTGTTCAACAGTCTTCTGGAAGAGAGCATTCAAAAGCCCTGGCACGAACAGGTCAGAAATTTTTTTGGTGATCGGGTGCGGGAAGTGGGGATATTTGGGATCACGCTCAAATTGGATCTGAAGAGTCATGACCTGGACCAACTGGCCATGGACTTCGTACCCGCCATCAGAAAGTATTTGGATACCGTTAAGGCTCAAAGAAAAGCGCTTCTTCTGATTCTTGACGACATTAACGGACTCGCTGGCTCGGCAAAATTCGCCAATTGGTTCAAGAGTGCCGTGGATCAGATTGCGATTTCCCGATATCGGTTGCCGATGTGCATTCTCATGGTCGGGCTGGAGGAACGACGGCAGGAACTCATTAAATCCCAGCCATCACTGGCCCGCGTTTTTGACCTGATTGATGTCGCTCCATGGTCGGACGAAGAGGTCAGCCGGTTTTATCGGAACGCGTTTGAGAGCGTTGGTGGAAAGGTCGGCGACACCCAGTTGAAACGGCTGATTGAGTATACGGGAGGGCTGCCGGTACTGGCTCACGAGATAGGACATGCCGTTTGGCTGACAGCATCCAGCAAGGTCATCAGTGGTGAAGATGTTCTTAAGGGCATCCTAATCGCAGCGGACGAGATTGGCAAGAAATTTCTCTATCCGCAAGTCTTTCAGGTAATTCGTAGTGAGCGCTACAGATCAATCCTGTGGAAAATCTCGAATTCGCCTCGTCGATCATTCCGAAGATCCGCCATCCTCAGTCAGCTGGCTGAGAGAGAAAAGAAAGCATTTGACCGGTTTCTTCGGCGTATGAAAAGCCTCGGATCCTTGCAGTCAGACCCCTTGGTCCGGGGCGGATATAACTTCCCGACCCGCCTGCACTCGCTGTATTTCTTCATGGAGTCCCTCCGCGCGAGGCGTGGCCGATAGGGCGAGAGCCCGATTCGTAATGGATCCGGTTGTGCGGCGATTCTGCTTGGAATCCACGCATCCCCCAGAATGCGATCATGCCGCAATTGGGTACGTAGCGGCCGGAGGCTGCCCCGGATCAGGGTGCCATTTATGGGTGTGCAGAAACAGGATGGCCCTCTGAGGCTTTTATGGAACATGCTTCGGAGTCTGTCCATTCGCAATTTTGCCATCATTGACGAACTCGAGATTGAGTTTGAAGGCGGGCTGAACATCCTCACCGGAGAGACCGGTGCGGGCAAGTCCATCATGATCGGTGCACTCAAGATGATTCTGGGTGAGCGCGCTTCAATGGGATCAGTACGCACAGGCGCGCGCAAGGCGATCATTGAAGGCATCTTTGATGAGGCGGAGGCACCCTCGCTCGCCAGGCTGCTGCATGAACACCGGATCGATGCAGCACCGGAGCTGATCATGCGGCGCGAAATCTCCACCCGGTCAAGCCGGGCCTTCATTAACGATACACCTGCGCCCCTGCCGGTGATGCGCGAGGTGGCCGCACAGCTGATTGACCTGCACGGGCAGCATGAAAATCAGTCGCTGCTCCGTACGGAAACCCACCTTGATCTGTTGGATAATTTCGGCGGGCTGCACGGCATGCGGGACGGATATCGCCGAATCTATGCCATCCTGCAGGCGCTCTGGGCAAAGCGCGAGGAGCTGGTAACACGCAAAGATCGCCTGGCTGCGCAGAAGGAGCAGCTGGAATTTGAGATTGCGGAGATAGACGAGGTGGATCCGGCCCCGGAGGAGGATGTGCTGCTTCGGGATGAAGAGCGCAGGCTGGAGAATGCGGAGAACCTGTTTGAGGCCACGGCCACCCTTTATGATCTGCTCTATGCCCGCGACGATGCCGCGTCGGATCAGCTGATAATCGCACGCAACGCACTGCAGGATATCGTCCGCATAGACCGTACGCTGGAGGAGGCTTTGGAAGAGCTGCGATCAGCACAGATTTCCGTGTCGGAAGTGGCCGCGACACTCCAGGATTACAACGCGCGCATCGAATTCAATCCGGACCATCTGGAGAATGTGCGACTGAGGCTGCGGGATCTGGAACGGCTCAAGCGCAAGTACGGCGGATCGATGGAGGCGGTCATGGAGCACCGGGCAACCATCGGCCGGCAGGCGGACCTGGTGAGCAACTTTGAACATTCGCTTAAGGAACTGGACGGAGAAATTGCTGAAGTGCAGGCGGATCTGTCTGCGGCTGCGTTGCGCATGTCCATCAAGCGGCACGAGGTGGCCGAACATTTGGAGGCCTCCATTACCGTTGAGTTGGATCAGTTGGGGATGACCTCGTGCAGGTTTGCCGCTGAATTCACCCGGCGCAGGGACGATCAGGGCTGGATCCGGCTGACCACCGCCGGTAAGAAGGCCGAGCGGTATGCTGCATCCGCCAAAGGCATGGATGAGGTGGAATTCCTGATCGCTACAAATCCGGGCGAACCAGCCAAGCCGCTGGCCCGCATTGCATCCGGCGGAGAAGTGAGCCGTATCATGCTCGCTCTCAAAACGGTGCTGGCCAAAAGCGATCGGCTGCCCATTCTGGTGTTTGATGAGATTGATACCGGTATTTCCGGTACCACCGCGCGCAAGGTTGGACATGCCATGGCGGATCTGGCCCGCTATCATCAGATTATAGCCATTACCCATCTGCCCCAGATAGCTGCTTTGGGGCAGGCCCACTACACCGTGGAAAAGCATCCGAAGGCCGGGCGGACGGTGTCGCAAATTCGGCGGCTCACCGAAGAAGAGCGATTGGAGCATCTGGCGCGGCTGCTCACCGGAACCGAGGTGACCGACGCGATGCGCGAAAGTGCGCGTGCACTCCTGCGGACGCGGTCCGACGCACAGGATCTTTCAGATTAGAGCAAATGCGATTTACCGCTGCAGGTATTGAGGGGATTATCCGTGCCTATTATGATCAGGCACCGGAGCACGAGGTGAGTTTCGGGACCTCCGGCCATCGGGGCCGTTCGTTAATGGGGTCGTTCAATGATTCGCACATCGCGGCAATCTGCCAGGCGGTTAGCGAATTGCGTCCGGCTACGGGTCCGCTTTTCCTGGGCAAGGACACGCATGCGCTTTCCGAACCGGCCTGTAGAACGGCACAGGAAGTGCTGGAAGCCAATGATGTGCCGATCATAATGGATCCGGATTACGCGCCGACACCGGTCGTGTCGCATGCCGTACTGAGCTACAACCGCGGGCGCGAGTATGGATTGGCGGATGCCATCATTATTACGCCGTCCCATAATCCTCCCGATGACGGGGGTTTCAAATACAATCCGCCCTCCGGTGGTCCGGCCCCCGCGCGGTTGACGCAGGCGATAGAGGCACGAGCACGTGAACTCATGCGGCGGCCGGGCGGGATCAGGCGCAACAGCGCCCTGGATTCCGGCGGTACGACTGTTCGCAGTCTCATGGCTGACTATGTGGATGATCTGGTGTCTGTCGTGGATATGCAGGCTATCGCGGATTCAGGTCTGAAAATGGGCGTAGACCCCATGGGCGGGGCGGCCGTGCATTACTGGGATGTGATCGTCGACAGGTACAACCTGAATCTGAGCGTAGTTAACAGGGCCATCGATCCCACATTCGGCTTTATGCCCCTGGATCATGACGGACTTGTTCGCATGGACTGCTCTTCCAGGCATTCCATGGCCAATCTGGTTGGGCTGCGTGACCGGTTTGACCTTTCGTTCGCCAATGATCCGGATGTGGACCGCCACGGCATCGTAACGCGCAGTGTGGGCCTGATGAATCCCAACCATTATCTTGCGGTGGCTGGCAGCTATCTGTTCAAACACCGCCGGCAGTGGTCAATAGATGCGAAGTGGGCAAAAACCCTGGTGTCAAGCTCAATGCTGGAGCGGGTGGCCGCCGAAGGGCAGCGGGAGATATATGAAGTGCCGGTGGGCTTTAAGTGGTTTGTAGGCGGGCTTCAGGCCGGTGACCTGGGCTTTGCCGGTGAAGAAAGTGCAGGGGCCGCGTTCCTGCGCCGTGACGGCACGGTGTGGACGACCGATAAGGATGGAATCATTATGGGGCTGTTGGCCGCTGAGATCCTTGCCGTAACCGATCAGGATCCCGGTGAGCATTATCAGGCCTTTGAAAACCGGTTCGGCCGCGCTTATTACCGGCGGGTAGATGCGCCGGCGAGTCCCGGTCAGAAAAAAATTCTGGCCTCACTCTCGCCAAAGCATGTGATGGCCCGAACCCTGGCTGGGGAGCCGATCCGGCACACAATGACGCGCGCCCCCGGCAATGATGCACCGATTGGAGGACTTAAGGTGAGCACGGCTAACGGCTGGTTTGCCGCGCGTCCGTCCGGGACGGAGGCACTCTACAAGGTTTATGCCGAGAGTTTCCTTAGCGGGACGCATCTGGGGCAGATCCTGACCGAGGCCCAAGCCATCGTGGCCCAGGCAATGATCCGGTAGCGGATGGATAGCACACTGCGTTTCGGGACTGACGGGTGGCGTGCGGTAGTGGCGCGCGAATTTACGTTTGCGAACCTGACTCGGATGGCCAGAGCTACGGCCGCCTGGCTCCGGCAATTGGGTCACACCCGACCAAAGATAGTATTGGGGTATGATGGACGCTTCATGGGTTCGGCGTTTGCCGGACATACAGCTCAGGAGCTGGTCAGGGAGGGTGCCCGTGTGATATTGTCCCCTGCCATGACCCCCACGCCGGCGGTATCGTGGGCCACCCAGGCCTTTGGAGCTCAGGCCGGGATCGTCATTACTGCCAGTCACAATCCGGCCGAGTATAACGGATTCAAGATCAAGGCCTCCTTCGGGGGTCCCGCCACCGTAGAGATGATCGCAGCGGTCGAGCGCGAGGTACGGCCGTTGGAGCCAGCCTACCAGGCCCCCGGCGGGGGTGAGCTGGTAGAGGCGGACTTAACTGCGGCTTACTTGGCCTACCTGGAAAGTAAGTTTGATCTGTCGGCGCTCAAACAGAGCGGGCTGTGCGTGGCACATGATGCCATGTTCGGTGCCGGGCAGGGGCTGCTTAGCCGACTCCTCGGAGCGGATTCAGTGCACGAACTGCATAGCGTGTTCAATCCGGGATTTGAGGGTATTGCGCCGGAGCCCATTGAGCGCAATCTGGGAGAACTCCGGCAGGTTGTGCCGGCCGCCGGGTTGGACATGGGGATTGCCAATGATGGAGACGCGGACCGCATCGGCGTGGTGGATGAGAAGGGCCGCATGGTGACCTCTCACATGGTCATGGCGCTCCTGGCCCGTTATCTGCACCAGGATTGCGGAATCAGCGGAACCGTTCTGCGCACATTTGCGACCTCCGCCATACTGGAAAAGATGGGCCGCCGCTGGGGGTTGCCGGTGGAGACCCTGCCCATCGGGTTCAAGTATATTGCGCCGCGCTTTCTGGAAATACCGGTGCTGATTGGCGGAGAAGAATCGGGCGGCATTGCCGTGGCGGGCCATATCTGCGAACGGGATGGCATCTATGTGGGATTGCTTCTGCTGGATATGCTGCACCGAAGCAGGGAAAAGTTGTCCGCTCTGGTCGACGCACTGTTCAGCGACTTCGGGCCGCACGCCTATCACCGTGAGGATGTGCGGACTTCGCGCCAGAAGGCCATTGTGGATCGCTTCAGTCAGGGGTGGGCGCTAAGTACGATTGCTGGCCGCCGCGTACGCGGCACAGACCGTCTGGATGGAGTGAAGCACCTTATGGCGGATGCCTGGCTGCTCGTACGCGCCTCCGGCACCGAGCCAGTCCTGCGCATTTACGCGGAAGCTCCTACCCGGGATGAGGCGAGAGCACTGGTTACCGACACCCGGTTGCAGTTGAAAATCTGATTCAGCGCAGGTGCTCGTTGAAGAAGTCAATGGTCCGCTCCC
The DNA here is from genome assembly GCA_028873925.1 of Bacteroidota bacterium. Taxonomy (GTDB): domain Bacteria; phylum Bacteroidota; class Rhodothermia; order Rhodothermales; family Bin80; genus JAPPNA01. The sequence goes on along the minus strand of JAPPNA010000081.1, from coordinate 13,981 downwards.
AGGCGAGGCGCGCCCCCTCCGCGTCAAATCTCGGCGTGGTATCATTGTGAAATCCGTGCTGCAGGCCCTCGTAAATGTGCGCCGTAAACACTTTATCGTGCTCTTTCAGCGCCTCTTTATAAGCAGGCCAGCCCGCATTGACACGCGTGTCAAGTTCCGCAAAATGAAGCAGCAGTGGGGCCTGAATGGACGGTACGTCCTCTGCCAATGGTTGTCCTCCGTAGAAGGGTACCGCTGCTCCCAGTTCGGGCAGGCGGACGGCCATCATGTTGGATACCCAGCCTCCGAAGCAGAACCCCACAACCCCTGCGCTGCCTGTGCACTGCTCATGCACGCGGAGATACCGGAAGGCTGCGATGAAGTCTTCAAGCATACCGGCACGATCGCGCTGACGCTGCAGGGCGCGCCCGTCATCATCATTACCGGGATAGCCACCCAGCGGCGTGAGGGCATCCGGGGCAAGCGCAATAAAGTCGGCCAGCGCAGCCCGCCGGCAGACATCTTCAATATGCGGATTGAGTCCGCGATTCTCGTGAACGACCACGACACCCGGTTTGGGGTCGGTCATGTCCGCCGGCGTACAGAGGAGGCCCCGGATGGTGCCACCCCCATCGGGACTTTCATAGGTGACATATTCCTCATCCAGGCGGGGATCGCCGGCGCGGATCTGTTGCGCACTGCTGTACCTGGGTGATAGGAAGGCCAGAATGCCCGCAGCAGTCAGGCCGCCGGCGGCATAACGGGATACCTGATCCAAGAACTGGCGGCGCGAGATTTGATCGTGAACGTAAAGGTCAAACAGATGGTAGACCTCGCGAGGCAGATCAGGAGTGTGCTTGCTCATGAATTTGAAGCGCTGTGATCAGCAACATATGAACGGGCCACCTGTTTATTCAAGTCCCGCCAGAAAATGTTTCATGCCCCGAAAATTGCTGCTGTGGACCGCATTGTTGATTTTGGGGCTGCCCTGCCGCGCGCAGCTGCCCGGAAGCGACCAGATTATTGCCAATCTGAAGTACAGTATTCCCGGTCTTCGGGATGCCGAGATAACCCTGGGCGAGATTGTGGCCAGCTCATTTGAGGGGTTTCACGAAGGCATCGTTACGGTAAACGCACGGAATACCTACCGCGTGCTCCTGGTGGAAGATCCTCCGCGTCTGCTCATATTGTTGGGCAGCCCGGTCGATATCAGTCTCAGCGAAGAATCGGTGGCCGAATTGCTTGAAGAGGAGGAGCGCCAAATGGCGGTCGCGGCGCAGGATCGTCATGTCGCGCTGGAGCGATTTGCGCAAGGCACGCCGGCGAGAGGGGCCGACAACGCGCCGGTAACCATTTATGAATTCAGTGATTTCCAGTGTCCGTACTGCGCCCGAGCGGCGGATACGATGAAGGAGCTGCTGGCCCGCCGTGCGGGGGATGTGCGGCTGGTCTATTTACAGCTGCCGCTGTCGATCCACAATTGGGCCAAGGCGGCCTCCGTGGCGGCTGTATGTGCGGCCTATCAGGACCATGATGCTTTTTGGATGCTGCATGACCGGTATTTTGAAAACCAGGGGGGCATAGTACGCGCTACTCTGTTGGACCAGAGCCGCGAGTGGCTGCAGGAGGGTGCCTCAATTGATCTGGAGACTTGGGAGTCCTGTGCTGCGGATACGGAGTCCGCGGCGAATCAGAGTGCGGTCCTTCGCGTGGAGGTGTCGGTCTCAACGGCCGAGCGTATGGGAGTGACCGGGACACCGGCATTCTTTGTGAACGGACACTTTCTCAACGGCATCCAACCGATCGGGGCGTTTGAGAAACTGATTGATGAACTGATCGCTGGCGGAGCGTCCGATGGCTAAATTCCCAGGCCGCCGGTGACCTCCAGTGTGTGACCATTCACATAGCTGGCCCAGGGGGATGCCAGCATCAGGATACCGCCGGCGGCTTCTGCCACAGTACCGGGTCGCCCCATGGGGATTTGCGCAAACGCAGCCCGACGTACCGGGTCCGGTATCCCCAGCACGACATGATGATCGCCCACCTGCTGTACATGTCCCTCCTGAACGGATCGGGTCAGTCGTGTATCCATGAAGCCGAATGCTACGGCGTTGCAACGGATGCCCAACGGGCCCCATTCACGCGCGACGGTTTTGGTCATTCCGATGAGGCCCATTTTGGCCGTCGCATAATTGATTTGTCCAGTACTGCCATGTAGGCCGGAGGTGGAGGAGACGTTGATGATACAACGGTGCGGATGCGGCTGGTCGGCGGCTTTCTCCGCTTTGGCCTGCGGCCGCCAGACCTGCGCCAGGGCGCGGATCAGTCGGAATGGTGCGGTGGTGTGCAGGTCCAGGATATGTTGCCACTGCGCGTCCGACATTTTGTGGAGCATGCCATCCCATGTAAAGCCCGCGTTGTTGATAAGTACATTGATTTTTCCGCCGTACTTGAGAGCCTTCTGAACGAGTCGTTCAGGTTCGTCGGCAGCGGTAACGTCACCGGGTGCGGCCACGGCGAGGCCACCGGTGGACTGGATATCAGCGGCGACTTCCCGGCAGGCCTTCCGGTTGATATCGTTGACGACCACGGAGGCACCGAGGGCCGCGAATCGGCGGGCTGTTGCGGCCCCGATGCCGCCCCCGGCACCCGTGATAATTACGGTCTGTTCGTTAAACATCTGCCTTGATGAGTGTCCGGATAACTTAGCGGCATTATACGAATGAGCCAGCGATGGGCATAGGCCCCGCTCCGTTGGTGCCGAGGTAACGATGGCCATCACAGCAGGCAGCGGAGCAGCCGAGCTGCGCATCAGACTCCACTTGGCCACCCATGGTGACGCTCTGGAGGCCTGCAGGTGAGCTGTACCGGGCCGCACAGGTGCGAATCCACCCCGCCGGGCCGCCGCCTGTAACGATTCTGTAACCAATATTGCAAGCCTTCCGTACGCACGGACTAACGCCTCCACTTTCGGATCCAGTATATGAGTCTGCCATCACCGCTTCGTGTTGCTCTGATAGTTCTTGCTGTGATTCTCTCACCGGGCGCAAGAGCGCAGCAGCTGGACAGCGGACCTGCCGATGCCGGAACTGTGGTCGCGCCATTCAAGCCGAATATTCTGCCAAATCTCAAGATCACTGAGGCTGCAGGGCCGATTGAGGTGGATGGGATGCTGGACGAGGCGGCATGGGCCACGGCCGCGCGGGCGGTGAATTTTTCCGAGGTGTTTCCGGGAGACCAGAGCAGGCCGAAGGTGGAGGTCAGGGGCCTGATCACCTACAGCACGGACGCATTGTATGTAGCCATCGTGGTCCGGGACGATCCGGCTTCCATCCGGGCCAATTTGTCCGACCGGGATGGCATTTGGCAGGACGATTATGCGGGCATGCTGCTGGATCCGAATCGTGATGGCCAGGCACTCTACTTCATTGCAGCCAACCCTTTGGGTATTCAGGCGGACACGCGGATCTCAGCCAACAATGAAGACGACGGATTTGACATCCTGTTCGATTCCGCGGGCCGGATCACAGAGGCGGGATACCAGATTGAGCTGGCCGTTCCGTTCAAGAGTCTGCGCTTTCCCAACCAGGAGGTTCAGACCTGGGGCGCGACGTTCTGGATCACGCATCCGCGCGAGAGCCGGAGTCAGTATTCCTGGGCGGCCATCAGCCGGGACAATCCCTGCTGGAGCTGTCAGCTCGGCACGATAGAAGGGATCCGGGGTATTCGCGCCGGACGCAATCTGGAAATCCTTCCGGCCTTGACCGGAGCCCATGCAGGTGCGCTGAGGGATGCGTCCGTACCCGGGTCAGGATTCATCAATGATCGGATGAAGCTGGATCCCTCGCTGAATCTCAAGTACGGGATCACTTCGGAACTGACCGCAGATGTGACGGTGAATCCTGATTTCAGTCAGATTGAATCGGATGAGGCCCAGATTGACGTGAATTCCACCTTCGCGTTGTTTTTTCCTGAGCGGCGGCCGTTTTTCCAGGAGGGGGCTGGACTCTTTGACACCGAGATTCAAACTGTTTACACCCGGTCCATCAATGATCCGGTGACCGCGGCAAAGCTGACCGGGCGATTCGGCCGGACGGATGTGGCTTACATTGGCGCACGCGACAACACCTCGCCACTGCTGCTTCCGTTTGAGGAATCCAGCGAACTGCTGGAGTCCGGCAAATCGGTATCCAATATTCTCCGCATTCGGCACAACTTCGGCAATGATGCCTTTCTGGGTGCTATCCTGACTGACCGCCGGCTTGACTTGGGCGGCAGCGGATCCACCGTGACCCTGGATGGCTCGGTCCGTTTCCTGAGGAAGTACCGGTTCAGCGGGCAGTTCGCCGCCAGCCGCAGTACCGAGCCGGTGGATGCTGAGTTCAGCGAGGAGGTCGGCGGCGTAACGTTTGCGAACGAGCGTTACACTGCGGCTCTGGACGGAGAATCATTCCGCGGCCATGGGATGACATTTGAGCTGGATCGGGAGTCACGGCATTACGGCTTTGAGGCCGGGTACGAGGCGTTGAGTCCGACATTCCGCGCCGATAACGGATTTGTGCATCAGAACAACAATCAGCGCGTGTACTTCTGGCAGGGGGTAACGCTTTATCCGTCCGAGCATCTGCCATTTGTGGATCGGCTGCGGCCCAATGTCGTTTTTGGCAGCCGGTGGAACGCGTATGGTGTGCAGAAAAGCACGTTCCTTTCTGCTGGCATGTTCATGCAGCTCAAGCGGCAGACCCAGGTAAATCTCCGGTACGAGCGCGTACGCGAGCAATTCAAGGAGGTCTGGTTCGGCGGGCTCAGCGAATTCAGTCTGTTTGCCAACAGTAATTTCAGCGAGCCGGTCCAGTTGGGTGTCAGTTTGGAGCTGGGCCGCGATATCGCACGGTTTCTGTCCACGCCCGAAGTGGGCCGCAGTCTTGACATGAGTGCTTTTGGGCGATTCAGTCCGGGCCGGCACCTAACCATTGCGCCGCAGTTCGCGTACTCCCGACTGACCGACAGCGATACAAAGGAGGAGTTCTTCAGCGGATTCATTGTTCGCAGCCGGATCAGGTATCAGTTTTCGCGCCGGCTTCATTTGCGGACCATTGTGCAGTACAATGATTTCAGCAGATCGCTGGAGGTTGACCCGCTGATCACCTACCAGATCAACGCCTTCACCGCGGTGCACGCCGGGTCAACGCATGATTTTGATCAGTTCACTGACGAGGACGACTTATCAAAATTCTTCCGTCAGCGCAGCCGCCAGGTGTTCTTCAAGCTGCAGTACCTGTTGCGCGTGTGATGGCGGGGCATCAGGGGATGGGCATGAGCGGAATCGCACACCCCATGGAAGTCCACTCTGCGGTAGTGCCGGTAAGAGACCAGGATTCCAACACCGGCAGGGGATAAAGGTGTGACGCGGGCAGTCCGGCCCGCATGCGGCTATGCGCGAGCCATCGGTCCACAAAGACTGCAGCATCGGGGGAAGTGGCTGAACTGAGGCTCAGCATTCGGGCATTTTCGGGATGCTGCGTAAAGGGGTGTGTCGTGGTTGCTTCATTATCCCAGCGGAAGGACAAGGGCAGTTCCGGCCGGGCCGTCGTCGTGTCAAACGGGGTGTCCTGCGCAAGGTGGACGGAAATCAAGAGATCTCCGTCGTGACAGCTGAGCGTCATGGTCATCCGGCCCTGCGCTCCGGTAGCGGCTACCGCCTGCAATGTACTGCCCTGGTCGTCAGTGACCGGTTCCCACGGGGTGTATTGGCCTCGCACCTCCCGCGTGTTGGTCACCATCAGCAGGAAAACCGGCAGGTGCGCAAAATCCAGCCTGAAGTTCCACATGACGGCGGGCGATATTTTCCAATCAAAATAGGGCATACGGCCGCGCGCCTGCCAATCCGGCAATCGCTGTTTTGCCGGGAAGCACAAATATGCCGGATATGACACACGAATCCAACCGGGCCCTTCTCAGTCCTGGGGGAGCATTTTTTGAGGAACAAAGCAGATAGGACGGGGTTCTAAGTGACTTTCAACATCGAACGCTGGAACCTAAGTCCGACCCACAGGTACGCGGCTGAGCCCAAAATTGGTGCCTGAAGCGGCGTAGCCAAGCACATGTTGCGGTTTTCTTGGGGGTAATTCTCTCCGCCGGAGGCCAATTAGCCCCCGTGACGCACTTGGTCCAAATGACAATCGTCGGCTGCTATGCCGGAGGCGGCCACATGGAAATGCCAGCCGCACGGGCTTCGGGTTACCCTCATTACACCTGCCTGTATGCCTCGTTGTTTGCTTCACCGCCCGGTTATGCGGATTTGTAGGATTTCGGTCAGGATCCATCAATTCCAGTCCGAATCATCCGAAGCTGTCTTGCACAGAGTTAGCAGGGTCGGCCGTTGGATACCGGTTGCCACGCCCGCGGACCATCTATCGTGTAGGCTCTCCTTTGTTTTTCGGCGTTCGGCTCTTTAGCCCTGGCCCTATCTGATTGCATGCCTAAATCTAAGCCATCTCGTCCTCGGATAGATAGGGGCGTGATCTGGATGACCATACTGATCACGCCTTTGTGTCTACTGTCGTATCATTTCAAGTATCCGCCAACAATGACATCCATATTCCTGGTAGGGTGGGCTGCAGGCGTAGCGTATATTGTCGGGGCACTGTGAAACTTGAGTTCAAGTGGAAGGGAATCAGCGCTACTGGGGGTGCTGCGGTGTTGTTGATTGTGTGGTGGCAAGGAACCCCTCAGCTCATCGAGTGGGAAAACCGCATCCAACCCAATCCGAGTGAATGGATAGCGGTAGACAGGACAGGTGCTCCGATTACCATCAGAATCGGGCGGGACTCCCTCCTCTCCGACTCTTCATTGCTTGCAGACGTTGAATGGGGTGTAACCAGCACCGCTGGGGCAATTCGCGTAGTCGCAGGAGCTGACACTCTTGGAGCGCTCGATTCAGCTTCGCTTGAGTCGGCCGGTCTCTTCAACGAACTGAAGATGCCGAGCGGCAGAACAATCCGGTTTACAGATGAGCTATCTGTAGGCATGGAGCGTTACCTGTTTCCTCCGTACCCGTTTTGGATTCGAGCCGATGGCTTTCGGGACGAGTACAACAGTTATTCAATCCTTAGCCAGGATCGCAACACGGTCCTTGCTACGGGTGCTCTCATCACAAAGAATCTCAAGGTGTTCTCATTCAGTGGCCAGGTATTCATGGTGTTTGTCGCACGAGCTGCCCATAACGATCCCGCAAGAGAGCCGTGGGCGGTATTGCAGAATTGGAGAGAGGCGTAGCAGCTCCGTTGGACTGATCCTGGTGTTATATTATGTCATCTCGCGCCAAATCCGAATCTACGCACATGCCTAAGCCCGCTCGTCCCGTAGAGTCCTACACTCACGAAAATGCCGAGCGGCTCAACAATCCGCCGGCTGGACTTGCCACCGCCCATACGGATCCAGATGTGCCAGCGACAGCGTACACCCACGACCCGCACATTGATCCGTTCCTGAGCTGGGCGGGAAAGGCAGATCGGCTGTCGTTTGAGGTGCCCACGGTCTCGCTGCATGTCCACGAAACCATTGATCCCCGCACGATCATTGAACAGGTGCAGAAAACGCCCGGCGAGGTAGGTCAGCTTTCCATGTTCGACCAGCCTCGCCCATTGCGTGAGGCGATCGATTTTTACCAGCACCAGGATGGCTGGGCCAACCGGATGATCGCTGGCGACAGTCTGGTGGTCATGAACAACCTGCTCCAGAAAGAATCGATGGCAGGTAAGGTCCAGATGATCTACCTGGACCCGCCGTACGGCATCAAGTACGGGTCGAATTTTCAGCCGTTCGTGAATAACCGGGATGTGGTGGATGGCAAGGCTGGTCATCTGACCGCCGAGCCGGAGCAGATCCAGGCATTCCGCGACACATGGGAGATGGGCATCCACTCGTACCTGAACCACCTGCGAGACCGTTTTCTGCTCGCGAAAGAGCTGCTAACTGAGAGAGGGAGCATCTTCGTGCAGATGGGGAAGGAGAATGTACTGAGGGTCGGATTGTTGCTTGACGAAATATTCGGGGCAGAGAACAGGGTGGCCATGATCACTTACGCGACTTCTGGCGGCAGTTCTGCGAATACGCTTCCCGAGGTTGCGGATTATCTGCTTTGTTACGCCAGGGACCGAGCGCAGGTTAAGTACCGGCAATTGTACGAAAGGCTCACCAGACGCGAGGTGGTTGAGCTGTTCAATTGGGGTGCTAATGTTGAATTGCCGGATGGTAGTGTCCGTGGATTGACCGACGACGAGCGCCAGGCACCGGATCGCTACCTACCATTGGGAGCACGTCTGTACCAGCGTACGGACGTAAGCTCCCAAGGATGGTCTACCACAGGGCGTTCCGCCCCCTTTGTTTGGAACGGAGTGGAATATCCTTGCCGTCCCAACAGTCACTGGAGAGTTTCTCATGAGGGCCTGGAGCGCCTTGCGGCCCTAGGAAGGCTGGATGGTCGGGGTGGACTGAGATGGAAGAGGTATGAAGAGGAATTGCCCGGGAGGCGGCTTCACAACATATGGAGGGCGCAGTCCCAAGCGCAGAAAAAACAGTATGTCGTACAGACGGCACGCAAGCTAATTCAGCGCTGCATGCTCATGGCCACGGATCCCGGTGATCTGGTGCTTGATCCCACTTGCGGCAGCGGCACCACCGCGTTTGTGGCCGAGCAGTGGGGCCGGCGCTGGATCTCCTGTGATACGTCACGGGTCGCTATAGCCATCGCACGCAAGCGGCTGATGACTGCCCATTACGACTATTACAAGCTGAAGAGACCAAACGAGGGTGTAGATGGTGGTATCGTGCACAAGATGGTTGAATCACACAGCGCCAAGACACTGGCTTACGATCTGCCGCCCAAAGTCGTTACGCTCTATGATCAGCCCTATATTGATCGTAAGCGCGCCAGGGTGACGGGACCATTCACCATTGAGGCTGTCCCGGCACCCACGGTCACATCAGTGGCGGCGGTGCTGGAAAGCCAACGGGGGACACTGTTACGCAACCCGCAGGCCGTGATCGGACGGGACCTGCCGCAAGGCATGCGGACTGGCGGGCGGAATTGCTCAAGACTGGTATCCGCGGGCGCCAAGGGGAGCGGATGAATTTCACGAGCTTGGAAACCATGCACGGGACACGATGGCTCCAAGCCATTGGGGAGACAGTGGCACGCAACTCCCAACTTGCTCAGAGAGTCGCTGTGTCTTTTGGCCCCGACTATGCGCCGTTGGAGCAGAGGCAGGTAGAATTGGCCCTGATGGAGGCTCAGCGACATTCACCTGCACCCGATATTCTTGTTTTTGCGGCATTCCAGTTTGACCTGGAGGCTTCAAAAGACATTGAGCTGACTACCAGCGCGGGTATCACCATGCTGCGGACGCAGATGAATCCTGACCTGCTGACCGGTGACCTCCAGAAAAACAAGGCTGGCACTGATTCATTCTGGCTCATCGGGCAGCCTGATGTTGCGCTTGAAGAAGCGGATAATGGGGTGTCTGGAGACTGGATTGTGCGTGTGAACGGGTTTGATTACTTCAACCCGACTACCAACACAATTATCACGGGCGGACGGGATGATATCGCTCTCTGGATGTTGGACACCGATTATAACGGTCGATGTCTGTTTCCGCGGCAGGTTTTTTTCCCGCAAGGGGACAAAAAGCACGGCTGGAGGCGGCTCGCCAAAGCGCTCCGTGCCAATCTGGATGTGGACCGCATTAAGGCATTTGAGGGTACGCGCTCACTCGCGTTTCGCACAGGCGACTATCAGCAGATCGCTGTCAAGATCATTGACACCCGCGGGGTGGAGAGCCTCAAGGTCCTGGACCTCCCCAAAGCGCGCTGACATATGCGGCAGCAGTCTGTGTTTACCGCGGCAGATTTATCAGAAGGGCGAACGACCCCAACGATCAAGAAACTGATCATCACATCGCCCTACGAGGAGCCGACGGCACACTGGGCGTACGATGCGGAATCAGAGACTTTCACATGCATCCCCCGTCGCCGGAATGCTGGCTACCTGGTGGCAACGCCCGGCTATGACGGACCGGATGACCCCGGCCAGCTTAATGAAATTCCGCGCATTAGCGTTATCCGCAAGCGCGTCCGAGAATGGCGTGAGCAGGGCTATCCGGGTGCTACCGGAATCACCAAACGGCTGCTTGAATACTGGAATGATCAAGACAGCCGCGCAGGGAAAGCATTCTTTTTCTGCCAGCTTGAGGCCGCCGAAACGCTCATCTGGCTCACCGAAGGCCCGCAGCCAGCCCGTATAGGCATTGATATCCCGGGTGATGGTGGCGAGTTCGTGCGCCAGTGCGCGAAAATGGCGACGGGTACCGGCAAGACCGTGGTTATGGCGATGATCATCGCTTGGCAGATTCTCAATAAAGTCGCTAATCCCGGGGATAAACGGTTCTCCAGGAATGTCCTGGTGGTAGCGCCTGGGCTGACTGTGCGCCGGCGACTTTCGGTGCTTCAGCCCGCGGATGCTGGCAATTATTATGATGAGTTTCGGGTAGTGCCCACGGACATGGGGGAGAGGCTACGGCAGGGTAGGGTCTTGATCCGCAACTGGCACTCCCTGCAATGGGATACCGCCGAGCGCATTGCTAAACGGCGCAGTGTGGACAAGCGGGGGGCCAAGAGTGATGCCGCTTGGCTGCGAGAGGTCTTGGGAGACATGCACAGCGCAATGGATGTGCTGGTCATCAATGACGAGGCTCATCACGCCTGGCGGATATCAAGCAAGGAAAAGGCTCGCGGTCTGTCCAGGGCGGACAAGGATGCTGCCACCAAGTGGGTGGCAGCGCTGGATCGGCTGCACCGCGCACGGGGAATCAGGATGTGCTACGACTTCACCGCCACGCCCTTTGTGCCGGGAGGTAAGCGCAACACTAAAGACGCTCTTTTTGACTGGATTGTGAGTGATTTTGGGCTTAATGACGCGATTGAAGCAGGATTGGTCAAAACACCTAAAGTCGTGGTGAGGGATGATGCATACCCTAGCGCGACGACCTATAAATCCCGCCTGTTCCACATCTATATGGACGATGATGTAAAGGAGAATCTGAACAGGAAAGCGCACGAGAGTGCGCCGCTTCCTGCGCTGGTGACCAATGCCTACATGCTGCTCGGCTACGACTGGGAGCGTACGGCCCAGAAATGGAAAAATGAAAAGCAGCGCACCCCACCGGTGATGATTACGGTCGCCAACAGGACCGAGACCGCCGCCAGAATCAAGTATGCGCTGGATCACAATATGGTCCGGGTTGATGCGCTGTGTAATCCGGAAGCAACCCTGCATATTGACAGCAGCGTGTTGAACCGCGCCGAGTCTGCAGAGAAAGAACTCGACATCTCACAGAAGATCACCAACAAAAAGGAGCGCGAGGAATTAATCCGTCGCAAGGTGAACACCGTCGGACAGCCAGGACAGCCCGGTGAGCACATTCAGAACGTGATCTCCGTGGGGATGCTGAGTGAGGGGTGGGATGCCAAGACAGTGACCCATATCATGGGCCTCCGGGCATTTTCCAGCCAACTCCTTTGCGAGCAGGTGGTCGGCCGTGGATTGCGTCGCACCTCCTATGAGGTTGATTCGGAGACGGGTCTGCTGCCGGCCGAATATGTTAACGTGTTCGGCATTCCGTTTACATTCCTGCCGCACGAAAAGATTGAGACCAAGACGAATGGCCCCACGCCAATCCAAGTAGCCCTTGACTCCAGGAAATCACGTTACGCCATCCGATGGCCCAATGTGCAGCGGATCAACTACGCGTTGCAGAGCCGCCTGTCGCTGGATATTGATGCCTTGGAACCGCTTTATCTGGACGCAGCGCGAACAATTCTGGATGCGGATGTGGCCCCGATCATTGATGGCAGACCCGGTATGTCACTGGTGCACCCTTTGAATACCGAACACTTTAGCAAGCTGGCGGGGCATTGCAGGCTGCAGTATCTGGTGTTTCAAGCTGCCCGTGACATCTGCGCTAACGCCAGTGGTAACTGGGGTGCTGCAAAGCACCTGCTGGTTGCGCAGATCATCGGCATCGTTGAGCGGGTGTTGGCATCCGACAAGGTCATTGCCATCCCTGATCCGTTTCAGACTTCACCTCTGAAGCGCCAGGTCACGATCGCGCTTAACATGGCTCGAATCATTGAGCATCTGCAAGGGGCTATCCGGGCAGAAAATGTTGAAAAGACGAGTTTGGAAATCGATCCCGCACATAGATGGGGAGGAACCCGGTATATGAGGACCTGGTACACCACCCGTCCGCGGATGGTGCCCAGGAAGAACCATGTCAATTACTGCGTCTGCGATTCAGAATTGGAGCGGCGCGAAGCCACATTCCTGGACCTTTCTAAGCATGTGGAGGCATGGGTGAAGAACGACCATCTGGATTTTGAGATCACCTACAGGCACAAGGGCATTGTGCGCAAGTATCGGCCTGACTTTATCGTGCGGCTCACCAACGGCGTTCACCTGATCTTGGAGACCAAGGGCGAGGAGAAGCCTGACGACCGCGCGAAATGGCGGGCGATGCGGGAATGGTGCAAGGCCGTAACGGCCGGGGGGTACGGTCGATGGGTGTTTGAGGTGTCCTCCGAATTCGGTCATGCTCAAAGGATCGTAGAACGGCATGCACAGTCGTAGCCTAACCCAAGTACTCGCCTGGAGCACTGATGCCCGCCCCCGAAATCTATCCGCAGGCCTGACACATATCAAAAAATGTTCAGAAGAACCGCGCTAATTCATCCCCGACCCCAGCATACTCAGCCGGCGTGGTTAATGGGGAGTATTCAGCACCGCAAGAATGGTTTCCGAGTTTTGGAAGCCGGAACCATCCATGTTGCTCCGGGTGGCCCGAAGCCGATGCCAGGGGATCCTGTGGTGTGGCATGATGAAGAAAAACAGGTAGTCCGCCTGCCTACGACGACTGACGAGTCTATCGACTTGTTCGGCATCCTGATTTTGCAGAGGGGCCAAGGGGAGAGAACTGCGTTTGATGATGGACAACAGGTGCAGTGGTTGGTCCGCGGCTTAATTTGCGTCCCCGGGGGTGGGGGTTTGGAGCTGGGAGAGCAGATATGCTGGGATCTGGAGACTCGGAAATGGAAAGCAGTATGTACTTCCAATCCTTCCCTCGTTGACCATCTGCGCGCCCTTCCCCCCAACAGTACGTACAATGATTTTGAGGCTATGCTCGATAATGCGATTGCGGTTGCTCGCGAGGACTTGAACGCTTCGCTGCGGAGGCTCAATAGACAGATGGTCCGCTGCGTTAGAGGGAAGGACGATAGATTGCTGGCCCGGATCGATCTCGGCTGGCGAATGCGTGATCCATCGTTCCGCAAACGTCACAAGAGCATCGGGTAAAATGTCAGACTCTGCGACCCAGTTGGGACCGGTCCCGCAACGACTGAGAAATCCAGCCGACAGGTTTCGCTTGGGCAACGGCAACTGTGGACCGGTCACGCTTGGCGACTACTGGCAGTGGTCGGGCTCCAGCCTGCTTGACAACACAGAGTGCGGCATTGTGGCGGAGTTTCTTGTTGCTCTTGCACTGGGCCTTACCGAGAGTCCACGCCTTGAATGGGCTTCATTTGACCTCGAGACAGCTGTCGGCGCAAAGATCGAAGTTAAGAGTGCCGCGTACCTGCAGTCTTAGCACCAGGAACGGTATTCCACGATCAGTTTCCGTATTGCTCCGACCACCTGGGAATGGGACCCGGAGTCGCAGAAGAGTCACCGTCATGATCCTCCGAAGCGCCTTGCGGACGCTTACGCGTTTTGTCTGCTCAAGCACAAATGCAAGGCCACTGTCAATCCCCATGATACGGAGCAATGGCAATTCTGCGTCATGCCGACCTCCCGAATAAACAACAGAGCCTCTTGCAAAACTATGGAACCGAACATTGTCCGACTCATAAGAGGACGGGCATACTCCGCCGGGATGTCCCACAATGTCAA